>NZ_JBVJCO010000003.1:64999-196843 GCF_055588525.1 Kitasatospora sp. NPDC041988
GGGCACTTCAGTGGGCGCCTTCAGGAAGGCCTTGTCCTTGGCTTGTGTGCCCCCCCCCCCCCTCCCCTCCCAGCGGGGGGCCGGGCCCCCGGGGCCTGGCGGGGACAGCCCGCGCGGGACCGGTCCCCGGACCCCGGACCGCGGACAGCGGCGCCGCCGCCGGCGGCCCCGGGGGTCACCGCTGTCAGTGCTGCGTGGCGGGCGGGGTGGTGGGCGGGGTGGTGGCCGGCGAGCCCGTACCGGTCTCGGTGGAGGTCGGGTCGGTCTTGGGGGCCGGGTCGGGGATGTCGGCCATCGGCAGGGACTGCTGGGGCGTGCCTCGCAGGGCCTTGTTCATGGCGTCCCGCCAGATCGGTCCGGGGCCGTCGGCGCCGAACACCTCGGTGCGGTACTTCCCGTTGATGGTGATGCCGCGCATCTCGACGCCGCCGTCGGGGCCGCCGAGCCAGACGGCGGTGGCGAGTTGCGGGGTGTAGCCGTTGAACCAGGCGGCCTTCTTGTGGTCCGAGGTGCCGGTCTTGCCGGCGATCTGTCGGCCGCCCTCCAGGCTGAGCGCCGCGCCGGTGCCGTTGTTCTCGGTCACGCCGTTCAGGATCGTGTTGATCGCTTGCGCCGTCTGCTCGGAGAACGCCTTCTCGCAGCGGCCGGCCGGGGTGGGGACGTCCTTGCCGTCCACCGTGGTGATCTTGTTGATAGCGATCGGGGCGCAGTGCGTGCCTTGGGCGGCGAAGGTCGCGTAGACGTTGGCCATGGTCAGCGGGCTCATCTCCTCGACGCCCAGGGCCATCGCGGGGACCTCCTCCAGGGGCTTGCCGCTGGCCTTGGCGGTGACGCCGAGCTTGTTGGCCATCTGCTTGACCGAGCAGAGGCCGATCTCCTGCTCCATCTGCACGAAGTAGGTGTTGACCGAGAGCGCCATCGCCTGCTTCAGCTGGTACGGGCCCTTCTCGTTCGCGGATTCGTTGGGCACCACCGCCTTGGGCCTGGCCTCGTTCCTCCAGGTCCCCTCGCAGGTCTTCATCGTCGGGTACTCGAGCCTGTTCGGGGACGAGTACTCCCGGGTCGCCGGCAGCCCCGCCTCCAGCGCCGCGGCCGCGACGACCGGCTTGAACGTGGACCCGGGCTGGAAGCCGTTGCCGCCGCCCATCGCCGCGTCGACGTTGAGGTTGACGACGGTCTCGTTCTTGCTCGTCGCAAGGCCGTACGGGCGGGTCTGGGCCATCGCCAATATCTTGCCGCTGCCCGGCTCGACCATGGTGGCGGCGGCCGAGACGCTGTCGGTGATCCGCACGTTGTCGCTCACAGCGCTCTGGGCGGCGGCCTGCTTGGCGGGGTCGAGGGTGGTGTAGATGTTCAAGCCGCCCTGGTCCCAGAACTTCTTCCGGTCGGCGGCGGTCTTGCCGAACACCGGGTCCTGCTTGACCACATGGCGCACGTAGTCGCAGAAGAAGCCCATCCCGGCGTTGGCGGTGATGCAGCCGTGCTGCGGCTCCTTGTACTTCAGGCCCAGCGGGGCGGCCTTGGCCTCCTTGGCCTGGTCCGCGGTGATGTGCTTGTTCTCCAGCAGCTTGTCGATCACCACGTCACGGCGGTTCTGCGCGGCCTGCGGGTGCAGCTTCGGATCGTAGGCCGACGGGTTCTGCACCAGCCCGGCCAGCGTGGCGGCCTCGGCGATGGTCAGATCCTTGTTGCTCTTGCTGAAGTACCGCTGGGAGGCGGCCTCCACGCCGTAGGCGCCGTTCCCGTAGTACGTGATGTTGAGGTAGTTGGTGAGGATCTGCTCCTTGGTCAGCTCCTCCTCCAGCTTGATCGAGACCTTCAGCTCCTGGATCTTGCGACCGAGGGTCTTGCGCTGGGCCTCGCGGACGGCGGCCTGGTCCTCGCCGGCCTGCTCGACGTTGACGTTCTTCACGTACTGCTGGGTCAGCGTCGAGGCGCCCTGCGAGGCGGTGCCGCTCTCCGCGTTCTTGCCGATCGCGCGGAGCACGCCCTTGAGGTCGACGGCGCCGTGCTCGTAGAAGCGGGCGTCCTCGATGTCGACCTGCGCCTGCCGCATGAACGGCGACATCTGGTCGGCGGCGAGCACCGTGCGGTCGCGCTCGTAGACCTTGGCGATCAGCCCGCCCTTGGCGTCGAAGATCTGGGTGGCCTGGGTCAGCGGCGGGGTCTTGAAGTCGTCCGGAATGTCGTCGAACCCCTCCGCGGTCTCCTTCGCGGCCAGTCCGAGCGCCCCGGCGGCGGGCAGGGCCATGCCGGCGAGCAGTGCGCCGGACACCACGCTCACACCCAGGAAGGTCGCCCCGTAGCGGGCCAGCCGAAGCGGCGAATTGCGAGACGGGCGGGGAGCCGCGCTATCGGATGAATTCCATATCGGGGGGAGATTCGATTCCATGTCGAAATGCTAGCCTTCGCACCCCGCGGATCGAACGGTTTGTCACACGGGGCTGTCACAGCTGTGCAACAGACATGGGAAGTCGATCCCGGAACATCAAGTCGTATACGTACTCAATGGACGTGCCGGAAATGCGGGCTGCCTGCAACCAATTCATCCCCGGTCAGCGACATGGACCCGGAGGAATCCTGTGGAGGAATCCGTCGACGGCGAATGCACGCCGGCCCCTGCTGCTCACCTGCTGCTCACCCGTGCGTCCGTGGCTTCGCGTACGGCGTCCCTCCCTCTCACGGCCCTGACATCACTTGGATGCCGCGAGTGGGGCGAAAGGTTGCGTACGCCCGGGAATCCCCGCGGCCGACTTCGGGCGGCCCGTCGCCCACCCGCTCCGCCGGGGCGCTCGACGCGTCCTTGAGACCGAGGCAGCGCCCCGTCGTTCGCCCTTGTCCGGCCGATGGCGCCAACTGTCCTGCCGGGCGCGGGCCCGGGGTCGGGCGGGGCAAACCCGGACCGACCGGGGCGGGTGGTGGAAATCACCCGCGAATTTGTCCGGCCGGGCCGCGCGATTATCCTGCTGCCCCCTCCGACGCCGGGTCGACGACATGCCGCCATGACGACTCCAGTTCGCGCCGGAACAGCCCGAAGGGGCAATCCGAAGTGCCCCGCGGGGCCACTGTCGCAGTGCGACGTCCGGCTGCCCCCCGCCGCATCGGCGCGGGGCAGCCGGGTGCCCCGGTCACCGTGGGGCCGCGGCCCTAACCGAGCTGCCGTGCGAAGAACTGCAGCGAGCTGTCCGTCTCGAACGCGGGGATCTCCCCGTGCTTGCCGGGGTTGGCGTGCAGTGTCTTCTCGGTCGACGCCAGGGCGTCGAACAGAGCCAGGCCCTGGGCCCGCGGGACCAGGTGGTCGTCCCACTGGAGCAGAAACTGCACCGGGGCGGTGACCTTGGCTGCGGTGTCGGCCAGCCCGTGTACGCCGAGCAGGCCCAGGACGGCCGCGCGGATCCGGGGTTCCGCGGCGAGCAGCGGCAGACCGAGGCCGCAGCCCATCGACATGCCCCAGTAGCCGACCGGGCCGGCTCCCACGTGGTCGAGTTCCTGGACCGCGGTGATGACCGCCTGCCAGTCGGCGACGACCTGGCCGGCCAGGAGGTCGTGCAGGCCGGCGACCAGCGCGGTCGGGTCCTCGCCGGCGACCATCCGGGCCCGCATCTCGGTCGTGACCCGGACGAACTCCTCGCCCTTCGGCCGGTCGCCGTGGTTCGGCGCGTCGATCGCGGCGACGGCATAGCCGCCTTCGGTGACGAAGTGGGCCGCGCGGGCCTGGATACCGGGGGCCTTCTTGTGCTGCCCGCCGCCGTGCCCCATCAGGATCAGGGGGCGGGGGTCCACTGCGTGTTCCGGCGTCCACAGCACACCGGGAATCTCACCGATGGTGAACAGCTGCTCGGTGACGCCGTCCGACGACGTCTCGGAGATGGAGGTGAAGCGCATAGCGTTGCAAAGCCTTTCGGGATGCCTTTGCGGGCGCTCCCTAGACCATGCAAGGGAGGGAGCCCCGACCTGTGACAGCGTTGATCGGTCTCACCTCCTTGGGTATGCAGTAGTGCACGGCGACGCCGAAGGTATCACACAGACATCGCAGGGCAAACGTCGTTTGACGTGGCACCAGCTCGCCGGGCCGACCGCGAAGTTACCGAACCGGACGATCAACCGGACGTTTCGGACCGGACGGTCTCCGACACGTCGGCGGGCAGCCCGCATTCAGCGGCCAGGGGCCGGACGTTGGCGTCATTGCGCATCCTGAAGAGGCGTCCGAACACGTCGTGGTTCCTGGTGATGTCGAGGAGGAAGAGGGAGATGATCGCCCTCCTCGTGGAAGTGTTCCCACCGCCGGCGGTCATCCGTTGAGCCACAAGTAGAGTTGGGGCTGTGATCGGTGAAACGCACTTCACTGTCGATTGTCCGGCCTTCGCCGTCGCGAGCATGGTCGTCGCGCTCGAGCCGGGAACCAACATCCCCGCCCATGAACACCCTCAGCATCAGCTGACTTGGGCGCCGAGCGGCCCGCTCACGATCGAGGTCGACAACTTGCGCTGGGTGGTCCAGCGTTCGCGCGCATTGTGGATACCCGGCGGTGTGGACCACGCCGTCGTCCCAAGCTCCTCCTCCGCGATGTTTTCGCTGTACTTCGAGCCGGACGACTGCCCGCTGCGCTGGAAAGCCCCGACCGTCATCGACGCCACCGGACTGGTCGGACCGCTGCTGTCCCACCTCGTGGAACTCGGCGGAGGCGCCGTGGAGCATCGTGCCCGGGTCACGGCCGTGCTGTGGGACCTGATGAAGCCCATGTCGGTCGCCACGATCCCGACCATCCTCCCCACCGATCCCCTGGCCCTCCGGGTCGCGCTCGCCATCAAGCAGGACCCCGCCGACCCCCGGGATCTGGAGGAGTGGGGCCGGGAGGTCGGCGCGTCGCCGCGCACCCTCTCGCGCCGGTTCCGCGCCGAGACCGGGGTGAGCTTCAGCAGTTGGCGGACCAACGAACGGCTCAACGCGGCGCTGCCCATGCTGGGCATGGGACAGCCGATCTCCCGGGTCGCCCGCGCGGTCGGCTACCAGAGCGCCAGCGCCTTCATCACCGCGTTCCGACGGGAAGTGGGCACCACTCCCGCCGCGTACTTCAGCGGGAGTGGTGCCACATCCGCGATCACACAGGCGCCGGCTCCGACTCCTGTTCAGACGCCTGCTACTGCCGGCTGACCCGGCCGCGGTCGATGGCGAAGGCGATTGCCGCGATCACCACGGAGACCGCACCGATGACCGCGCCCAGGGTCGTCATGGAGTTCAGCGCGTCGATCGATGCGCTGTCGGCGACGCGGGTCAGCGCGGGCACGGCGTCGTGGAACTGCGACGGCACCGCCTCGACCACCTCATGTCCGGCCCCGGACCCGACCTGGTGGACGAACTGTTCCTTCAGCTCCTGCGGCACCGCGCCGACCCCGGGGACCGCCGCGAGCCCGGACTCCGCCTTGTCCTCGGCGACGTGGCTGAAGATCGCACCGAGCCCGGCAATACCCATGGCCATGCCGACCTGCCGCAGGGTGCCGAAGGTGGCACTGGCCATACCCGCGTTCTCCTGCGAGGCGAAGGTCAGCGACGCGGCCTGGTTGAGCGCGGTGAGCGCGCCGATGCCCACACCACCGATGATCATGCCGGGCAGGAAGTGGATCCAGCTGTCGTCGTGACCGAAGTTGCCCAACAGGTACATGCCCGCGGTCACCAACACCATCGTGCCCGTCAGCCCGACCCCGATCGACACACGCTTGGCGAAGATGGCGGTCACGGGTGCGGCGATCATCGCGCAGAGGCTGATCGGCAGCAACCGCAGGCCCATCTCCAACGGCGTGCAGCCGAGCGCGCCCATCAGGAACAGCGCCAGGTAGGTGGCCGCGGCCATCAGTGTGGCCATGTGCGCGATCGACACGATCGCGGTGCCGGTGAAGCCGGGCTTCTTCGCCATCGAGATGTCGAAGAGCGGGTACTTGGCCCGCGTCTGCCAGACCAGGAATGCGATCAGCAGGACGACCCCGATGACGATCAGGGAGATGACCGTCCCCGACGTCCAGCCGAGCGCGTGACTCCGCGTCAGGGCGAACACGCCGGCCACGAGGCCCCCGGTGAGCAGCAGCGAACCCAGCCAGTCGGCGCGGTGGTCCGGGGTACTCGCCGTCTCGGGCATCTTCAGCGCGGCCAGCACGGTGATGGCGATGCCGATCGGCACGTTGATGAGGAAGATCGAGCGCCAGCCGAACTGAGTGACCAGCGCACCGCCGATGACCGGGCCGAGGACGGTCGCGCTCGCCATGACGGCCCCGTAGATGCCGATCGCCTTCGCCCGGGCCCCGGTCTCGGGGAACGCGACCGCCAGCAGCGGCAGCGCGGTGGCGAACAGCATGGCGGCGCCGATGCCCTGCACCACCCGTAGGACGTCGAGCTGCACGATGCTGCCCGCCAGCGTCATCGCCAGCGACGAAGCGGTGAACACGAGCATGCCGGCCACGTACATACGCCTGCGTCCGAACCGGTCGCCGAGCGTGGCGAAGGTCAGCAGAACGCCGGCCAGCGGGATCGAGTAGGCGTCGACAACCCACTGCAGCCCGTCGATGGAGGCGTCGAAGTCCGAGCGGATCTCGCCGAGCGCGGCGGAGACGACCATTGCGTCGAGCATCAGCATGAAGATCGCGACGCAGACCATGAACAGCACCAGCCCGGGTCGGCGTGGCGCGACGTCGACCGGCGTTGAACCGCGCGCAGTCGTCGCAGTCGAGGACATGAGGACTCCCTGGAATCAGGCATGGATGTCAGCTGCGGAGAAAGCACCTGTGCACCGGGGCTGCCGCCCTGATCACGCTAGATCCTCAAGAGGTCTGACAGGAACGGCGTATGAGGACAGCCGATTTCGCGTAGCGGACACCTTCAGCCCGGGAGAGCTGGGCGATTTCGCGTAGCGGACACGCGGCGACACCGTCGTCAGCTGCCCGTGGCGACGACCCGTCCCTCGCCCGGTGAACGTCCGCGTCCCGGCCGGCACCCTTCGCGAGGGGCCGGCCGGGACGGCCGCGATGACGCCGGGGAGGCGTTGAGGGTCAGCTCTGGGCCCACTCCTGGGCGCGGCCGACGGGCGACGCGGGCGAGCCCCTGAACTCCACGGCCGTGGCCCGGAGTACGGCCATCAATGCCAGCAGCATCAGCACGCCGTGAGCCGGCATCGACAGGTAGGGCGACACGTCGGGGGCGATGAACTTGAGGTAGCTGCCGAGGGACGACAACTGCACCAGGACCGGCACGTACCAGAGTTGCCGGGGCCGCTGGAAGGCGACGATCACACTGAGCACGTCGGCGACGTAGAAGTAGCGCTCGTGCATGGACGGCAGCAGGAACGGCACCGCGATCGCGGAGGCGGTGGCCAGCAGCAGGACCTTGGTGTCCGTGAGCGCCGGCCTCCCGTCCCGGCCCGCCGCACCGCCGGCCCGCCGGACGGACCACACCGCCAGCCCGACCAGTACCAGCACCACCGCGCCCGCGACCAGGACGCCGGCGCCCCGAACGGCATCCTCATCAGCCTGCGGCACGGAGACGAACTGGTAGACGGACGGCGCGTTGAGCGTGAGCTGCTTGTACGTGTCCGGCTGCCGGGTGTACACCGTCAGCAGCTGCCACGGGTCGGCGCCGAGCAGGAAGGCGGGGACGTCGAGCGCCACATACGCCGCCGGGACGGCCAGCAGGCTCGACCAGGGGATCCGCTTCACCAGGACCAGCACCAGCAGGAGCGGGAAAAGGAAGACCGCCTGGAGCTTGAACGCCAGCGCGATCCCGAAGAACGCGCACGCCCACCAGGGCCGGTCGCGGAGCACGTGGTAGACGCCGCCGACCAGGAAGGTCGTGAAGATCGCGTCGGCCTGGCCCCACCAGCCGCTGTTGGTCACGACCGTGGGCAGGAAGAGGACGACCACCGCCGCACCGACGGCGTACCCGGGCCGCTGCGGCCGCCGCAGGGCGACGATGCGGAACGCGTAGGACGCCAGCGCCAGGTCGAACAGGATCGAGATCCACTTGATGCCCGCCAGCGCCGGCACCGGCAGGTAGGTGAGCGCGGCCATGAGGTAGAGGTACGGGACGTTGTAGTCCGAGAAATCCGCGTTGCTGAGGGCGCCGAACCCGCCGTGATCCGCGATGTACTGGTACCAGGGGCCGAGGAAGTAGTAGTAGTCCGACGACTCGCTGTCCAGCAGGAGGATTCTGACCAAGAGCGCGGCCATCACTGCGGATATCGCGGTCAGAGCCAAGACCGTCGGGTCGGCCGCACCTCGGCGCGGCTCCTCGGCGGTTATGTCGGACATCGGACTCCATTCGGGTCGGCGCGACGCCCCCTGTGGTGCGCGCTGGAAAAGGGGAAGGGCTCGTCGCGAATCCGGCCACCGCCTCGCAGAGAGTCTGCGGGCTGTCGCACGGCCTTTCGGGCCGAGGCCCCCGTCCCCAGGACAACCGGACCTGGCCCACCGGTTCCCACCTCGATCGCGGCGTCCGGCGGGTGCCACCGCATGGCGGTGTCCTCAGGCCGGCCCAAGGATGCATGTCTACCGGCGCCGCCGCGGTCCCGGGAGGTCCACAAGGGCAGGGAAGAGGGCACCACTTCGCACCCGATCGGGCACTTCCTTCCGATCGCCGGCCCGCCTCGTCCGACCTTACCCGGCCTCACAGGGGCTTTCTGACGGTCCGGACGGCTTGGTGGGGCGGGCACGATCAGAGGGCCGGTGGTCAAATGCCGGGCGCGGATACTCCTGCGGAGTTTCAGGCCTTCCGGAGGGCACGCCGGGCGTACACCTCGATCTCGATCCTCATGCGGGGATCGGCGAGGCCGCACACGAGCATCGTCGCCGCCGGCCTGATGTCTCCGAAACAGCGGCGCAGGACCGGCCAGCAGGGCTCGAAGTCCTCCCGCTCGGGCAGCAGATACCGCACCCGCACGACATCGGCGAATCCGCACCCCGCTTCGGCGAGTGCCGCTCCGATGTTGCGCAGGCACTGCTCGGCCTGCTCCACCACCTCGTCGGAGATCGTCATGGTGGCGTAGTCGAATCCGGTGGTGCCGGACACGTGCACCCAGTCGCCGTCGACCACGGCGCGGGCGTAGCCGATCTGTTCCTCGAAGGTCGAACCGCTGAGGATCGCACGTCGCTCTGTCATGCGCCGAACGCTAGGAGGCCTGCACTGATACGTCCAATACACCCACGGCCATCGTCTGATATCCCTGGGCGTATGGAGCGCCCCGAACTTCCCCTGCCGCAGCTGCACGCCTTCACCGTTCTCGCCGAGGAACTCCACTTCGGCCATGCGGCCGCGCGCCTGGGCATCGCGCAGCCGCCCCTGAGCCAGCAGATCCGCCGTCTTGAGGACAAGGTCGGCCACCCGCTGTTCAGCCGGGAACCGGGGCGCATCGCCCTCACCGCGGCGGGCCGTCAACTCCTGCCCGCCGCCCAGCGGGCCCTCACGGACCTCGCCGACGGGCTGGCGGCGGCGCGGGCCGCCGGCAGCGGGAAGGCCGGCCTGCTCCGGATCGGCTTCGCCGCCTCCCTCGCCCTCACCGTCCTGCCCGGCCTGCTGCGCACCTACCGGGAGCGGTTCCCCGGTGTGCACCTGGACATCCGCGAGATGACCACCGCGCCGCAGATCCGCGCCCTGCACGAGGGGAGCATCGACATCGGACTGCTGCGCGAACCACCTGACGAGGAGCGAGAGTTGGGCTTCGAGACCGTCCTGACGGAGAGCTTCGTGGCCGTCCTGCCCTCCGCGCACCCCCTGGCGTCCCAGCGAACCGTCCGCGTCGCCCGGCTGGCGGACTCGCCGTTCGTCCTCCTGCCCCGCGAGGTCGGCCCGCGGCTCTACGACCAGATCACCGGTCTGTGCGTCGCCGCCGGCTTCTCGCCCCGGGTGGCCCAGCACGCGACCGAATGGCAGACCGTCTGCGCGCTGGTGGAAACCGGACTTGGTGTCTCCCTGGCCCCGGCCGGCATCCGGCGGATCAGACTCAAGGGCGTGGCCTTCCGCAGGATCGAGCCCGACACGGCCCGCACCCGAGTCGCCGTCGCCTGGCGCAGGAACGACCGGAGCCCCCTGGTCACCAACCTTCTCGCGGCCGTCCTCCAGGATCCACCACACGGGGCCCGGAGCAGCGGGCCCTGACGCCGGGTCCGCTGCTCCGGGCCGTGGGCGGTCCTCACTCGTGCGGGTGGAATCCGGCCGCCAGTGGGCGCAGCGTGGCCCGGCCGTGGGGAGCCGCGGCAACGGCGGCCAGAAGCATGGCGGCCAACGCTCCGGGGCGGGGCGCTCGTCAGCCGAACGTCCGGCCCGGGGCGGCGGGTGCGTGGGGTACCCGCGAGGAGACACCGCCGCCGTGATGGTCACCGGACGCTGTGGCCGGCTGCATGACGATGAGAGGCAGAGTGGACCGCATGTCCATGCCCCTGTCCATTTCCGGTCCGCGACCAGGGTCCGGGCGAGCCTTGCCACACCGACGCAGGTCGCAGGCCGGCCGGGCCGGGGTGACGGCGGCCGCCGCCCTGGTGCTCGCACTGTCCCTCCCCGCGGTCGCGGTGGCCGCACCGGGTGACCTGGATGCCGGGTTCGGCGCGGGCGGGAAGGTCACGACGGACTTCAGCGGTGGCTCGGACGAGGCGCGCGCCGTGGCGGTGCAGACCGACGGCAAGATCGTCGCGGTCGGCTACGCCAGCGCCTTCGACGACTTCGCGCTGGCCCGCTACAACGCCGACGGCAGCCTCGACAGCGGGTTCGGCACCGGCGGCAAGGTGACCACCGACTTCAACGGCGGCTCGGACGAGGCCCGCGGGGTGGCCGTCCAGGGCGACGGGAAGATCGTCGTGGTCGGCCGCAGCGAGGTGCCCGAGGGCGGGATCGGCTGGTTCTCGCTGGCCCGCTACAACACCGACGGCAGCCTGGACGGCGGCTTCGGCACCGGCGGCAAGGTGCTCGTCGACTTCGGCAGCGGCGGCGCCGACGACGCCTACGGGGTCGCGGTGCAGACCGACGGGAAGATCGTCGCCGCCGGCACGACGGCCGGTGACTTCGCGCTGGCCCGCCTCACCGCCACCGGCGGCCTGGACGGCGGCTTCGGCGCCGGCGGCAAGGTGACCACCGACTTCAACGGCGGGGCCGACGCGGCGCGCGGGGTGGCTCTGCAGTCGGACGGGCGGATCGTCGCCGCCGGCTACACCGGCAACAACGTCGGCAACTACGACTTCGCGCTGGCCCGTTACAACACCGACGGCAGCCCCGACACCGGCTTCGACACCGACGGCAAGGTCACCACCGACTTCGGTGACGTGGAGTTCGGGCACGCGGTGGCCCTGCAGTCCGACGGACGCATCGTCACCGCCGGCTACACCGGCACCGATTTCGCGCTGGCCCGCTACAACACCAACGGCAGCCTCGACACCACCTTCAGCAGCGACGGCAAGGTCACCACCGACTTCGGGCGCAGCGAGATCGCCTACGGGGTGGCGGTCCAGCCCGACGGCCGGATCGTCGCCGCCGGCGACACCGTGGGCGTGGACTTCAGCGACTTCGCGCTGGCCCGCTACAACAGCGACGGCAGCCTGGACACCGGGTTCAGCGGTGACGGCAAGGCGACCACCGACTTCGGCGGCGGCCTCGACCACGCCCTCGGCGTGGCACTTCAGACGGACGGCAAGATCGTCGCCGCGGGCTTCAGCGGCGACGACTTCGCGTTGGCCCGCTACGAGGGTGGTGGCACGGCCCCGGTCAGCGTGGACCTCTCGGTCACCAAGACCGGACCGGCCACCGTCACCCAGGGCGCTCAGGCCGCCTACACGGTGACGGTCACCAACAACAGCACCACGTCCGCCACCGGCGTCACCCTCACCGACAGCCTCACCGGGCCGGCCACCGTGGTGTCGGCCACGCCCAGCCAGGGCACCTGCACCACCGCCTCCACCAGCGCCGGTTGCGCCCTCGGCACCCTCGCCGCCGGCGCCTCCGCCACGGTCACCGTCACCGTCGCCACCACGGCCGCGGGCACCGTCTCCGACACCGCCACCGTCAACGCCAGCCAGTCCGACCCCGTCCCCGCCAACAACACCGCCACCGCGACCACCACCGTGAACAGCGCCCCCGCCGGGGTGGACCTGTCGGTCACCAAGACCGGGCCGACCACCGCCAGCGTGGGCGACACCCCCTCCTACACGGTGACGGTCACCAACAACAGCACCGCGCCCGCCACCGGCGTCACCCTCACCGACAGCCTCACCGGGCCCGCCACCGTGGTGTCGGCCACGCCCAGCCAGGGCACCTGCACCACCAGCGCCGGTTGCGCCCTCGGCACCCTCGCCGCCGGCGCCTCCGCCACGGTCACCATCACCGTCGAACCCAGGGCCACGGGCACCGTCTCCGACACCGCCACCGTCAGCGCCACCCAGTCCGACCCCGTCCCCGCCAACAACACCGCCACCGCGACCACCACCGTGAACAACGGCCACGGCTGCACGATCATCGGCACCAGCAACGCCGACAACCTCTTCGGCACCGGCGGCAACGACGTGATCTGCGCCCTCGGCGGCAACGACTCCATCAGCGCGGGCGGCGGCAACGACACCGTCTACGCCGGTTCCGGGAACGACATGGTCGACGGCGGCGCCGGCAACGACACCCTGATCGGCGGGCCGGGAACCGACACCCTGAGCGGCGGCCTCGGCAACGACTCGCTCGACGGCGGCCCCGGCAACGACGTCCTCAACGGCGGGTCCGGCTTCGACACCTGCACCACCACCCCCGGCGACACCGTCGTCAGCTGCCCGTAGCGACGAGAAGGACACGCGGGGACCCCGTCCGATCCCCGACCGCCCCTCCTCCCGCAGGCAGGGGCGGTCGCCCGGCTCGGGAGGACGCCGCCCGTCCCGCTTGGTCAGAACGCCGAACAGGCCTCAGCCGACCAGCGCCGAGCGCCGTTCGAAGACCTCGGGGCGGGCGGTCTCCAGCGCCGTCGCGACGGCGCCCAGCAGGACCGCCTCCTCGCCCAGCTCGCTCGGGGCGAGCTTCGGCCGCAGGGGGGTGAGGCGCTGCAGTGCGCGCTCCAGGGGTTCCAGCAGCAGATCGGCGCTGTTGCCGAGACCGCCGCCGAGGACGACCAGGTCCGGGTCGAGCACGGCCGACAGGACGGCGACGGCATAGGCGAGCTGCTCGGCCTCGCGGCGCACCGCCTCCGCGGCGAGGGGGTCGCCGGAGCGGGCCGCGTCGAAGACCTGCTTGGCCGTCAGCGGGCCGCGCATGCCGAGCTCCAGTGCCGTCCGGACCACCGCGTCCGCCGCGGCCGCCTGTTCGATCGTCCCGCCCGGTTCGCCGTCGGGCCGGGCGGGCAGCGGCACGAGGCCGACCTCGCCGGCCGCGCCGTGGGCACCGGAGAGGAGTTCGCCGTCCTTCAGCACGCCCACGCCGAGGCCGGTGCCGATCAGCAGGTAGGCGAACATCCGGCTGCCGCGGCCGGCGCCGAGGGTGAACTCGCCGAGGGCGGCGAGGTTGGCGTCGTTGGCCACGGTGATCCCGGTCTCCAGGCCCTCCCCGATCCGGTCGAACAGCCCGCGTCTGCCCCAGCCGGGCAGGCTGGTGGCGTACCGGACGCCGCGCCGCTGCTCGTCCCAGACGCCGGGCGTGCCGATCACCGCGTGGACGATCTCGGCGGCGGCCAGGCCCGCCTCGGCGGTGGTCTCGCGGGCCGCGGCCACCACCGCGTCGGCCACCGCGTTGGCGGTGCGGCCCTTGTTCGGGATGTCCCGGCGGGCGACGATCCGCCCGGCGAGGTCGGCCACCGCGACGCGCAGCCGGGCCCGGCCGATGTCCACGCCGAGGACGTGGCCAGCGGTCGGGTCGGGCTCGTACAGCACGGCGGTGCGGCCTCGCTCGGGTACGAAGCGGCCGGCCTCCCGGGCCAGTCCGGCCTGTTCCAGCGCGGCGAGCGCGGTGGAGACGGTGGGCTTGGAGAGGCCGGTGTCCCGGGCGAGCTGGGCGCGCGAGGAGGGGCCGCCGGTGCGCAGCAGTTCGAGCAGCAGCCACTCGTTGTTGCTGCGCAGCCGCTGCCGGTTCCACGGTTGCGCCGGCGCCCCGCCCGGCGGAACGGTGGTCGGCAGGTGGCGGCTCATCGGGTCCTCCGGGCTGGGCGTGCTCCGCGGGCCCCGGTGGTCGGCGGCGCGCGGCGGCGCTCGGGCTCGGGCGCCGCCGCCCAAGTATGACCGGTGACCGGCCCCGCCACCGGGCTGCGGGGCAGGTGGCCCACGGGGTGGGACGCCGCCCCGGTCGCGTCAGCCGCCGGGCCGGAGCGAGCCGTTGACGGTGAGCCGGTACGGCGCGGCCGACAGGCTCCGCCCGGCCGGTTCGTCGTGGGCGACGATCGCGGCGACCGTGCCGGTCGAACCGTCGGGGACGAGCCCGCCGCCGGCCGCGGTCAGCGGACCCAGGCGCCGGTGACCTGCTGGACGGCCGAGCCGTCCAGGTCGGCGAGCTTGGCACCGACGAAGGCGCGCGCCCGGTCGGAGGTCTGCACCCGGAACGGCGGCCGCTCGGCGGTCAGGGCGTCGACCACCGTCTCGGCGGCCTCGGCGGAGGTCTGGGCCTGGTCGAAGGCGGCCCGGGTGCGCTCGACGTACACGCTCAGCGCGGGGGCGTAGGGGCCGGCGGCGGTCAGCAGCGCGGGGAGGTCGATGCCCTGGCTGGCGACGAACTCGCTGGCGACGGCGCCCGGTTCGACCACGGTGACGTGGACGCCGACGGTCGCGGCGACCGGGGCGAGCGACTCCATGAAGCCCTCGACGGCGAACTTGGCCGCGCAGTAGGCCTCGTTGAAGGGCTGGCCGACGACGCCGCCGACGCTGGTGACGGTGACGACCCGGCCGCCGGTGGCCCGCAGGTGCGGCAGCGCAGCCCGGGTGACGTCGACGACGCCGAAGAAGTTGACCTCCATCGCGGCACGGACGGGGTCGAGGCCGTCCTGTTCGATGGTGCCGACATAGCCGGCGCCCGCGTTGTTGACCACGGCGTCGAGCCGGCCGTGCCGGGCGACAACCCCGGCCAGGCAGTCGGCGACGGAGGCGGGGTCGGTGACGTCCAGCCGGGCGACCTCGACCAGGTCGGCGACGCCGGCCTCGGCGGCGGCCGCGCGCAGGGCGTCGGAGCGGCCGGGGTCGCGCATGGTCGCGACGACGTGGTAGCCGGCGCGGGCGGCGGCCACGGCGGCGGCGAGGCCGATGCCGGAGGAGGTGCCGGTGATCAGGACGGTGCGGGTGGTGGTCATGCGGAGCGCTCCCAAGCGACAGGTATGTGCGTGCACACACACCATAGGCACTATGTGCGCGCACACGCAAACAGGTAGAGTGCCGGGCATGGCGCGCACAAACCTCACCCTGGGAGACCTCACCGCCCGCGACCACGCCTTCTACGGCCTGGTCTGGGCCGGCACCACCCTCAGCGCGCGCGTCGACCAGGCCCTGGCCAAGGCCCACGACCTGCCGCTCTCCTGGTTCGAGGTGATGCTCTGGCTGCAGGGCCAGGACGAGCCGGTCGCCGCCTCCGACCTCGGCGCGAAGACCCTGCTCAGCCGCAGCCAGGTCTCCCGGGTCGCCGACTCGCTCCAGGCCCGCGGCCTGGTCGAGCGCGCCCCCTCCCCCACCGACGCCCGCTCGGTCCGCATCGCGCTCACCGCCGAGGGCCGCCGGCTCTTCGCCGAGGCCGACGCCACCCGGCGCGCCGCGCTCGCCGAGGCCTTCGACGACCGGCTGGACGACGCGGACATCGCCGCGCTGGAAACCGTCTGGGCCAAGCTGAAGCAGCCGCCCACCGGGCACGGGGCCTGAACCGGGGCGGCCGCGGGCCCCAACCGGTGACACCGCGAAGCCCGAGCCGGTTACAACATCACTACCGGCGAGTCAAAGTTTCGCCGGTCTCTGGGCGCGCCGCGGCCCGGCGCGTGATCATGGGCGTATGCGGTTCCGGTACGGCAACGGAGGAGAGGGCGCCGCCCCCGCGGGTCCGGACAGCCGGTCACTGGCGGCGGCAGCGGCGGCCCCGGCCGCGAGCGGCGAGCCCGTCACGGTGGGTGACAGCCCGGATCTGCTCCGCGAGGTCCTCGCCGCCGCTCCGGTCGGGGTCGCGCTGCTGGACGACCGGCTGCGCTGGCAGTACGTCAACGCCGCATTCGCCACCGCCACCGGGCTGCGCCGGGCCGACCTGCTCGGCCGGCCGGTCGAGAGCACGGCGTTCGCGGGCGCGGCCGGCACGCTGCGCCACGTCCTGGCCGACGGCCGCGGCCGCGAGCATGCCACCGGCGGGCCGAACGGCGCGGGCGCCCCGGTGCCGGCCGGCCTGCTGGTCCGCTACCGGCCGCTGGAGACCGGCGGGCGCGTCATCGGCGTGGTGGTCGTCGTGCTGGACGACCCCGGTCCGGAGCAGGAGCTGCGGCGCGAACTGGCACAGGCCCGGGCCCGGCTGGCGCTGCTGGACGCGGCCGCCGAGCGGATCGGCACCACGCTCGACGTCGACACCACCTGCGCCGAGCTGGCCGCCTTCGCCGTGCCCCGGCTCGCCGAGCTGGTGACCGTCGACGTCCTGCCGCCCGACTCCACCGCCCACACCGGCCGGACCGGCGGGCTGCGGCTCCACCGTGCCGCCGTCCACTGCACCGGGCGCCTGCGCGAGGCGGCGGCGGAGCCCGCCCGGCCCGGCGAGTCCGTGCGGTACCGGGAGGGATCGGCCGCCGCCCGCGCCCTGGCCGCCGGCGTCGCGGTGCTCGCGGACGGGCTCGCGGACGAGGAACTCGCCGTTGCCGCGCCCGATCCGGCCGCCCTGGCCGCCTACCGGGCCGCCGGGCTGACCTCGCTGCTCGCGGTGCCGCTGTCCGCCCGCGGCCGGCTGGTCGGCCTGCTGACCCTGGCCCGCACCGCCGCCTCGCCCGGCTTCACCCCGGACGAGGCCGCCCTCATCGGCGACCTCGCCGCCCGCGCCGCCACCGGCATCGACAACGCCCGCCGCTACACCCGCTCCCAGGGCATCGCCCTCGAACTCCAGCGGGCCCTGCTCAGCGAGCCCGGCAGCCCGCACCAGAACCTCGAACTCGCCTCCCGCTACCTGCCGTCCGGCTCCAGCTCGGTGGTCGGCGGCGACTGGTACGAGACGGTCCGGCTGCCGTTCGGCCGGACCCTGCTGGTGATGGGCGACGTCATGGGCCACGGCGTCGAGGCGGCCGTCGACATGAGCACCTACCGCTCCACCCTGCGCGACGTGGCGGGCATGGACCTGCCGCCGCACCGGATCCTGCGTCAGCTCGACACCGTCATCGCCGCCAACGAGTCCGCCCGCCCGGCGACCTGCCTGCTCGCCCTCGCCGACCCGGGCCGCGGCCGCTGGACCCTCTCCAGCGCCGGCCACCTCCCGCCCGCCCTGATCTCCCCCGGCCGCCCGACCGAACTGCTGCAGATCCCCACCGGCCCGCCCCTCGGCACCGGCCTCGGCGGCTACGAGCAGACCACCCGCGAACTGCTGCCCGGCGAAACGCTGTTGCTGTACACCGACGGCCTGGTCGAACGACGGAACGAGGACATCGACGCCTCCCTCGCCCGCCTCGCCGCCCTCCGTCTGCCCGCAGGCGGCGAGCTGGACGACCTGCTCGACGCCGTCCTGCACGCCCTCGCCCCCACCGGCCCGACCGCCCCGGCCGCCGAGGACGACATCGCCGTCCTGGCGGCCCGGCCACGACCACGGGCGGACGGGTCGGGGCCTGCGGCGGCCGCACTGCGCTGACCGCCCACGGAGCGACGACGGTGACCGCCCTCGTGCGGGGGCGCTCAGTCCCGCTCGTCGTAGCTGATGTGGTGCCGGGCCGCGATCGGGTTGATCTTCGCCGGGTCCAGCTCTCCGTCGGTGAGGACGGTGGGCCCGGCCTCGATGAGGTCCTCGACGTACTGCTCCCAACCGCCGGGCGAGGAGATCTGCAGGACGCGCGGGGGCGGGTCGGAGGCGCGGCGGAGCGCGTGCGGGATGCCGCGCGGCAGCAGGGCGAACGTTCCCTTCGGCGCCAGGTGCGTCACCTCGTCGAACTCGATCGCGAGGACACCGTCCAGCACGTAGACGCACTCGTCCGCCTGGTGGTGGGTGTGTCGCGGGATGTCCTTCGCGACGGTCACCTCCAGGAGCGAGAGCCGGCCCTCGGTGTCGGTGGTCGACGCCTTGACGGCGAACGCGGGCGGCAGCGGGATCCGCCCCGGGCGGGCGGCACCCGGTTCGAGCAGGATGAAACGACCTTCGGACATGGCTCAGCCTCTCCTCGCATGGCATAATCGGAACCGGAATCCGATTCCGTTTAGATTTAGACAGGAGAGTGGTCGCGTTGTCAACGCCGCCGACGCCCTCAACACCCGGTGCCCGCAAGCCGCGTGCCGACGCCGAACGCAACCGTGCCCGCGTCCTGGCAGCCGCGCGCGCCCTGTTCGAGGAACGCGGCGACGACGTCCAGATGCCGGAGGTGGCACGCGCCGCCGGGGTCGGCATGGGCACCGTGTACCGGCACTTCCCGACCCGGCAGGCCCTGGTCGAGGCCACCGCGGAGCACCGGTTCGCCGAGATCCTCGAATTCGCCCGCACCGAAGGCCTGCGCGACCCCGAGTCCGGACAGGGGCTGGTCCGGTACCTCCACCACGTCGGCCGGATGCTCGCCGAGGACCGGGGGCTGTCCGCGTCCCTCGCGGCGGCAGTGGGCACGTCGGCGCCCAGGGGCGAGATGCTCGCCCAACTCGAAAGCGCGGTCGGGGCACTGATCGACCAGGGGCGTGCGAGCGGCACCCTCCGGCACGATCTCACCGTCGCCGATGTCTACACCCTCGTGGGCTGCATGTCCGGAGCCATCCGCACCGGCCACGGCGACTGGCGCCGCTTCATCGAACTCGCCCTCGACGGCATCCGCCCGCGCGGGGACGCCTGACGCGGGAACGCCTGATCACGTGATCACGCGCGTCCCGGGCGGGAGCGGATGCCGTCGGGGCCTTACGGCGCAAGGCAAGCACTGCCGACGGCCGCGCCCCCGCCCGGGTGCTGACGCCTGGTCAGAGCTTGGCGAGTGCCTGGTCGAGGTCGGTCCAGAGGTCCTCGGGGTGCTCGATCCCGACCGCGAGGCGGACGGTGCCGGGGCCGATGCCGGCGGCGGCCAGTTCGGCGTCGCCCAGCTGACGGTGCGAGGTGCTGGCCGGGTGGATGATCAGGGTGTGCACGCCGCCGAGGGAGGGGGCGAGGGAGGCGAGCCGGACCGACTCGGTGAGGGCGCGGGCCGCCTCGCGGCCGCCGGCCAGGTCGAAGGCGAGCACGCCGCCGTGGCCCTCGGGCAGCAGACGGCGGGCCAACTCGTGGTCGGGGTGCGCGGGCAGGCCCGGGTAGTGGACGGCGGTGACGGCCGGGTGCGCGGCGAGCCGGCCGGCCAGGTCGAGCGCGGTGTCGCAGTGGCGGCGCATCCGCAGTGCCAGCGTCTGCATTCCACGCAGGGTCAGCCAGGCCGCGTACGGGTCGGCCGAGGCGCCCAGTTCGGTGGCGTAGTGCCAGACGGCGCGGTGCAGTTCGGGGTCGGCGAAGACGGCGACGCCCGCCAGTACGTCACCGTGGCCGCCGAGGTACTTGGTGGCGGAGTGGATCACGATGTCGGCACCGTGCTCGATGGGCCGGCAGAGCAGCGGACTGGCGAAGGTGTTGTCGACCACGCCGACCACCCCGGCCTCGCGGGCGACGGCGAGCAGAGCGGGCAGGTCGGTGACCCGGGTGGTCGGGTTGGAGATGGTCTCCAGGTGCAGCAGCCGGGTGTTGGGGCGCAGCGCGGCCCGCACCTCGGCGGGGTCGTCGCCGCGGACGTGGGTGACCTCGATGCCCCAGCGCCGGGTCAGGTCGGCGAGCATCGCGAAGGTGCCGCCATAGAGGCTCTGCTGGGCGATGACGTGGTCCCCGGAGCGCAGCAGGGCGAGCAGGACGGTGTTGATCGCGCCCATGCCGGAGGCGGTGGCGATCGCGCCTGCGCCGCCCTCCAGGCCGGCCACCGCGGTCTCCAGCGAGCGGACGGTCGGGTTGCCGAACCGGTTGTAGAAGAACGCCTGGTCCGGGGCGGTGAAGGCCTGGACCAGCGAGTCGGAGTCCTCGAAGGCGAACAGGTGGCCCTGGTGGAGCGGCACCCCCAGCGGGCGGCTGCCGGTCACCTCCTGGACGGGCGGGTGGACGGTCCGGCTCTCGGGGCGCAGCGCGCCGGGGAAGTCGTTCATGCCACCCATCCTCGACGGATGCGGGGCGCGGCGGCCAGGGCCAATCCCGGCCAGGTGGACCGGACGGCGCCCGCCGGCCGGCAGCAGCACCCCGGGCCGTGAGTCCTTCAACTCGACGGTCCGACGAAAGACCCCGCCTCTATGATGGGCCGATGCCATCGATCAAGCAGGTCCAGATCACCTTCGACTGCGCATCGCCTGAGCGCGTCGCTCGTTTCTGGTGCGAGGTGTTGGGGTACGTCGTCCCGCCGCCGCCGGAGGGGTTTGCCACCTGGGACGACTTCAATCTCTCACTGCCGCCTGAGCGTCAGGACTCGGGGTTCGTCTGCATGGATCCCTCGGGTGTGGGCCCGCGCATGTACTTCCAGCGCGTTCCTGAAGGCAAGGTCGTCAAGAACCGGGTGCATCTCGACGTGCGGGTCGGCACCGGGCTCGTGGGTGAGGAGCGCCTCGCCGTACTCGAGGCCGAATGCGCACGACTGGTCGCGCTCGGCGCGGTACGCGGGAAACTGCTGCTTGCCGATGACGAGAACGAGTCGTGCCAGTTGATGCAGGACGTCGAGGGCAACGAGTTCTGTCTCGACTGAGTGGTGTACATGCGCGATCGTGATCGGCATGGACGTCCTGCGTCCACGCGCGATGCCCTCGCGGACTGACGAGGACCCGGTCTGATCACTGGTGAGGTCGACTCTCGGCGAACGCGGCGCCCGTCGGAACCTCCCGGCCGCAGGCGAGGCGGGCCCGTCGCGTCCTTGAGCCGAGGCGGTCAGGACGTCGCACTGCCCGCCTCCTTGGCATCCGTCCGGCGGGCGGCCCGGCGGCGCTGCCAGAGGGCCGGCGGGACGACGGCAGCGAGCGCGGCGGCCTCCGGAGCCGGCAGCCCCTCCAGCGGGTCGGCGCCGCCGGCCCCGCCCACCGCACCCGTACCGGCCTGCGCCTGCTGGTTGTCGAGGGCCTTCCGGTCGAAGGTGCCGGGGACGGACAGGGTGTCCCAGTGACCCACCGGCCAGGCGACGACGAAGGCGCGCCCGATCACGTTGTCCACCGGGACGAAGCCGCCGCCGGGCTCGCTGACGTGGTAGCGGGAGTCGCGGGAGGCATTGCGGTGGTCGCCCATCACCCAGATCCGGCCCTTGGGGACCTTGACCGTGCCGACCGGCGCCTCGCCGCAGGGCGTCGCCCCCGGGTAGATGTACGGCTCGTCCAGCGCGACGCCGTTCACCTTCACCGGGCTGCCGGCGTTGCACTCGACGGTGTCGCCGCCGACCGCGATCACCCGCTTGATCAGGTCCTTCTCGTCCTGCGAGGGCATCAGGCCGACCAGGCTGAGCGCCTTCCTGATGCCCCGGACGACGGAGTTGCCGGACTCCTCCGGCGCCGTCTCCAGCCAGCCGCCCGGGTCGCGGAAGACCACCACTTCACCGCGCTCGGGCGTGGCCCCGAACCACGGGGTCAGCTTGTCGACCAGCACCCGGTCGCCCTTCTCCAGGGTGTGCTGCATCGAACCCGAGGGGATCGAGAACGCCTGCACGAAGAAGGTCTTGATGCCCAGTGAGAGCAGCAGGGCGACCACCACCAGGATCGGCAGCTCCTGCCAGAACGGGCGCTTCCTGCGCTCCGACCGACCGCGCTCCGGCTCCCCGTCGGCGTCGGGCTCAGCCCCGGTCCCAGGCTCCGGGGTGCTTCCGGACTCCGCCACGCTCTCGGACTCCGCACCGCCGCCCGCCAGTTCGTCGGTGACGATCACCTCGCTCCGGCCGGCCGCACCGCCCGGGTCCGATGCCCCACCCGCCCCGCCGGTCTCCGCAGTGTTCTCGCCACTCATCCCGGGCCCCTCCCAACGGCCTGCGGGGTCCGGACGGAACCCCCGCTGTCAGCTAACGATCGGAGGTTCCCGGCCGCGCCCGGACGTGCATGCGCTCGCCCTGGGCGCCGAACAGACTGAGGAACTCGACCGCGTTCGGCCCGGCGTTGCCGAAGGCGTGCGGGATCCGGGTGTCGAACTCGGCCGCCTCACCCGCCGTCAGCACCAAGTCCTGCAAGCCGAGCAGCAGGCGCAGCCGGCCGGCCAGGACGTACACCCACTCGTGGCCCTCGTGCACCTTGGGTTCCACCTCGGGGCCGGCCCGGAAGCCCGGGGGCATGATCTGCTTGTAGGCGTGCAGCCCGCCGAGGTGGCGGGTGAGTGGGACGAAGGTCTGGCCGCCCCGGGTGAACGGGCGGGCGTGGACCCGCGGGTCCCCGGTGGCCGGGGCGCCGACCAGCTCGTCCAGGGGGACCCGGTACTCCCGGGCCAGCGGCAGCAGCAGTTCCAGGGTGGGCTTGCGCCCGCCGGACTCCAGGCGGGAGAGGGTGCTCAGGGAGATCCCGGTGGCCTCGCTCAACCGGGCCAGGGTGGTGCCCCGTTCACGCCGCAGCGCCCGCAGCCGGGGGCCCACCGCGTCCAGGACGCTGGAGAGCTCCTCGGTGGCACCGGGTGTGTCCGCGGCATCGTCGGTGTGGTGGGAATGGGCCATGCCTACTATCTGCCGCTCCGGCAAGCGGGTTTGTCAAACGGGCAGCACCCGGGCGAGGCGGCGGATCCGCAGGCCGGATCCGACGCCACTGACGCCGTTTCACCCGGTAGCTCCCCCGGTCACACCATCACCGGGGAACATCGGACCCCACTCGTCTAGGCTGCCCGCATGAGAGTCCAACTGACCCGGGACAGCGTCGCGATGGGCGACGACGTGTCGGCGCCGCACGCCGGAACGCTGGACGTTCCGGACGGCACCTCCGTCCAGTCGCTCGTCGACGGGATCCTGGCCTCCGGCTACCTCGCCTCCATCGCCGGCGGGCGGGCCACCTGGATCGCGACAGCCGGTGACGGCGCGCCGCTCGCCGTCCTCGCCCAGCAGTGGAAGGCCTCTCGGCTGCTCCCGGCCGGCGCGGCCCCGCTCACCGCCTTCGCCGGCCCGGACGGCACCCTGCCACTGCACTTCGACTACCGGGCGCAGCTCGACCCGGAGGCCGAGTTCGCCCGCCTGGCCGGCGAGGCCGCCGGGTAGCACGGCCTCTCGGGGGCTCCGCCGACAGCTGTGGACCGCCATCGCCCCGCTCCTCGCGCTCCCCCACGGCTGCCCCTCACTGCCCCCGGCTCGCCGGTCCCCCGGTCCCCCGGTCCCCGGTCCATCGAGCATCCCGGCCCGGACGCACGAGCGCCGGCCAACGAACGTACAGCGAGCCCGAGTTGTGACTCGGCCGGCGACCGCCCGCGCTACCGCCCGTGCGGCGAGTACGGGGCGAGCAGGCCCAGGACCGTCGAGGTCAGGGTGGCGGCCGCGTCCTCGGCCGGCAGGCGGCCACTCTCGATCTCGCCGATGAGGGCGTGGACGAGGGCGTAGATGCTGGTGATGAGCCAGGGGCGCGGGAGGTCGCGGCGGAAGGCGCCCTCGTCCTGGCCGCGGGCGATCAGGTGGTCGAGGCGTTGGAGGACGGGGTCGTGCCGGCGCCGGACGTCCTCCGGGCCGAGGTGGCGGACGGCGGCGGCGTGGAGGCCGGAGAAGCGTTCGAGGAGGTGGGGCGTGCCGAGGAGCCGGCCCAGGGCGTCGGCCGCCGGGCCGGTCTCCAGGCCGACGGTGTCGGCGGCGGCGTCGATCTCGGCGAGGGTGCGTTCCAGGAGCGCGTCGAGCACGGCCTCACGGGAGTTGAAGTGCCCGTACAGGGTGACCCGGCCGACGCCCGCCGCCTTCGCGATCTCGGTCATCGTCGCGTCGGGGCTGCGGCCGAAGCAGACCAGGGCGGCGTCGAGGATCGCGGTGATGCTGCGTTCCGCGTCGGCGCGCCGTGCGGTCGGCGTGCGGCGCGGGCTGTCGGTCGGTGTCATGGCGGCAGCCTACGCGGGGATCGGGTCGGGCCCCGCGGAGCTCAGGCGCCCGCCGGGCCTGCGGCGTCAAGTGCCCGCCTGGCCTGCCGAGGCCGGGTGGGACCCGGCGGGACCCGGCCGGGCCCGGCGGGGCTCAGTGGGCGAACACCGGGCCGTCGGTCGCCTCCGGCCGGCCCGGCGGTACCAGCCGGAGGGCGAGCGCCGCCGTGACGACGGCGGTGACCGCCGCTACCGCGAAGGCTGTGCGGAGGCCGGACAGGCCGTCGGTGCCGGCGAGGCTCGATCCGGCGAGGAGCGAGGCTAGTGCGACGCCGAGGGCGCCGCCGAGTTCGTGGCCGGTGTTGACGAGGCCGGAGACCAGCCCGGCGTTGTCGTGCCCGACGCCGTTCATCGCCGTCGTGGTGGCGCTGACGAATCCGGCGCCCAGCCCCACCGCGAGCAGCGTGAACCCGGGCAGGAAGTCCACCACCGCACTGCCGTCGCCCGGCAGCCGGGCCAGCAGTGCCGCACCCGCGCCGGCCACCGTGAAGCCGGTCACGGCGGTCGGCCGGAACCCGAACCGGCCGAGGGCGTGGGCCGCGCCGTGCGCGCCGACGATCGTGCCGACGGCGGCGGGGAGGAAGAGCAGTCCCGTCCCGAGCGGGGTGCGGCCGAGTCGGTGCTGCACGTACCAGGAGGAGAGGAAGAAGCCGGCGAGCAGCAGGCCGGAGGCGAGGAGCATGAGCACCGTTCCACCGGTGACCCGCCGGTCCCTCAGCAGGCCCAGCGGGAGGAGTGGTTGGGGCACCCGGCGCTCGACGAGCACGAAGGCGGCGGCGGCTGTCGCGGCGGCGGCCAGCGGGGCGAGGACGCCGGGGCTGCGCCAGCCCGCCTCGCCCGCGCGCACCAGGCCGTAGACGAGCAGCGCGACGGCGGCCGTGCCGGTGACGGCGCCCGGGAGGTCGATCGCGGGCGGCCGCGGCTCGCCCTGGGGCCGGGGAGCCTGGGCGGGGACGAGGCGCGGCAGGAGCGCCAGAACGGCGAGGCCGACGGGGACGTTGACGAAGAAGGTCCAGGCCCAGCCGGGCCCGTCCGTCAGGATGCCGCCGATGAGCACGCCGAGCGCCGCCCCGCTGCCGCCGACCGCGCCCCAGATGCCGAGGGCCCGGTGGCGTTCGGGCCCGTGGAAGGTCGTGGTGATGATCGACATGGCGGCCGGGGAGAGCAGCGCCGCGCCGACGCCCTGGGCGGCGCGGGCGGCGATCAGGGCGCCGCCGCTCCAGGCGAGCCCGGAGAGCAGCGAGGCCGTGGTGAAGACCGTCAGTCCGGCCAGGAAGGCACGCCGACGGCCCAGTTGGTCGGCGAGCCGCCCGCCGAGGAGCAGCAGTCCGCCGAAGGTGAGTGCGTAGGCGGCGACGACCCAGGTCAGGCCGGATCGGCCGAGCGCGAGGTCCTCGGCGATCGACGGAAGGGCTACGTTCACGACCGTCACGTCGACGATCAGCATGAACTAGGCCGCGCAGAGCAGTGCGAGCGCACGCCACCTCGCCGGGCCGGGGACGGGGCCGGCGTGCGGCGGCGCCACCGGGTGGCTGTGGGCGTGCGTGGGTCCGTGCGTGGGTCCGTGCATGAAGAGCCCCCTAACTCGAACAGTTATGTTCGGTTTAGGTTAGCCACGGTCGACCGATAAGTCGAACACCTTTGTTCAGTTTGATGCGGCCGGCCCCTCCGCGCACCCGTCCACGCCCTACCGGTACTCCCGCAGTCGCGGGCGGACACCCACCGCCGTCAGGGCGAGCGCCGCCGCCAGCACCAGCGCGCCGAGGGCGGCCGTGGTGGTGTCGAGGTCCGAGTCGGTCGCCGCGACGGCCTCGTCCATGGCCCGGGCGTTGACGTCGAGGGTGTCCCCGATCGCGCGCCCCAGCCGCTCGAAGTCGTAGTTGGACTGCCCGGGCGCCAGGCCCGTGTTGAGCGTGACCGCCTCCTTCAACCGCCCGGCGTCGCGCAGTTCGCGGATCCGCCGGTCGTCCAGCTGGTACGCCTGGAACGCCGCGAGCACCCGCTCGGCGGCCTCCTGCTCGCCGGGGAAGGTGACGTTGCGCAGCTCGGTGCCGAGGAAACCGCCGAACGGGACGACCGCATGGTCGGCGCGGTGGCGGCCCGCGGCGGTGGCCAGAAGGGCGTTGTAGTCGGCGAGCGTCGCACCGTCGACCCGGGCGACGGCCTGGGTCTTGTCCAGGAAGCTCTGCTGGTACGCGGCGGCGCGGGCCGGGTCGGTGAGGTAGCGGCTCTCGTCGGCGTTCAGGTCGTACGCGACCGCGCGGGCCCGGCTGAGCGCGATCACCGAGTCATAGGCATTGCTCTTGGCGACCACCAGATGCTCGTCCGCCCGGGTCACCAGGTGGAGCCCGACCGCCAGGGCCACGGCAGTCAGCAGGGTGACGACGGCGAGCGGCGGGTTGACCAGGCGGCGGTAGCGCACCGTCAGCAGCCGCTGGAGCCCGGCGAGGGCGGCCAGCGCGAGCAGGCCGGTGCCGAGCAGCCACCAGCGGCCGGTGGCGAGACCGGCGCGTCCCTCGTTGTAGACGCGGTCCACGGTGGCGCCGCTCGCCGCGCCCACCTCGTCGGCGGCGGGCAGCAGCCGCTGCCGCAACAGGTCGGTGGCCTGGCGGTAGGCGTCCAGCGCGGCCGGGGAGGGCTGCCCGGCCGGGGCGCCGGCCTGCTCCTCCAGCAGTTCGGCGCGGGCCACCAGCGCTTCGTAGCCACCGAGTTGGCCGAGCGCGGTCTGCACAGCGCGTTGTCCGGCCGGGTCGCCGGCCGCGGCCTCGGCGGCCCGCTGGAGGTCCGCGTCCGCCTGGGTGCGGCGCTGCTCGTAGGTGTCGAGCGTCTGGCGGCGCAGCGGCGCGAAGTCCGGGTCGGCGCCGAGCAGCAGGAGGTTGGCGGCCTGGGCGTCCATGTCGCTGAGCGCGAAGTAGAGGTCCGCGGCGCGGGTTGCCTGCGGGGCGTCGCGGTGGCCGATGGTGTCGGTGTCGGCGCGGGCGCCGGTCAGCACGGCGGCAGCCGCTGCGCCCGAACCGAGCAGGGCAGCCAGGCAGAGCGCGGTGAGGGCGCGGACCAGGCGCGGGGTGGTCCAGGGCAGCGGCCGGCCGGCGCGGAGCCGGAGGACGCGCGCCGTGGTCGCGGCCCGGGGTGCGATGGCGGCCGGTCCGGGCGCCACCTCCCCCGGTGGGCCTGTCCTGCCCGAGCCGGCCATCGTGCCCGCACCCGCTGTACCCGAACCCGCCGTGGCCATGGCCGCGCGTCCCCCTCCCCCGTAGAACGGCCCCGCTCGTGCTCCCCCACGAAGCAGAAGCGGAACCGTTTCCTCACCACCGACGCTAT
This sequence comes from Kitasatospora sp. NPDC041988, assembly GCF_055588525.1. NCBI lineage: Bacteria > Bacillati > Actinomycetota > Actinomycetes > Kitasatosporales > Streptomycetaceae > Kitasatospora > Kitasatospora sp. NPDC041988. The sequence goes on from NZ_JBVJCO010000003.1 coordinate 92,489, forward strand.
GCCCGGGCGATCGGGGGCCGGGCCGTCCTGACGCCTCCTTGACGCCGCCGGCCCTCCCTCTTGACGCCTTCTTGACGCGCGCCGGCGGTGAGACCGGGTCAGAGCCAGTTGCGGCGCTTGAACACCAGGTAGAGCCCGGTGCAGACGAGCGCCATCAGGGCGATCGCGAACGGGTAGCCGAAGGCCCACTTCAGCTCCGGCATGCGGTCGAAGTTCATGCCGTAGATCGTTCCCACCAGCGTGGGTGCGAACAGGATGGCGGCCCACGAGGAGATCTTCTTGATCTCGTCGTTCTGCATGTGCCCGGCCTCGGCGAGCTGCTTCATCTCCTCGTTCTGCCGCTGCGAGACCAGGGTCGCGTTGACGGTGAGGATGTTCTGCAGCATCTGCCGGAAGCCGTCCACCCGCTCGGCGGCGTAGGTGGCGTGGTCGGCCACGTCGCGCAGGTAGCGCTGGAGCTCGTCGTCGGTGCCGTACTTGCCGAAGCCGGCCTCCAGGCTCTTCATGATCTCCAGCAGTGGCCGGGTGGCCCGCTGGAGCTCGATGACCTCGCGGGAGAGCTCGTAGATGCGCCGGGAGACTTGCGGGTCGCCGCCGAACACCTCGGTCTCGATCTCGTCGATGTCGTGCTGGAGTCCGGCGATCACCGGCGCGTAGCCGTCGACCACCGCATCCAGCACCGCGTACAGCACCGCCTCGGGGCCGAGTGCGAGCAGCTCCGGGTCGGCCTCCAGCCGGCTGCGGACGGCGGACAGGTCGGGCGCCTGCGAGTGGCGCACGGTGAGGACGAAGTCGGGGCCGACGAAGAGGTGGATCTCGCCGAAGTCGACCTCCTCCACGTCGTCCAGGTACCGGGCGGCGCGCAGCACGACGAAGAGGGTGTCGCCGTAGCGCTCCAGCTTGGGCCGCTGGTGGGCGACGATGGCGTCCTCGACGGCCAGTTCGTGCAGGCCGAACCTCTCGGCGGCCTCCAGCAGCTGGGCCTCGGCTGGCCGGAACAGCCCGATCCAGGCCATCGTGCCGGGCTTGCCGGGCAGCTGGCGGTAGACGTCGGCCAGGCCGGCCGGCTCCCCGACCCGGTGGCCGTCGCGGTAGACCGCCGCGTCCACGACGGAACGCTCCAGCGTCACCGGCTCGGTGGGCTGCTCGTGCCGCGGGTCCATCGAGTGCTCGGGCGCCGGCTGGGCGTCACCGCTGCCGGCGGTGGCGGTGACGGGACGGGAGAACGGACGCTTGCTCGCGCGCACGGCGCGCACACGCCAGTCGGACATGGCGGGTACCTCCACGGTTCGGTGGCCGCCGCTCCGGGGACCGTGGTCGCCGGGCGGGGCAGGAAGGGGAGGCGCCCGGCCGTCCTCCACCGCGCACGGCGCCCGGCCGCGCGGCGGCGCCCGAGATGTCAGCGGGCGGCGCGGCGGCAGGAGGCGGGAGCGGTACGGGAGGAGGGGTGCCGGGTGCCAGGAGATGAGGGGGACATCCTGGGACGGGGCCGACTTCGGCCCGGACTACTGGAATCCACAGCTCTCACCTCCTTGCCGTCGGGCGCCCGCACACCGGGTCGCCGTTACCGGGCCTTCATCGCCGTTACCGGGCCTTCAGGAGGATCCACCCCGCGCGGCCACGGGCACACAGGGCCGCGGGACGGGTGGGCACCCCTGATCTCGTCAGAGCTTTGGCACGCCACGGCGTAGCACCCGGGGGTGCAGCCACTTGGGGTCACCCCTTAGGCCGGGGAGACCTGTCCTGAACCTGGGCGTCTCTCGACGTCGTGGGGTCAGTGGCCTGTGTCCATGGCGACGCCTCACCGAACGAGGTGCCTTCACAACCTCACCGAGTCTAGTACCCTCCCGGCCCTCCCCTCGACCATCCTCCCTCCGGCCGGGGGCCGGGAGCCGACCGGGCGGGGACGGTCGCGGACCGGGCGGGGGCCAGTCGCGGACCGGGAACGACGCCTCGCAGCCGGCCCGCTACCGCGGCGCGAGGTGGGCCGCGGCGTACGGGACGGCGACGGTCTCCAGGCCGCCGACGGTGCCGAACACCGGGTGGACGTTGACCTCGAAGACCACCCCGCCGTTCTCCGCCGCGAGGTCCACCCCGGCCAGCGGAAGGCCCAGCGACTTGGTCGCGGACACCGCCAACTCGGCGAGTCCGGCGGGCAGTTCTGACTCATTCAGCAGGGTGGAGACGGCGCCCTGGCACTCGTTGCAGGGCGCGTCCGGGTCCGGCTGCACATGCTCCACCGCGCGGACGACCCGCCCGTTGAGCACCACCACACGGTACTGGTGGCGACGGCCGTCGGCGGTGAAGTTCCCGGCGTCGCGGGCGAGCAGCCAGTCGGCGCCCGCCGCGGCGTAGTGGCGTGCGGCGGCGGCGAGTTGGGCGAGGGTGGTGACGTGGAAGACGTCGTTGCCGCCCATGCCGACGGTCGGGCGTGCCCAGACGTCTCCGCCGAGCCGGTCGAACGCCTCGGCGGCGGCCTCGGGGCTCGGCCGGGAGAGCGCGATGGTGGGCATCTGCGGAATGCCGTCGCGGGCGAACCGCTCGACGGTGCGGTTCTTCTCGGTGGCCGCCCGCCAGGCGTCGGTGTCCGTGCCGAGCGACCGGGCGCCGTACTCGCGCAACTGCCGCTGGCACGCCTCGAAGTCGCGGCGCCGGTGCGGCGGGATCTCGTAGACGAGCACCGCCTCCGCCGTCACCGCGACGCCCTCGGCGGGCACCTCCAGACGGACGGCGCCGCCGTGTCCGGACCAGCCCGGTGCCGCGCCGTCCGGCGTGACGCCGTCGTGCTCGGCGTCGTCGTGCCCGGCGCCGCCCTGCCCGGCGCCGTTCTGCCCCGCGCCGTCCTGCACCGCGCCGTCCTGCCCCGCCCGGATGATCCGTCCGGTGCCGCCGGTCATGAAGTGCCGCGCGTCGAGCTGGACGGGCTCTCGGCCGGTGAGCAGCCGTACGGCGGCGGACAGGGTCTCCCGGCTACCCTCGGTCGAGCTGTGATCGGTCATCAGAACGAGCTCGCGTGGACCCATGCCGTCATGGAAGCGCTGCCCCGCCCGTCCCGGCAAGACCGCCTATCCCGCCGGTTCCCGCCCCGCTGGCCGAAACCACCCGGTCCGGCGTCCGACCGCACGGGGATTACCGCGTGGCGGTCGGTCGTACCCTGCTGCCCCGGTTCCCGCCCGCTCCGGTCATTCCCCGTGCGGCGGGGCGCCGGCGGCGGCTCGGCGCGGGACGGACCGGGACGGAAGGTTTCCGGTGAACAGGAAGCTCGCGGCGGTGATCCCGGCACAGGCAAGGACGGCGGCCTTGAGACCGGTGATCTGCGCGTCCTGGTAGGCCTCGACGATCGCGGCGGCCTCCTGCGGCGGCACATCGGGCCGCCCGGCCAGAGCCGTGGCCACCTGGTCGGCGGGGACGAAGGAGACGCCCGCCTCGACGTGGACGGCCGCCTGCCCGGCGACGGCCTCCGAGATCCGCGGATCGCTCTCGATCCGTCCGGTCACGGACCCGGCCAGGGCACCGATGAGGATCGCGCCGATCAGCGCCGTCCCGAGCGAGGAACCGAGGTTCTGCGCGGTGTACTGCAGGCCGCCGGCCTCGCTGCGGTCCGCCTCTCCGACGCTGGACTGCACGGTGTTGCCGAGCTGGGAGGCGAGCATGCCCATCCCCAGGCCCAGCAGGGCCATCGACCCGGAGAACGAGGCGCCCTCCAGATCCGGGCCGATCGCGGTGATGAGCCACAGGCTGGAGGCCAGCAGGACGAGCAGTCCCGCACGGACGATGGCCCGCGGTGAGGCGATGCGCAGCAGCAGGGAGCCGCACATCGACGCGCCGAGCATGGTGATCGAGACCGGAAGGAGCCGGAGCCCGGTCTCGAAGGCGTCGAGCCCCTGGACGACCTGAAGATAGAGCGGGATGACGAAGAACGTGCCCAGCAGGATGGTGTTCTGGTTGAACAGCGTCGCCAGCCCCGCGCGCAGCGGCCGGTTGCCGAACAGGTCGAGCGAGACCAGGGGTTCGAGGCCGTGCGCTTCACGACGGCGCTGGTGCACGCAGAACAGGTACAGCAGCAGGCCGCCGAGCGCGACGACGAACAAGGTGGGGGCGAATCCGAGGACGGTGAACGGCGGATTGCGCGGAGTCACCCAGCCCCAGGTGCCGCTCTGCAGCACCGCGAGGACGATCAGGGCGAGGCCGGCCGCCGACAGCACCACACCGCCCGCGTCGAGCCGGACGCGGTCGGCCGGCGCGGCCTCGGGCGGGATCCAGCGCATCAGGAGCAGGATCAGCACGACGAGGACGACCTCACCGGCGAACACCAGCCGCCAGGTCAGGTACGTGGTGACCCAGCCCCCCAGCAGCGGGCCGACGGCGATGCCCGCGCCCGCGACGCCGCCGATGACGCCGTAGGCCGTGGCCCTGGCGCGGCCGGTGTAGGAGCCGGCCACCAGTGCGGCGAGAGCGGGCAGGACCAGGGCCGCACCGAGGCCCTCGATGACCGACCAGCCGATCGCGAGCATCCAGACGGTGGGCGCGACCGCGGTCAGCGCGGACCCGACCCCGTACACGACCAGGCCCAGGGCGAACATGCGGCGCCGGCCGAACATGTCGCCGAGCTTGCCGCCGGTCAGCATGAAGGCGGCCATCACCAGCGTGTACAGGGTGATGACCGCCTGGATCGCGGTGACCTCGGTGTCGAAGTCCTCGACCAGCTGGCTGATCGAGACGTTCATCACCGAGGCGTCGAGCACCATCACGAACTGCGCGATCGCGAGCACGATCAGGGGCTTCCACCGGTCCATGTCGGCTCCAGGTCGTCCGTGCGGTCGTCCGGCACGGGCCCGCGCCAGTGGCGGGCCCGGCCCCGTGGCGGGCCCGCCGGATGCCGTCGGTACGGCGTGTTGCAGGTCTCGGTCGGCGGCTCTGGCGGCGGCTCAGCCCGCGCCCCGTGTCAGCCGCCGAGGATGCGGGCCTTCTGGGCGGCGAACTCCTCCTCCGTGAGGATGCCCTGTTCCTTGAGGGCGGCGAGTTCCTTGAGCTGGCTGACCTTCTCGTCCATGGAGACGGGTGCCGGGGCCGCCGGGGGCGGCGGCTCGGTGTAGGCCTGCTGCTGGGCCGCGGCCGGTTCCTGCTGGGCCCAGCGGCCGGCCTGACGGCGGGAGACGCGGTTGGAGACCGCGGTGGCCGTTCCGGCGACGACCGCGGTACGAGCGACTCCCCGAAGTAGTCCGGGCATGGCTTCCTGCCAGTGGTGTGAGAAAGGGACGGTACGAGTATCGGACCTGTCGTTGCGGCCGGTCAGGTCGTGGAGTCGAGCACCTCCAGCGCCTCGATGACGTCCTGGACCGGAACACGGCCGCCTGCGATCATGCGGGCCCCCGCGCGGCGCAGGGCCGCCGCCAGGGGCGCGGCCCACAGGTTCTCGTAGAGGAGGACGGCGGCGGAGTCGCCGGGCGCGAGCAGGGTCCCGGCCTCGGTGAGGTCGCCCTCGTCGAACAGGCCGGAGGAGGCGCCCTCGAAAACGGTGAGGTCGAGCTCCCCGTCGCCGGTCACGTCGGCCAGCTCGAGTCCGGTCACCGTGCCGTCGTCCTGCTTGGTGACGAACGTCAGGTCGAGGATCCGAATGATGCCGCGATCGACCAGGTCGACCAGGAGCGGCATCCCCTCACCGGTCAACCGGCTGCCGGGGAATTCGATGACCACGTAGTCGATGGGGCCGGGTTCGTCCAGCTCGCCCGATCCGCTGGGTTCGTTGCTCACAACAGCTCCTGGATTCCTGGGCGGTGAGGCCGGGTGACCGGGACCGGGGCGCGGATGGCCCCGCCGAAGGGGGCACACGGTGGCGGGCGGCCGGCGCATCCGCGCGCCTCGGCCAACCGCCCTCGATCCGCACGCCACTGCCCGGACCGGCGGCCTCGACCGGTTCGGGCCCGGGGCCGCGGCCGGGAGCCACACGGACCCGCCCGTCAGGCCGGCCCCTCCCACCAGGCTAGCCCGCCGTCCCGAACCCGGCCTCACCTGTCGGGGGTGACCCGGGCGCCCGACCGGAAGACGGAAGACCTGGAGACCCGAAGACCGACGACAGGGTGCCGGCTCAGACCGGCTTGCGCGCCTCGAACAGGACGCGGGCCGAGTACGCGACGAACGGCCCCTCCGCCCGGATCAGCGCGTCGAGTTCGCGCAGCCGGTCGCGGTAGGCGTCGACGGTGAAGCCGGGCACCATCCAGATCACCTTCCGCAGGAAGTAGACCACCGCCCCGATGTCGAAGAACTCGATACGCAGCCGCTCCGACCGCAGGTCCACCACCTCCAGACCGGCCGCCCGCGCGCCGGCGCTCTCGCCGTCGGGGTGCCGGCCGAGGCGCGCCTCGGGCTGCGGCCCGAGGAAGTACTCGACCAGCTCGAACACCGACGCCGGCCCGACGTGCTGCGCGAAGTAGGTGCCGCCGGGCTGCAGCACGCGGGCGATCTCCGCCCACCAGACCGTCGCCGGATGCCGGCTGGTCACCAGGTCGAACGCCTCGTCGGCGAAGGGCAGTGGCGGCTCGTCCGGGTCGGCGACCACGATCGCGCCCCGCGGGTGCAGCAGCCTCGTCGCCTTGGCGATGTTCGGCGGCCACGACTCGGTGGCGACCATGGCCGGCGGGAAGCTCCCGGCCCCGGCCAGCACCTCGCCGCCGCCGGTCTGGATGTCCAGTGCGGCCGAGGCCGATCCCAGCCGCTCCCCCAGCAGCCGCTGGTACCCCCAGGACGGCCGCTGCTCGGTGGCCCTCCCGTCCAGCCAGGAGAAGTCCCAGCCGTCGACGGAAACGGCCTCGGCCTCGGCAATCAGCTCTTCGAACGTACGCGACATACCCGCATCATCCCGGCGCCCGACCGCCCCGGCCAACCCGTTTTTCGCCCGCCCGAACCGGGTCCTCACCGGCTCTGACGTCCTGCGCCGGGTGAAGATCGCCGGGTGAAGATCCTGCTACCTGCTCGCGCCCCGTCCGGGCGACGACGGGTCTCTGCCGCGTAGACCAGGGCGGTCCGGCCTTCCTCGGGCGTGGCGTACTGGTCCAGGACCAGACGCTTGCCGGCGGCGTCCACCTGCAGCCGCTGGCCCCTGGCCTTCCACACCTCGCCCATGCCGCCGCCTCCCGCCCGCCCCGTCAGCGGGCCGCGGCCTCCGCTGCCACCTGCCAGGCCGCCGTCACCGCGCCGTGGACCACCGCCGTCGCGGCGACCGGGTCGCCACCGAGCCGCAGCGGTGCGCCGAGGTGGACGTGCAGGGACGGCCGGCGGGCGGGGGCGGTGGCGAGCCCGGCCAGCTGCTTCAGCGCGCCGCCGGACGCGACGCGGCGGGCGCCGGCCTGGCCGAGTGGGACGACGGGCGCGCCGGTGGCCGCCGCGAGCCGGGCGAGGCCGGTGCGGAACGGGCCGGGCGGCCGCTCGCCGGAGTCGCGGCGCCGGGGCAGCCCGCCCTCGCCGTAGATCAGCACCACGCGCCCGGCGGCGAGCGCGTCGGCGGCCGCGTCGAGGGCCTCGGCCGCGCGCCCGGTACCGCGGTGGACGGGGATGTGCCCGTCCCGCCGCAGCAGCCGGCCGAGCACCGGCGCGTGCCAGAGGCCGGCCGCCGCGAGCACCACCGGCCGCGCGTCGAGGCGGCGCAGGGCGGCGAGCACGATCGCCGGGTCGGCGAGCGCGGTGTGGTTGGCCGCGACGATGCTCCCGGGCGCGAGGGCGGCGCCCGGGTCGGCGGTGACCCGCAGGGTGCCGACGGCGGGGACGAGGAGGGCTGCGGCGCGGCTGAGCATGGCGGTGACGTGTTCCTCCGATGGGCGGATGAGCTGCCGACCAGTCTTCGCCGCACCCCGGCGCCGCACCTGAGTACCCGTACTCAACCGGATACTCGACCCGGGGCCACAACGGCCGGGGGAGAGGTCGGCGCTCCGCACGCAGCCCACGGCCCTGACGAACTCCGCCCCGCCGAGCCGGCGCTCCCCGCCCCGGGGCCGCCACACCTGCCGACCCGCGCCCGTCGCCCTAGGCTCGCCGTATGAGGCGACTCGATGCGGTGGACCGGGCCCTGTTCGACCGGGTGGCGCTGGCGCGCCTGCGAGGCACCCGGCCGTGGCTGCGCGGGCTGAGCCATGCCGCCGACCACGGGGTGCTCTGGCTGGGCACGGCGGCCGTGCTCGGCGCGGTCGGCGGGCGGGAGGGGCGGCGGGCGGCCCTGCGCGGGATCGGCTCGCTGGCGATGGCCTCGACGGCGGCCAACATCGCCGCCAAGCAGCTGACCCGGCGGCCCCGCCCGGTGCTCGACCAGGTGCCTGCCGTCCGGCGGCTGCTGCGGCAGCCGGTGACGACCTCCTTCCCGTCCGGGCACTCGGCCTCGGCGGCGGCCTTCGTGACCGGCGTCGCGATCGAGGCGCCGCTGCTGGGCGCCGCGCTGGCACCGGTGGCGGCGGCCGTCGGGGCCTCCCGGGTCTACACCGGGGCGCACTACCCGGGTGACGTGCTGGCCGGGTTCGGGCTCGGTGCGGCTCTGGCGGCGGTGACCCTGCGCTGGTGGCCCCGGTCGAACGACCGGCCGCCGCCCGCCGGCCCGCCCCGCCGATCGGCCCCGGCCCTGCCCGAGGGGGCGGGCCTGTCGGTGGTGGTGAACAGCGGCTCCGGCGGCGGCGCCCTGCTGCCCGCCGACCCGGAGGAGACGGTGGCCGGGCTGCGCGCCCTGCTCCCCCGGGCCGACGTGCGCCTCTGCGGCCCGGACGACGACCTGCCCGCGCTGCTCGCCGAGGCCGCCGACCGCGCGGCCGCGGCCGGCGGCGCACTCGGGGTCTGCGGCGGCGACGGCAGCGTCCCTCGCCGCCTCGCTGGCTGCGGAACGCGACCTGCCACTGGCCGTCTTCCCCGGCGGCACGCTCGACCACTTCGCGCTGGACCTCGGGATCGACACGCCCGAGGCGACGGCAGAGGCGGTGGCGGCCGGTTCGGCGTGCGGGGTCGATCTCGGGCTGGCGGTGGACGACACCGGGCGGCGGGTCTTCCTGAACACCTTCAGCCTCGGTGTCTACCCCGAACTCGTCCGGCTGCGCGAGTCGTTGGAGGGCCGACTGGGCAAGTGGCCGGCCCTCGCGGTGGCCGTCGCCCGGGCCCTGGCCGCCGCCGAACCGGTCACCGTCGAGGCCGGCGGCCGCAGCCGCCGTGTCTGGCTGCTGTTCGCGGGCAACGGCGCGTACGACCCGCCCGGGTTCGCCCCCACCCGCCGGACCGGCCTGGCCGACGGCCTGCTCGACATCCGGGTGGTCGACGGAGGCAGCCCGTTCGCCCGCACCAGGCTCACCGCCGCCTTCCTCTCCGGCACCCTCGCCCGTTCCCGCGTCTACCACTCCGCCCGGCTGACCGCGCTCGGCCTCGACTCGCTCGGCACCGCGGACCGGATCGCCGTCGACGGCGAGAGCGTCCCGGCGGCCGGCGCACTCCGGCTCGCCAAATCACCCAACGGCCTGACGGTGTACCGGCCTTCGGGCCTGTAGAGCGCCAGGGCGGCGCCCGGGCCGCTTCGGGGCGGTGGGCCCGTCCGCCGGGCACCGAGGGTCGACGGCGGCGAGGGCAGCGGCGGCCGGCACCGATCCACTCCCCGCCCCCAGCGGTTTCACCACCCTCCTCGGCGTGGGGGCGACCAAGCCCTCCCCGGGACGACACGCCAGACTCCCCGTCCGAGTGACATTCCCCCCGGGGCAGCGCCGCGAGTCCCTACCGTGCAGAGCAAGTTGGCCCACGAAGGGATTACGCCATGTACCGCACCGTCCGCACCCTCGCCGTCCTCCTCGCCGCCGTCGGCGCCGCCGCGGCCGTCCCGGCCCAGGCCTTCGCCGACGGGCCGACCGTGACCACCACGACCATCACCGTCATCGGCACCGCCAACCAGCTCGCCGGCGGCGACATCTTCAACACCGGTGGTGACAACGTGGTCGGCTCCTTCAACGGCAACGGGCCCTCCTGACGCCCCGTTGCACCCCGCCACCGCCCGCGCCCCCTCCGGCGCGGGCGGTGTGGCATGTGCGCAAGACGCTCCGCTGCGCCGAAGATGCACCGCCGGACCGCAAATCACCCGCCGGCGAGCCTCTCGACCGCCTCGCCGACCCGCGCCGCGCCGTCCTCACCCGCCATCGCCCGGGCGGCGGCCCGCGCCCGCGTGCGGCAGGACCCGCCCTCGACTGCCTGCCGGATGCCGGCCGCGAGGCGGTCGACCGTCAGCTCGGCGAACGGGACGGGCGCGGTGGCGGCCCCGAGGCGGGCCAGGCGGGCGGCCCAGAACGGCTGGTCGGCCATGACGGGAACGGGGACCGCCGGCACGCCCGCGCGCAGGCCGGCGGCGGACGTGCCCGCGCCGCAGTGGTGGACGACGGCGGCGGTACGCGGGAGGAGGTGGGCGTGCGGGAGTTCGCCGACGGTCAGGACATCGTCGCCGGTGGCGGCCAGGCCGGCCCAGCCGGACTGGAGGACGCCGCGCACGCCCGCCCGCCTGAGTGCCTGGACGGCGAGCCCGCCCAGCCGTTCCCCGTCCCCGGCGGCCATGCTGCCGAAGCCTACCAACACCGGCGGCGGCCCGGCCTGGAGGAAGTCCTCGACCTCGCGCGGAAGTTGATGGTCCGACGGTGCACAGGGCCACCAGTTGCCGACCACCTCCAGCCCCGGCCGCCAGTCCGCCGGACGGGGCAGCAGGGTGGGGCTGAAGCCGTGCAGGACCGGCCAGTTCTGCTGTTCCCGACGGCGGCGCTGCGCGCTCTGCGCGAGGGCGGGCAGGCCGAGGCGCTCGCGCAGGCGGCGGGCCGCGTCGGCGTGCAGGCGGTCGACGACGCGCTGGCCGAGCGCGCCGGCCGCGCGGTTGCCCCAGCGGCCGAACGACCGGGTGCCGCCGACCACCGGGGGGAACTCGCCGGTGGGCAGCACGGGTTGCAGGTACACGCCGATGCTGGGGAGGCGCAGGGACTCGGCGAGGTGCCAGCCGAGCGGGGCGGTGGTGGCGGAGAGCAGCAGCAGGTCGGCGCCGGGGGCGACGGCATCGGCGAGCCCGTCGCCGAGACGGTCGATGAAGGCGGCCGCCTTGGCGAGGAGGGACGAACGCCTGCCACCGGCCTGGCCGCCGGCCGGATCCGCCCGGGGATCGGCCGGGAGCGGGCGGAAGTCGAGACCGCTCCCGCCCACCAGCGCGGCGAACTCCTCCGGTGCGGCGAGGGCCACCTCGTGGCCGGCCGCGCTCAGGTGGGCGCCGAGGCCGGTGTAGGGGGCGACGTCACCGTGCGAACCGGCCGCCATGATGAGGATCCTCACTGCTCGCCCCCGGGGTGGGCCGTGGTGGCGCCGCCGGCCAGGCGCCGGGCGTTGGCGCCGATGGCGGCGCGGAGGTAGGGCGCGAGGCCCGGCTGCTGCTCCGCCGGCGGGACGACCAGGGCGAAGGCCCGGGCGTCCGCCTCGTAGTCGTCGGCGATCCGGCAGTGCATCTCGGGCGGGCATGGGGTGAACCAGCGGCCGATGTGCTGCCGGTGCTCCTCCGCGAGGTCCAGGACCTGTTCGCTGTCGGGAGCCGCGCCCTCCGCGAAGGCCGCCAGCAGCTGGGTGCGCCAGGCGGCGGCCTCGGCCATCAGCCGGCGCCAGTCCTCCTTGGAGTGCCCGGCCGCGCGGGCCAGGGCCTGCTGGTGGCCCTCGCGCTCGCCCCATTTGAGGTGGGCCTCGGTGGCGTAGCTGAGGTCGAAGACGACGTCCCCGAACACCTCGAACCGCTCCTCGGGCGTCAGCTCGACGCCGGTGCGCCGCACTTCGATGGCCCGCTCGGCGACCTCGACCAGCTTCTGCAGCCGGGTGATCTGCTCGGCGAGGGCCTCGCGCCGGGCCCGCAGGTGGTCGACGGCGTTGGCCTGCGGGTCCGCCAGGATGGTGGCGATCTCGTCGAGCGGGAAGCCGAGCTCCCGGTAGAAGAGGATCTGCTGGAGCCGGGCCAGGTCGGCGCTGCTGTAGAGGCGGTAGCCTGCCGGGCTGCGTTCGCCGGGCGACAGCAGCCCCGACCGGTCGTAGTGGTGCAGCGTCCGTACCGTGACCCCGGCAAAGCCGGAAACCTGTCCGACCGACCAACTCATCCGTCCCACCTCGTACCCGTGTTGGCGCTGTGCCCTTGCTCCCCTCACGGTCCGGCCTGACGTGGGGTCAGGGTCAAGGCTCGCAGGTCGCGGACACGAGCCCGGGCCCGGCCGGGCCCCGCCGGGCGGACCCGCCGCCCCTGCACTGACCGGGCCCCGCCGGGCGGACCAGACGCCCCTGCACTGACCGGGCACTCCTGCTCCGAGCCCCGTCCACCCCGAACACTCTCCGTAGCCAGGTTCTCCACGCGCCGAGATGGGCCTGCGCACGACGCCCGAGGAGGCGCGGCGGCGCCACCTCGTCCAGTCGCTGCTCCAGGCCGAGGGCATGCCGCCGGCGGGCGGCCCGCAGCGGGCCCGCACCGCCGAGGTGACCTCCCCTGGCACCTCGCGCCGGGCCTGACACCCCCGCCCACCGACGGCCCCGCCGCACCCACCCCGCCGCCCCCGTCGCACCGGCACCGCGCGCCGCCGCGCCGAGGTCCCTAGCCTGGAAGGAGGAGGAGGCGATGGCAATGCTTGGAGACGCACCGCTGGTGGCCATCATCCCGGCCGCCGACATGGCCCGGGCGAAGAGCTTCTACACCGACACTCTCGGCCTGAAGCTCAGCGAGGAGACCCCGCAGGACCTCATCTTCGAGTGCGGCGGGACGGAGTTCGGCCTCTACGAGACGCCGAGCGCCGGGCAGGCCGCCCACACGCTGGCGAGCTTCAAGGTCGCGGACCTCGATGCCGAGATGGCGACACTGCGCGGCCGCGGCATCACGTTCGAGGAGTACGACCTGCCGGGGCTGAAGACCGTCAACGGCGTCGCGGAGGCCGAGGGCATGCGCGCGGCCTGGTTCAAGGACAGCGAAGGGAACATCCTCTGCGTGAACGAGCGGACCAGCACATAGCCCCCGCCCACCCCACGCGGCACCCGGCCGCCGGGCCTCCCGCCCACCGCGGGACCGTCCCGGCGGCCTCCTGCTTCCTGTGGGCGACAGCTCTGCCACGACGGGGAGCCGCGGCGGCCGGCCCGGCATCGGCCGCGTCCGTTCGCGCGGTGGGCGGGCTGTTGCTCATAGTGGGGGCGTGAGCGACTTCCCCCGCGCCCCCGGGCGGCGGACGGTGCTGGCCGGCGGGCTGGCGGTGCTGCTCGGCGCGGCCGGCTGCGGCAGCGGCGGCCACTCCGCAGCCCCGTCGACCGGCCCCGCCACCCCGGCCACCTCGTCCGGCACCCCTGCCCCCGCGGCTTCCCCGGCTACGGCGGCTCCTTCCGCGTCTCCCTCCGCCGCGGCGGCGCTGCCCGCCACCACGCCCTGGGAGCCCGGCCCGGGCGAGGTCAGTCCGGACGTCAAACGCCGTGCCGTCGAGGTCGTCCAGGCCCTCGGGGCGTGGGGCGCCGGCGGCCAGGGCGCTGCGGCGGCGCAGCAGCGGGTGGCGGCACTCGGGCTGCCGGCGGCTCTCGCGGACCAGGCCGGGGCCCTGCTGCCCGCCGCGCCGCAGGCCGCGCTCCAGGTGGTCGACGCCCAGTACGGCGGGATCCTCACCGACTCGGCGAGCGTGCTGGTGGTCTGCCGGCAGTGGACCCTGGCCGCCGACGGCACGCTGACCCCGGGCGGCACCACGGTGGACGTACGGCTCAGCCGGGCCGAGCCGCGCTGGACGGTCACCGCCCTGCACCCGGCCGAGCCCGGGCAGGCCGCGGCCACCCTGCCGACGGCCGCCGGGCTGGTCCTCGCCGAGCAGCGCATCCAGCTGCCGCCGGCGGCCGTCGCGGACCTGCGCAGCGGCACCATCCACGACAGCGTGCTGCAGGCGATGCTGGCCCTCGCCCGTGACCACACCTTCCAGGTCACCGTGGTGCGCTCCGGCCACCCGCTGGACGTCTTCGGCACCACCCGCCCCAGCGACCACCCGCAGGGCCGGGCCTTCGACACCTGGCAGATCGACGGCCATCCGGTCGTCGACCCGGCCACCCCGACCGACCTCGTCGACGGCTTCATGCGTGCGGCGGCCGCCGCGGGTTCCTACAACGTCGGCGGGCCGCGGCAGTTGAGCGGCGGCCGCACCGCCAACCAGTTCTTCTCGGACCCCACCCACCGCGACCACGTCCACGCCGGCTTCCTCACCTGAGGCCGGCCCCGGCCGCCCGTCCGGAGTGCCGGCCGCGCCGAACACCGGCCCGCCGTCCAGGCCCTCCGCGCACTCGGCGAGCGGACCAGCCCAGCCGACCCGGTGGTCACGGCCCCGTACCTGGGTCACTACGAAGGCGGAGGCGGATACGAGCTCATCCAGGACTGGAGACGGTGCGCCGGACGGTCGGACTGCGGCAGGCGACGTTCTCCTGATCTTCTGTCAACTAGGACATGATCTGACCCACATGGCCCCTATCGTAGTTCTCGGCCAGGAAAACATGACCTACGAAGGCGGAGACCATGACCGACACCACGACCGGCACCGAGCAGACCACCCCCGAGCAGGCCGGCGCCGCGGCCGGCGGGGAGCGCGCCGACCTGCTGGCGGTGCTGGGCAAGCACCGGCACTTCCTGCGCGTCACCACCCGCGACCTCACCGACGAGCAGGCCGGACTCCGCACCACCGCCAGCGAGCTCTGCCTGGGCGGCCTGATCAAGCACGTCAGCTCGGTCGAGCGCGGATGGGTCGACTTCATCCTGGAAGGCCCGACGGCGCTGGGCGACTTCAGCGCCATGACCGAGGCCGACTTCGCACGGCGGGCCGACGAGTTCCGGATGCTGCCCGGCGAGACCCTCGCCGGTGTGCTGGCCGACTACGCCGACACGGCCCGCCGCACCGACGAGCTCATCGCCGTCCTGCCCGACCTGGACGCCTCCCACCCGCTGCCGAAGGCCCCCTGGTTCGAGCCCGGCGTGCGCTGGTCGGCCCGGCGGGTGCTGCTGCACATCTGCGCCGAGACCGCGCAGCACGCCGGCCACGCCGACATCATCCGCGAGGCCCTGGACGGCTCGAAGACCATGGGCTGACCGCCCGCACCCGGCCGAGATGCGGCCACGACCCGGCCCCTGCGCGCTTCGGCGCAGGGGCCGGGGGAATGCCGGAGCGGGGGACGTCGGCGGCTGGACCCCGGGACGTCGGGGGCTACGCGCGGGCGCCGACCAGCCAGCAGGCCGCGGTGAAGCGGACCTCGGGGCCGTGCACGAAGGGGTCGAAGGCCGCGCGGACCGTTTCGACGACCTGGGCACGGGTCCGCTCGTCGGCTCCGGGCAGGACCAGACCGACCGGTCCGAACCGGGTGAAGTACGGGACCAGCTCCCGCTCGGGCAGGGTGCAGACCACGTCGACCGGCCGGAGGTCGATCCCCGCCCAGCCGCTCTCCCCCAGCACGTGGTGGATCCGGTCCGGATCCGCGAGGGCGAACTGCCCCGGCTCGTCCGGCCGGCGGGCGGGGACGTCCGGCAGGAGCGGCGCCGCGGCGCGCTCGGCCGTCGTCATGAACGGGTTCTCCTCGACGCCGCGCCAGCAGAGGAACCGTAGCTCGGCGCCGCGCCGCGCGGCACGCCGCAGGTTCGCGAAGGCCCGGACGGAGTCGTCGAAGAACATGACGCCGAAGCGGGAGACGATCGCGTCGAAGGCGGCGGGCTCGAACGCGTACTCCTGGGCGTCGGCGCGGACGAAGCCGGCCTGTGAGCCCTCCCGCCCGGCGCGCGCCCGGGCCGCGGTGACCATGGGCTCGGAGATGTCGATGCCGACACACCTGCCCTGCGCGCCGACCAGCCGGGCGAGGACCACCGTCGTGCCGCCGGTGCCGCAACCGACGTCGAGCACCCGGTCGCCCGCTCCGACGGAGACCGCTCCCACGAGCACGTCCTCCAGGGGCTTGAGCAGCCCGTCCAGCACGGCCTGGGCCTCGACCCAGGCGCGGCCGCCGGGGCCGTTCCACCGTGCCGCCTGCCCGTCGCCGGGCTTCTGCGTGTTGTCCATGGCCGTCTCCTGTCGCTTGCGCCCAGCCTCCGCGAAAACCCGGCGTTCCGCCGCATCCTGCGGGCCGCCTCGGCCGGTTCGCTCCGGGTGGAGGGGAAGAGGGCTCCGCACCCACCGTGTGCTGGCCTGGTGCGGTGGGACAACGGGCGGATCGGCCGGCGTCGCACGTGCGGCTCAACCGCGTGCGGCTCAACCGCTTCCGGGCGGGGACGGGTCGGGTGCCCAGCGGAGTTCGCCGCTGCCCAGGGCGACGCTCGCGCGGGGCAGCATCGGATCGTCGCCGCCGCGGCGGGAGAGCAGCACCACCTCCCGCACCTGCGCGGACGCGGTCCCGAGCCGGGCGGCGCACTCGGCGGCGAGGCCCTGCGGATCCCGGCTCCGGCCCAGGGACAGATGCGGGGTGAACCCCGGGCGCCGGCCGCCGCAGCGCGGGAACCGCTCCAGCAGCAGCTGGTACAGCGCCGTCCACGGTGCCGCGCCGGCCGCGGCCGGGTCGAGCCAGACCGTCGCGTACGCCCGGTGCCGGAAGCTGCGCACCCCGTGCAGCCGGGCCGTGAACGGCTGCGTCCCCGCCACCGCGGCGGCGACCGCCGGGGCCGCCCGCCGGAAGTCGGACTCCGGTACGAACCCGAACAGCAGGTTGACGTGCGGCGGCCACCTGCGGACCTGCGGGTCGTGCTCCCAGCGGATGTCCTGGATCGGCGGCCACAGCTCCTCGGGCGGAAGCCACGCCACCGCCGTACGGGCCGTCGGCGCGACCTGGAGCGCACCGGCAGGTCCGGCCCCGCCGTATTCGGGCTCCCGGTCCATACCCGAAGAGTCCCACCTCTGCCGTCCGTCCGGGAAGTCGGCCCGGGAAGTCCGCGCTGGAAGTCCGAGCGTCAGGCCGGGTGGTCAGGCCGGGTGGTCAGGAGTCGCCGGAGGCGAGGGGGAAGGTCGCGGTCAGGGTGGCGCCGGCGGGGGTGTCCGTGACGGTCAGGGTGCCGCCGTGGTGGCGGGCGATGTCGCGGGCGATGGGCAGGCCGAGGCCACTGCCGCCCTCGTCGCGGCTGCGGGCGTCGTCGAGGCGGGTGAAGCGTTCGAAGACGCGCTCGCGGTCGGCCGGCGCGATGCCGGGGCCGTCGTCCTGGACGGCGAGGACGGCGAGCGTCCGGGCCGGGTCGGTGGTGAGGCGGACGTGGACGGTGGCGGCGGCGTGCCGGTCCGCGTTGTCGAGCAGGTTGGTCAGCAGCCGGCCGAGCCAGAGCGGGATGCCGTCGACCTGCACGTCCGGAGCGAGGTCGGTGGTCCGCCGGTGCGGGCCGGTGGGCCGGCCGAGGACGGCGTCGGCGACCAGGGTGGTGAGGTCGACGCGCTGCCGCGGCCGGTCGGCGGTGACGGTGGCGGTGTCGAGGCGGGCGAGCAGCAGCAGGTCGCCGGCCAGCGTCTGCAGACGGTCGGTGTCCAGCAGCGCGCCGTGGACCAGCTCCGCCCGGACCGCCTCGTCCGGGTGGGCGTGGGCGACCTCCAGCTGGGTGCGCAGCACGGCGAGCGGGCTGCGCAGTTCGTGCGAGGCGTCGGCGATGAACTGCCGCTGGCGGTGGCCGGAGGCCTCCAGCCGGTCGAGCATGGCGTTCATGGTGGCGGCGAGGCGGGCGATCTCGTCGGCGGTGGCGGGTTCGGGGACCCTGCGGTGCAGGTCCTTGTCGGTGATGGCCTCGACCTCGGCGCGGATCGCCTCGACCGGGCGAAGCGCCTGGCCGGTGACCCGCCAGGTGACGACGACGCTGGTGAGCAGGAGCAGCGGGCAGGCGACGGCGAGCGCGGCCTCGGTGGTGTCCTGGGCCTGGTCGGCGGCGCGCAGCGAGGTGCCGGCGTAGACGGTGACCGGGCCGGCGGGGGTGTCCGTGGTGACGGCGGTCAGCCGCTGGCGGTGGTGGTCGTGGAGCGGGTCGACGGAGTCGGTGGTGTGCGAGCCGTTGTGGCGGGAGACGGTGAGTGCGGGCCGTCCGGCCAGGTCGGGGCTGGCGGCGAGGACGGTGCCGTGGGCGTCGAGGCCTGCAGGAAGTCGGTGCCGCGGCCCGGGTGCAGGACGGGGGTGAGCCGGCCCTGGGCGGCGAGCTGGGCGACGGAGTCGGCCTGCTCGCGGGTACCGGCCGCGGCGGAGGCGACCAGGTTGGCGTGCAGGACGGCCAGCAGCCCCGCGCTGGCCACGGCGAGGGCGGTGCCGAGGACGGTGCCGGCGGCGGTGGCGCGGGCCCGGACCGTCCTGGGGGTGGCGGCCCGCACCAGCGCCCGCAGCGAGGCGGGCAGGGCCCGGGGCGGGGCGGACGCAACGCTGCGCCGGGCGGACGGAACGCGGAATCGGGCGGACGCAAGGCGGAACCGGGCGGGCAGGACGCGGAGAACGCGCAGCAGGGCGGACCGGGCCACGGTCAGCCGCCGTCGGGGGCGAGCCGGTAGCCGGCGCCGCGCATGGTCTGCAGGGCGGAGCGCCCGTACGGGGTGTCGATCTTGCGGCGCAGGGCGTGGATGTGGACCTCGATGCTGGGGTCGGGGTCGTGGTCCGGGTCCCAGACGTGGTCGAGGATCTCCCGTTTGGAGACGACGGTGCCGGCCCGGGCGGCGAGGTGTTCCAGGATCGCGAACTCGCGGGCGGTGAGGTGGGTGGGGTTGCCGGCCCGGCTGCAGGTGCGGGCGTTGGCGTCGACGACCAGGTCGCCGAGGGTGTGCAGGCGGGGCCGCTGCCGGTCGGTGCGGCGGTGCAGGGCCCGCAGCCGGGCGAGCAGGACGACGAAGGAGAACGGCTTGGAGAGGAAGTCGTCGGCGCCGGTGTCGAGGGCCTCGGCCTCGTCCCATTCGCCGTCCTTGGCGGTGAGCATCAGGATGCCGGCCCGGCAGCCCGCGGCTCGCAGCCGGGCGCAGACCCGGTAGCCGTCGAGGCCGGGAAGCATGATGTCCAGCACGATCACGTCGTAGGGGTGCCGGCCGGCGAGGTCGAGGCCCTGCGGGCCGTTGTGGGCGGTGTCGACGGTGTGGCCGTCGGCCTCCAGCCCCCGGCGCAGGGCCGTGGCCATCCGCTGTTCGTCCTCGACGACGAGTATGTGCATCCGTCCAGGGTGCCAGGCGGGCGTTTGCGGCCCGCACGCGGCTTAAGCGCAGGTTCAGGAACGATCGGCCATGATCGCCGGGCGCGGCCCGGGCGGTTCCGGGCGCCGAGTCACGAGAGGATGCCCGATGACCGACTCCACGTCGTCGACCACCCCGCCCCTGCCCGGCCCGGAGCACGGGGACGGGCCGGACCATGAGCACGGGCCGGAGTACGGGCAGCCCCGTGCGGTGGACGCGGGCCGGGTGAAGCGGTTCCGCCGGTGGGCGGGCCGCAGGGAGCGCCGGATAGCCGCCGGGGTGGCCGCGGTCGCGCTGATCGGTGCGGGCGGGCTGGCGCTCGCGGCGGCGCACGAGGAGCACGGCCGTGAGCACCACATCACGGAGCTGGCGGACGGGCACGGCCGGGGCGGCCACGACGGCGGGCACCGCGGTGGCCGGCACCAGGACGGTGAGCAGCGGGACGGTGGGCGCCAGGACGGGCGGCGCGGGGACGGCGGCCGGCAGGACGACCGCCAGGGGAAGGGACAGCAGGGGCAGCCGCAGACCGGCCGGCACCAGCAGGACGGCGCCCGCCCCGGTGGAGTCGCGCCCGCCCCGCTGCCCTCGCTGGCCGCGTCGGCCGCGCTGGAGAAGGCCCAGGGTGCCGTCCCCGGCGGCCGGGTGGAGTCGCTGAAGCAGGTGGCCCGCCAGGGCGGCGGCAGCGCCTGGGCGGTGGTGGTCCTCGGCCCGGACGGCGTGCGCCACCTGGTGACCCTGGACGACAGCGGCCAGGTGACCGGCAACACCGTGCTCAACGGCACGGGCGACGGCACCGGGCGCTGAGCTGGCGCCCGCCACGACGACGCCCCGCCGCGCCTCCGCCCCCTCCCCCGGCGCACCGGCGGGGGCGGCCCGGATCCGCCGGGGCCCGGCCGGCCGCCGAGGGGTTCGGCGGCCGGCCGGGCCGTGGAGCAGGAGGGGTCAGCAGGAGCCGGCCGGGCGGTCGCGGACCACCAGGTCGGTGCGGCCGGTGGTGGCGTCCAGCCAGATCACCCGGGTGCCCTGGTCCGCTGCGGCCTGGTACTGGCCGCCCCGGTTGCAGGAGAGCCGCTCGGGGGTGCCGCCGCTGAGCGGGAGCTGCCAGAGCTTGGGCAGCGCGGCGTTGGACCAGCCGGTGCTCGGCTTGCTGCTCTGGGACTCGTAGGTGACGGCGCGGTCGGAGGCGGTGATGGTGGTGCTCGGCGCGGCATCCGGCGCGTTGCCGGGCAGCACATCGGTCACACCGGATCCGTCCGGGGCGCCGGACCGGATCGAGTTGCGCTTGGCCCGGTCACCGGGCGTCTCCACCCAGAGCAGCCGTCCGCCCGCGAGCACGGTGGAGGAGATGCTCGCCTTCGGGTCCTGCGGCAGATACTGGGCGGTGACCTTGCCAGCGGCGATCGAGTAGACGGTCGGCGCGTTGACGCGCTCCTCCCCGGCCGTCCAGTACTCGGACCAGCCGAGGGTGCCGTCCTTGAGGGTGAGGCCCGAGACGTTGTGACCGTCGGGCAGCGGGAGTTCCACCGCCGGGGCGCCGTTGTGGGAGAGCTGGACGCGGGACCGGCCGGTGGAGTCGGTCACCGTGAAGGCGATGTCGTTGCCGGAGACCCTGACTTCGCTGGGCTGCTGGGTCGCGGAGCGGAACAGGCTGCGGATCTCGCCGCCGGACAGCGAGCGGGTCAGCACCTCCGACCCCCACTTGCCCTCGGAGTCGCGTCCTTGGACCTGCCACGCGGCGGACGTGCCGTCGGTGGCGGCCGCGATGTGGTAGCGGCCGTCGTCCGGGCTGAGCCGGGTCGGGGCACCGCCGCCGGTGACGGACCCGGTGTACAGCGCGGGCAAGGTCTTGCCCGCCGGATCGCTGTTGGACATCACCCAGCGGCCGTTGGCAGCGGCCGGCGCGGCGAGCATGCTGTTCACGTCACGCAGCACCGTACGGCTGTCCAGGCCGAGCCGGGACTGCCAGCCGGCCCGGATGCCGTGCGCGTCGAACGCCTTCGCCACCGAACGGAGCTGGGACGGGCTGAGGTTGAGCGCCCGCCCGGCGGTGAGCACCGCGTTGCGCCCGTCGACGAAGTCGTCGAGCGGGGTGAGGTAGTCGGCGAGCGCGCGGTAGACGAGCCGGTCGGCGGTGAGCGGGTCGAGGGTGCGCCGGATGTCCCACAACGCGCCGGAGAAGATGGTGGAGTTGAGGTGCACCCCGCCGCCGTCGAGCCCGCGCCCCGCGCCGACGTAGTCGTCCACGGTGGTGCGGCGGTCGTCCAGCCGGCGGTCCGCGCAGGCTTCCGGGGTGCCGGTGCGGCACTTGCTCTCGCCGAGCAGCGCGGCCTTCGGGTCGTTCATCGACAGGCCGCGGGCGGTCGCCTCGATGGCGTTGCCGAAGTAGTCGGCCAGCGCCTCGTCCATCGCGCCGGCCTGCCCCGCGTAGATCAGGTTGGCGGTGTTCTGGACGACGCCGTGGGTCATCTCGTGCCCGGCGATGTCGAGCGCGACGGAGAACGGCTGGTACTTGGCGTCGGCGGCGCCGTAGACCATCTTCTTCCCGTCCCAGTAGGCGTTCGGGAAGGGATCACCGCCGGCGGTCACATTGACCACCGAGGTGATCGCCCCGCCCTTGCCGTCCAGACCGTCCCGGCCGAGCCGGTTGCGGTAGAAGTCGTACACGGTGGCGGCGTTGAGGTGGGCGTCGGTGGCACCGCTGCTGCCGGTGGCGGCCGGGAAGTCCGGCCCCGGGGAGTGGGCCGGGAGGGCGTCGGCGGGGA
Organism: Kitasatospora sp. NPDC041988; assembly: GCF_055588525.1. Classification (NCBI taxonomy): domain Bacteria; kingdom Bacillati; phylum Actinomycetota; class Actinomycetes; order Kitasatosporales; family Streptomycetaceae; genus Kitasatospora; species Kitasatospora sp. NPDC041988. Next base: position 114,420 of record NZ_JBVJCO010000003.1, read on the forward strand.
TGCTGCCCTGAAAGTCCCCGGCGTCCCGCCCGGCCGCGTCGTAGGTGGTGATGGTGGCGGGCCGGGTGAGGTCGGTGAGCTGGTAACTCCCGTCCGGGAGGCGGCCGATGTTCACCTTGGCGGTGCGACCGAAAGCGTCCGGGGCGGTACCGGTGGCGGGTTCGACGGCGCCGGCCGTGGCGCGGGTCGTCGCACTGCCCCCGACCTCGTACGGCGCGCGGGCGTCGAAAGCCATGGCGACCGCGCCGGCGGTGGCATCCACGAAGACCTCGCGGACCAGCCGACCACCGGCGGCCGGGTCGGTGCCGCGCAGGGTGAAGTGCCGGGCCAGCCGGCCGGTGCCGCCGGGCAGAATCACCAGGCCGGCGTCCTCGGCGGTGGCTCCGGCGCGGATGCGCAGGTCCGTGAGCGAGCCGAGCGCCAGGTCGCGCAGCGTCGCGGCCGGGACGGCCGGGGTGGTCGGCGCGGTGAGGCCGGTGAAGTACTTGCCGCCGGCCGACTCGACCTTCTGCCCGGCGCCGTCGCCGGTGAGGTGGACGAGGTACTGCGCGCCGAGCACCGGCACGCCGCCGTGGCGCTGCTGGAACCTGACGGTGCGTCGCCCGTCGGAGCTGCGCTCGGTGCCGACCTCGGCCAGCTCCCCGGGGTCGATCCGGTACCGGTCCTGGTGGGCCGCGAGATGGGCCCGGGCGGCGTCGGCCGGGCTGCCGGAGGCCGGCTCGGCCAGGCCGGTGACCAGCTGCGGGGCGGCGGTGCCCTGGCCGGCCACCAGGCCGGGGACGGGGTCGGGGTCCGTGGCCGGTCCGGCCAGGGCGGGTGGCGCGGCCAGGGCGAGGCTCAGGGCGGCGGTTATGCCGACGCCGAACACCTTCGGCGCGCGGGAACGGTGGTGCACTGCGCTCCTCTCGTGGAACACGGATCTGTGCCGGCGACACGCAGGCAGCTGATGAATGGTCACTTCACGCTTGGTCGTGGACGGTCCGCCCGACCGGCCGGGCCGGCCCGGTGGCCTGCCGGCGAGCCGGTAGGCGCGCCGGAGCAGCGGTCACGGGACGTCGGCGAGCAGGGCGTCGGCGGGCACGGGGCCGCTCGACGCCCGTAGCTGACGGTCCGCCACATGAGGAACCATAAGCCATCAACCGAGATATGTCGATTACCTGCATATGCAGGTCAGAAGCGGCCCTTGGGAGGCGACACCACTCGCCCTCACGCTCCAGCGGCGACAGCCCCCGGACATGCCAGAAGGCCCCGCTCCGGTGCGGGGCCTTCTGGGGGGGTGCCGGCTCTTCTGGGGGCGCCGGCTCTTCGCGCGGGTGCCGGCGTTCGGGGGTGGCCGGCATTCCCGCGGGTGGCGGGTCAGGGGAGCAGGCGCTCCACCGCGGCGGCTCCGTACTTGGCGAGGTCCTGGCGGGCCTTCTCGATCAGCGCGGGAGTGGGCTCGCGCCCCGAGGCGCGGACCATGTCCTCGGGGTCGACGGGGTGCTCGGCCCCGGTGTGGAGCAGGTGGTCCGGCGTGGGCATGGAGTCGCTGTCACTGATCCTGGACATGAAGTACCTCCGGGAGAGGAGTGCGGGCCTGCCGCCGGACGGGCGACAAGCTCTTCCCTAGAGTGTGGACCCATATCGCCCGTACCGGACACTGCGAACCACTGTCGATGCCAAAACGCCGACCTCCGGGAGCCGGCCACGGCGCACCCCACCACCCCGGAGGGACCGGCCCGGCCGCTCGACGCGGCACCCTCCCGGCCCGGCACCCGCGCTCGGAGTGGTGCACCCGAACGGGTCCACCGGCCGCTCCGCGCGCCGTTACGATGCAAGGGCGGCCCGGTGCATCCGGCGCCGGACCGTCGTGGCACCGGGGTGCCGGAGTACCCCGGATCGCGGGAGTACCGATCTCGCCGGAGTGCCCGGACCCGAGGCCCAGCCCCACCAGGGAGGCGTACGACATGAGCGACGACGACATCCCGGGCATCGACCCCGCGGCGCGGCCGAGCGGGGACGGATGCGTGGAGTGCCTGGCGGACGACGGACCGGGGTGGTGGCTGCACCTGCGGCGCTGCACCGCGTGCGGCCACATCGGCTGCTGCGACTCCTCACCCTCCCAGCACGCGACGAAGCACGCCCGGGCGGCGGGGCACCCCTTCCTCGCGAGCTTCGAACCCGGCGAGGCGTGGTTCTGGAACGTCGAGACCGAGCAGTACTACGAAGGCCCGCAGCTCGCCCCGCCCGCCGCGCACCCGACCTCCCAGCCCACGCCGGGACCGCGCGGCAAGGTGCCCGCCGACTGGCAGCTCCACCTGCACTGACACCTCAGCGCGACGGGCCCCGCAGGTACGGGTCCGTGATGCCGCCGGGTCAGGCGAGGCCGTCGGCGTCCCAGCCGGCCTGCGGCCCCGGCCTGGTAGGCGCGTTGCCGCGGCTCCGCCGGGTCAGCTGCCGTCGTCGCCCGCGAGGACGGCCGAGTCGAGCGCGCCCGTGACCCGGTCCAGCAGGGACCGCAGGGCGGCGAGGTCCTCGACCGGGAGGCTGGTGGCGGCGAGGAGGCGGCGCGGCACCTGACCCGCCCGTTCGCGCAGGGCCAGCCCGGCGTCGGTCAGGCCGACGGTGACGGACCGCTCGTCCTCGGGGCTGCGCTCACGGCGGACCAGGCCGGCCGCCTCCAGCCGCTTGAACAGCGGGGAGAGGGTGCCGGAGTCCAGCCGCAGGTACTCGCCGATCCGCTTCACGGGCAGTTCGCCGTGCTCCCAGAGCACCAGCATGACCAGGTACTGGGGGTAGGTGAGGCCCAGGTCCTTCAGCAGTACCCGGTAGACGCCACCGAAGGCGCGCGAGGCGGCGTTCAGCGAGAAGCAGATCTGCTGGTCGAGGCGGAGCAGCTCCTCGTCGCGGAGCAGGTCCGCGTCGGTCGACTCGGAGCGAACGGTCTCGGGGAGCTTGGCCATGAACCCCATCGTACCGGCCGCATGCACGATTCAGTTGTGCGCAATTGAATTGCGTGCTCTACTTGAACCCGGAAGGCGGCCCACCCGGCCGCCGAGGACAGAAGCACGACCGACGCAGGACGGAAGGGAACGGACCCATGGACGCGCTCTACACCGCAGTGGCCACCGCGAACGGCCGGGAGGGCCGCACCGTCAGCTCCGACGGACAGCTGGACCTCGCCCTGGCGATGCCGCCCGCCCTCGGCGGCAACGGACAGGGCACCAACCCCGAGCAGCTGTTCGCCGCCGGCTACGCGGCATGCTTCGCGAGCGCCCTGAGCCTGGTCGGCCGGCAGGCGCGGGTCGACACCGGCGAGATCTCGGTCACCGCCGAGGTCTCCATCGGCAAGGACGGCGCCGGCTTCGGCCTCGCGGTCGTCCTGCGCGTCGAGCTGCCGGACGCGCTCGCGGGCGAGAGCGGCGAGCTGCTCGTCAAGCAGGCGCACGAGGTCTGCCCGTACTCCCGGGCCACCCGCGGCAACATCCCGGTCGAGCTGGTCGTCGAGTAACAGCACCCGGCACAAGACGGAGGGCCGCCGCGCGACGACGCGGCGGCCCTCCGCCCGTTCAGCCCGCGCCCCCCGCACCGGGCCCCGGCCCGTCGGCGGCGCGCAGGGTGTCCAGCCGGTGGCGGTACTCCTGTGCATCGATCTCCCCGCGCGCGAACCGCTCGGCGAGCAACTGCTCCGCCGTCGGCGGCGCCGCCCGCCCCGGCGGCACCCCGGCCGCCCCGCCAGGACCGACCCCACCCGGCCCCCACGCGCCGGGCGGCACCGCCCGCGGCGTCCGCGACAGATGGCGGACCAGCGCGACGACGGCCAGCACCAGCACCGCCAGGACCAGCAGCATCGCGATCGCCATCAGCCCCAGGCCCCAGCCACTGAGGGCGTGACCGTGCCCGTGCCCGTGCCAGTGCCTCATGACGACCTCCTCTTCCGGCCCGCCCGGGGCCCGTCGTGGTGGCCGGCGCCCCGTCCACCACGGCACCCCCACCCACCATCGTGCGCCCGGAAACGACCGGGCGGACCTGAGGATTGTCTGAGAATGCCCGGAAATGCTCCCCCGCCCCGCCGGCCGGGCGCACCGGGGTAGCGTTGCGACCCATGGACCACCATCCGCCGGCGGACGACCGCGAGCGGCTCGTCGCGGCCGGGGTGCTGCGCCGGTACGAGGACGGTCACCCGCACCCGGCCCTCGGCCGCTCGCCGATCACCTACGTCTCGACCCGCCTCTGGGACGAGCTCACCGCCCTCGCCATCGCCCCGTCCGCGGCCACCGCGACCGCACACGCGCTGCTGCGCGCCATCGCCGACGACGCGCGTGACGCCGCCCTCGCCCCCGGCAACGAGCAGGCCCCGCGCGACGACCTCTACGTGACGCACCCCGCGTTCATCGGCCGGCACCGCCGGGTGGTCTGGTTCCAGCGCTCCGGCCCGCGCGGCCTGATCACCGCGATGTTCCCGCCGGACGCCTGAAGCCGGGGGCGTGAAGCCGGACGGCCCCGCCGAAGCCCCCCGCCCTCAGCGCTCGACCCGCAGGCTGTGGCAGATCCAGCTGAGCCGGTCGGGCCCGTCCGCAGGCGGGCGGTCGTGGTAGGTGCCGTCCGCCACCGACATGTTGACGATCAGGTACGCGTGCCAGTCCGGCCCGACCCCGCGCCGGTCCGCATGCACCAGCGTGCCGCCGACGAACCAGTCGACCGAGTACGCCCCGAGCACGGCGCGCAGGTCGAAGGTCGCGCCCGGGGCTATGCCGGCGGCGGCGCCGTGCCAGTACCGGAAGCCGCCACGGACGTGGTTGGAGATCTCCAGCAGGTCCGGGTGGTCGGGGTGGTACTCGAAGACGTCCACCTCGTTGCCGCCGTCCCGCCAGGTCCAGATCGCCGGCCAGGCACCCAGCTCGACCGGGAGCGTGACCCGCGCGGCTATCACGTCGCCGGTGCGGACCTGGAAGCCCTCCGCGCTCCCCTCGGTGGTGAGCAGGCTGCACGTCCACAGCTCCCCGCCGTGCCGCCGGGTGGCGGTGAACACCCCGCCCGGGCAGTGGGCGCGGCCGAGGAAGTCGAGCTTGTGGTCGCCCCGGTTGGTCGGCCCCATCCGGGGATAGGCGCTGCTGCGGCCCGCCGTCCACTGCCTGGTCGAAGTGAAGTCCGCATCGAACACGACTGCCACGGCCGCCTCCCCGGTGCCCCTGGGTACCGGCGGCCCGATGCCACCGGTACGCAGAGTGACTTACCCGATACACTCCGCAGTATGCGAAGCGGATCCTCCGGGTCCGCGACCGAAAGCCCGCAGCCGTCAGCCGACCGGGGCCGGCGCCGTGCCGGTGCTGCCGAGCCGGTCGGTGACCGAGACGACGCCGTCCACCGAACGGCACAGGTTCAGCACGATCGGGACGAGGTGCGGCTCCGGGACGGTGCCGCTGAGCACCACCCGGCCCTGGTCCACCTCCACGCCCACCTCGGCGGGGCTGACGCCCTCGATCCGGCCGAGCACCTCCTCGACGATCTCCCGCCGGATCACCCGGTCCTCGCGCAGGAAGACCCGCAGCAGGTCGCCCCGGCTGACCATGCCGAACACCCGGCCCTCCGCGTCCAGCACCGGCAGCCGCTTCACCCCGTGCCGGCTCATCTGCCGCGCGGCCGCGACCACGCTGGTGCCCGGCGTGGTGCAGACCGCCGGGCCGGTCATCAGATCGGCGGCGGTGACGGCACCGCCCGGCCCGGTCCGGGGCAGTTCGGGGGCCGGCAGCAGGCTGCCCGGGTCGTCCTGGGCGGCCAGGGTGAGCAGGAGGTCCGCCTCCGAGACGATGCCGAGCGGCCGTCCGTCCGCGTCCACCACCGGCACACCGGTGATGTCGTACTCGGCCAGCAGCGCGACGATCTCCCGAAAGCCGGTCTCGGGCGCGACCCGGACCACCGGGCTGGTCATCACAGATTCGACGGTGGCATGCCGCACGCCGGTTCACCTCGTCCGCGAACGATGTCGGCCGGACGACCCTCGTCCGGCCGGGTACCTGGAGCATCGCTCCTGCCCAGGCACACCGCCAGGGGCCAACGGGCTGAAGATCCGGGACCAACGGCCCGGTTCGCCGAACGCGCACCTCACGGCCCCGCTCCCCCGGCCCCGCCACCGCGCCGCGAAGACCTGCCCGGACGGCGCAACCATCACATGATCGACTCGTTGGACCGTCCACCACGACCACGCACGGCTCCGGGGAGGACGCGTTGGCAGGACGGACAGCCGGATCATCACCGCAAGGCGCCTCCGTGCGCCCGGTGGCGCAGGCCGAGGCCGCGCTGGTACGCCACTACCGCCGGCTGGTGCGGCTGGCGTACCTGGCCCTGCCCGCCGACCGGGACCGGCACAGCCGGGTCCTCGCCGCGCACGCGGCCGTGCAGCGCGCCCTGCCCTCGCGCTGGAGCCGCCCGGGCGCCCCGGCCGGCCCGGGCGCCCCTGCCGCCCCGGACGAGGACCCGGTGTACGCCGCACTCCGGCTGCGGGTGCTGACCGCCGCCCTGCGGCCGCGGCCCGCGGACCGGCTGCTCGCGCCCCGGGTCTGGGGGGTGCGGCTGTTCACCCCGGGCGGCGGGGAGGAGGACACGGCGCTGGACCGGGAGCTGGCCGGCCTGGACGCGCCGGCGCGGGCGGCGTTCGCGCTGCTGGCGGTCGAGGGCCTGGCGCCCGGGCACGCCGCCGAGGTGCTGAGAGAGGCCGGGGCGGCCGAGCCGGACCAGGCGGTCGACCGGGCGGCCGAGCTCCCCGTCGCCGCGCCGGAGCTGCCCGCCTTCGACCCCTGCGCCGTCCGCGTCCAGCCGACCGACCTGCTGCGCCGCCGCCGCACCGTCGGCACCTCGCTCGCGGTGGTCGCGCTGGCGCTCACCACCACGGCCGCCGTGATGTCCGGCTCTTCCGCCGGCAGCGGCGGCCCGCCCGCCGCCCACCCGCTCCCCGTACCGCCGGCCGGGGCGGCGCCCGACCCGGCCCGGCTGGTCCGGGTGGCGCCGGACCAGTGGCAGCACACCGCCCGGCTCGACTTCTCCGCCTGGCCCGCCCGCGGCGACCGCCGCGACGACACCACCCTGCTCGGCCGGGCGCTCACCGCCTGGGCACAGGCCGGCCGGCCCGGCCCGCAGACCAGGGCCGAACCCGGCACCGACACCGCCCCGCCCACCGGTACGCCGCAACTGCTGTTCGCCGGCACGGTCGACGGCACGGCCGTGGTGGTGCTGTACGACGGCGGGCGGCTGGCCCGCTACAGCGACGGGCGCGGCGGCGGCCTCGACCTCGCCCGGGCCGACGGCTCCTCCGTCACCACGGCGGGCGCGGTGGTGCTGCGCCGCCAGGGCACCTCCGCCCGCTACCTGCTCGCCCCCTGGGTCGAGGCGGCCGACACCCGCCGGATCGACCAGCCGGACGCTCCCGCCAAGCCGCTGGACCGCGCGGACGGGGTGACGGCCTCGGCACCGGCCGCCCCGGCGGCCGCCAGCTCCCCCGGGCCGCTCGCGGACTGCGGGGGCGCCACCGTGCTCCAGCTGCGCTCCTCCCCCGTGATCGCCGAGAAGCATTCCTTCCTGCTGGCCGACCTCGGCGGGCTCGTCCCCGCCCATCTCAGCTACACCCCGCCGCCGGACCGCACCCAGCCGGACCGCGAGCCCCACGAGGCGGTCACTCCGGACGCGCTCCAGGCCTGGGCACGCGGCGGCTGCGCGGTGCCGGACGGCACGCCGGGGGTCAAGCAGCTCGACCTCTGGGCGTTCGCGGTGCAGCAGCTGCCGCAGAACGCGGGCGCGGCGTCCTGGGTCTGCCTGCGGGCCGACCGCTGGAACGGCGAGGGCAGCGCCGCGACCGCCGTACTGCTGCCGGGCGCGCGCGGCCCGCAGCGCACCGGGGGCGGGGCCGGGCGGGCGTGCAGCCGGTTCGAGCAGGACACCGTCGGCTGGACGTGGTGGCGCTCCCCCCAGGGCACCGAGTTCCTGCTGGCGGCGGGCAGCCGCCGGGTCGCCCGGATCACCGCCAGGGGCCCGGACTGGACGGCCGACCGGCCCGCGCCCGACCACACCCTCGCCGTCGAACGGCCGGCCCGGGCCACCGTCTCGGTGGAGGCCGTGCTGGACGGCGGCACCCGGATCACGCCCATGCGGTGAGCACGCCGACGCCCGTCGCCGCGCACGCATCGCCGCATACCCGGGGCCGCGCACCCGGGGCCGCGCCGGTCAACGTGCCGCCGGTTCGGCCTCGTAGTCGGGCAGTTCGATGGTGCTGCCGACCTTCCTGCCCAGCTCCAGCATCCGGTTGAGGATCCACTGCCTCCCCAGCAACCCGTTGCGCACCCGCAGTCCGGCCGCCGTCCTCGGGGCGAGGAACGGTCCGGTGCGGTCGCCGCCCTTCTGGCAGCCCTCGGCATAGCCGCGGACGGCGTTCTCGTACCGGGTGAAGGCGGCGCGGTGGTCCCCGTGGGCGCGGGCGAGTTCGCCGGCCAGGACGTACGCGCCGACCACGGCGGTGCCGGTGCCCATGCCGCCGATGGTGGCGCCGCAGGCGGCGTCGCCGACCAGGGCGATCCGGCCGGCGGACCAGACCGGCACGTCCGCCCGGCTGATCGAGTCGAAGTACAGCTCCGGGGCCTCGCGCAGGCTCTCCAGCAGCCGGGGCACCTCCCAGCCGAGGCCGGCGAAGGCGTCCCTGATCAGCGTCTTCTGCTGCTCGATGTCGTGCCGGTCGTAGGCGAGTTCGGGCGATGCGAAGAGGAAGAAGGCGCCGGCCCTGGCCGGGTCCCGGTGGTCCGCGCCGACGGCGGCGAGCCGGCCCGGCACGTTGAGGCCGACCGAACCGGGCGCCAGGCCCAGGTCGTTGGGCAGCTGCCAGGTGGCCGCGTAGTAGCCGAGGTGGCGGACGTGGCGCCGCTCGGGGCCGAACGCGAGCCGGCGGACGTTGGAGTGCAGCCCGTCCGCGCCGATCACCAGGTCGAACTCGCGCGGCGCGCCGTACCGGAACTCCGCCCGGACGCCGGCGGGCGTCTCCTCCAGCGCGGTGATCGAGTCGCCGAAGACGTACTCGGTGGTGGGCAGGCTGTGCCGGTACAGCACCTGAGCCAGCTCGCCGCGCGGCACCTCGACGTCACCGCCGGCGAAGTCTGCCGGGAGGTGCAGCAGTTGACGGCCGCGCCGGTCGACAAAGCTCATCGGGCTGCCGCCGGTGCCGATCCGGCGCAGCTCGTCCAGCAGGCCCATCCGCTCCAGCACGGTCAGGTGGGTCTCGCCGCGGAAGTCGACGGCCTGGCCGCCGCCGCGCAGGGCGGGGGCCAGCTCGACGACGGTGGGTTCGAAGCCGTACCGCCCCAGCCAGTGGGCCAGCGCGGGGCCGGCGATGCTCGCACCCGAGATGAGGACCTTCGTACCCATGAGAACCGCTCCATCCGATGAAATCCGCCGGGGGCCCGCCGGAAGCCGAGGGGACGCGCCGGGGTCCGCCGCCCTCCAGAAACTGTGTCCAGTGGACACTGATTGCTGCTGTGTACGGTAGACACAGTTGGGCCGGTTCGGCAAGGGGCCGGCCGGAAGCAGGACGGGAGCGGGAATTGAGCAGCGGATCCGGCAGCGCGGCGGCCGACACGGCACGGCTGCTCTGGGGCCCCCACCCGAAGCCGACCCGGGGACCCAAGCCGGCGCTCACCCTGGAGCGGATCGCCCGGGCGGGCATCGAGATCGCGGACGCGGAGGGGCTCGGCGCCGTCTCGATGCAGCGGGTGGCCGGGCTGCTCGACTACACGAAGATGTCGCTCTACCGGTATGTGCCGGGCAAGGCGGAGCTGGTCGCGCTGATGGCCGAGGAGGCGGTCGGCGAACCCTCCGCGACCTCCGGCACGCCCGGCTGGCGCGAGCAACTCCGCGACTGGTCGGCGCAGTTGACCCAGGCCTTCGGGGCGCACCCCTGGCTGCTGGACGCCACCGTCGGCCCCCGGGTGATGGGCCCGCGGGAACTCGCCTGGCTGGAGCGGGTGGTGGCCGCGCTGGACGGCAACGGGCTGACCGGGCCCGAACGGATGGACGCCGCCGTCCTGCTGGCCGGCCACGTCCGCGGCATCGCCGAGCAGGCCCGGGCCGCCGGGCCGGACGGCGAGCCCGAGTCGCAGCTGCTGACCCTCCTCGGCGGGCTGGTCCAGGAACACGCCGACCGCTTCCCCGCGCTCGCGACGGCGATGACGGCGCAGGACGGCCGCGACCAGGCCCTGGAGTTCGGCCTGGAGCGCATCCTCGACGGCCTGGACGCGCTGATCACCCGCCGGCTCGACCGATAGAGGTCACGGCCGGTGCGGGGCCCCGGCCGGTATGGGCGCCACGGCCCGCACAGGTGCGTCGGTCAGCGCGTCTGCCGCGGTCAGCGCGAGTGCCGCAGCTCCCCCAGCTCGCCGGTGAGCCTGCCGAGGAAGCGGGCCACCGCGGCCAGCTCCGCCGCCGTGAACTCGCCGCGCACCGCCTCCGTGCGCCGCGCGACCGGCGCGAACCACTCGGCGGCCATCCGCCCGGCGCCCGGCAGGTAGTGCACCAGCACCTGCCGGCGGTCGGCGGCGTCCCGGGTGCGCCGGATGTGCCCGGCGCGCTCCAGCCGGTCCAGCACCGCGGTGACCGCGCCCGACGTGAGGGCCAGCTCCTCGCGCAGCCGGCCGGGGGTGATCCCGCCGGGGCCGCCGCCCTGCCCGGGCGCCGCCCGCATGACGGCCAGCAGCGCCTGGACGTCGGTGGCGTGCAGGCCGCTGGCGGCGGCGAAGCCGTGGCCGAGCAGGTGCAGCTCGGAGGCGAGGTCCTGGAGGAGCCGCCCGAGCGCCGGTGTGTCGGCCGCTGCCGGCGTCGTCGTGGGCGTGCTCGGCTCCTGCTCCGACAAGGTCACCTGCTCCGGGTCGTGTACGGCGTGCTGACCCGTTCAGCCTAACGGGCGGCGCTCACCCACGGCGCGCGCCGACGGCGCCCGCCGACAAGCCCCAAGCGCCGTCAGACCCGCTCGCCGACCTGCTCCGGCACCGCCGGACGGGCCGTCAACCAGGCCGGCCGGGCGGGCCACCAGACCCGCTCCCCGAGGTCGCGGACCAGCGCGGGCACCAGCAGCGACCGCACCAGCAGGGTGTCCAGCAGCACTCCGAAGGCCACGATGAAGGCGATCTGGGCGAGGAACGCGAGCGGGATCACGCCGAGCGCGGCGAAGGTCGCGGCGAGCACCACCCCGGCCGAGGTGATCACCCCGCCGGTCGCGGTCAGCCCGCGCAGCACCCCCTCCCGGGTGCCGACCCGCTGCGCCTCCTCGCGCACCCGGGTCATCAGGAAGATGTTGTAGTCCACGCCCAGCGCGACCAGGAACACGAACCCGTACAGCGGCACCGAGGGGTCGGTGGCGGTGAAGCCGAAGACGTGCGGGAAGACCAGCGCGCTGACGCCGAGCGTGGCCAGGTAGGAGAGCGCGACGGTGGCGGCGAGCAGGACGGGGGCCAACAGCGAGCGCAGCAGCAGGACGAGCACGGCGAGGATGCAGAGCAGCACCACCGGCATGATGAGCGACCGGTCGCGCTCCGCCGTGACCCGGGTATCGTACTGCTGCGCGGTGTACCCGCCGACCAGCGCGTCCGCGCCCGGCACCGCGTGCACGGCCTGCCGCAGGCGCTGCACGGTGGCGATGGCCTCGTCACTGTCGGCCGGGTCCGCGAGCGTCACGTCCAGCCGGACCCGCCCGTCCACCACCCTGGGAGCAGCGCCCGGCACACCGCCCGGAACACCGCCCGGCGCCCCGCCGGTGTACGGACGGACGCCGGCCGTCCCGGGGACGGCGGCCGCGGCGGCCACCGCCTCGGCCTGCCCGGCCCCGGCGAGGACGACGGCCGGGTTGCCCGAGCCGCCCGCGAAGTGCGCCGAGAGCAGCCGCTGGCCGGCCGCCGAGGGCTGGGCCTTGATGAACAGTTCGCTCTGCGGTACGCCGCCGGAGTCCAGGGTGGGCGCGAACGCGGCCAGCGCCGCGAGCACCGCCAGGCTCGCCACCCAGGTGGCGCGCGGCCGGCGGCCGACCAGCGCGGCCACCCGCTCCCAGACGGCGTGCACCGGGGCCCGCCCGTCTGCGGCGGGCCGGGCCGGCCAGTAGGCGGCGCGGCCGAGCAGGGCGAGCGCGGCCGGCAGGAAGGTGAGCGCGGAGAGCACCGCGCAGCCGATCCCGATCGCGCCGACCGGCCCGAGCGCCCGGTTGTTGGTCAGGTCGGAGAGCAGCAGGACGAGCAGCCCGAGGGCGACGGTCGCGCCGGAGGCGGCGATCGGCTCGACCGACTGCCGCCAGGCGGTGCGCATCGCGGCGAACCGGTCGCCGTGCAGGTGCAGTTCCTCCCGGAAGCGGGCGGAGAGCAGAAGCCCGTAGTCGGTGGCCGCGCCGATCACCAGGATCGAGAGCAGGCCCTGCACCTGGCCGTCCACCCGGACCAGGCCGTGGCCGGCGAGCAGGTAGACCAGCGCGCAGGCGATCCCGAGCGCGAAGACCGCGCCGAGGATGACCAGCAGCGGCAGCAGCACGGCCCGGTAGACGGCGAGCAGGATCAGCAGCACCACGCCGAGGGCGACGCCGAGCAGCAGTCCGTCGATGCCGGCGAAGGCGCTGCCGAGGTCGGCCGCGACCGCCGCCGGGCCGGCCAGGCCGACGGTGGTGTCCGGTACCCGGGCGGCAAGTTCGCGCACCGCGCGGACGCTGTCGCCGGTCTGCCGGCCGAGGTCGGCACGGAGCTGGACGACGCCCTGCAGGGCGCGGCCGTCCCCGGCGGGCACGGCGGGCGACACCCGCCCGGTGGCGCCGGGGACGCCGGCGGCCGCACCCAGGGCCCGCTCGGCGGCGGCGCGCTGCGCGTCGCCGACGGCTCCGGTGTGGCTCTCCCAGACCACGATCACCGGCAGCGTGGCGGCCGTCTGGAACTCCTGCCCGAACCGCGCCACCTCGGTGGACTCGGCGCTGCGCGGCAGGAAGGCGGCCCGGTCGTTGGTGGCGACCTCGGAGAGCTTCCCCGCGTACGAGCCGAACGCCCCGCCGAGGCCGAGCCAGACGAGCAGCAGGGCGAGTGGGATCAGCATCCGGGCTCGGCGCCGGGCGGTGGGGCTGCCGGTGAGCATCGTGAAGCGCCCTTCGTGCCGGGGCCGGTGACGGTCGGTCGCATCATATATCTCAATGATCGAGAGACTTGACCTGTCGAGAGACCAGGCCGGCCGGGGGCACGGGCCGCGCGCGCCGGGCGCGCTCAGCCCGACAGGGCGCCCAGCCGCCGTTCGAGTTCCGCCCGCTCGACGTCGTTGGCGGTCAGCCGGATCACCTCCCGGTACGCCTCCGCGGCCTCGCCGGTCACCTCCTCCCCCTGCCCCGGCAGGGAGAGGAGGCCGCGAGCATGCCGCTCCATGGCGATCTTCGTGCATCTGAGCTCGGCGGCGAGTGCGGCCCGGATCCGGCTGGCCGGCCACCCGGATGCCGCCCACACGCGAGGAACTGGCCTGAGCCCTCGCCCGCTGGTCCACCCCGGGCGTAGCCGAGGTGCTCTGGACGGGCTCGCCGACGACCCTGCCCCGGAGGTCCGCGAGGCGGTGGCGGCCGTCCGCGAGGAGTAGCGGCAGTGCGTCAGGAGACGCGCTTCAGCTGCCAGGAGTTGTTGTTGAAGCTGGGCACGGCCGAGTAGTTGCAGCTGGAGCTGTAGAAGGAGCTGACCGTCACCCACCCCGCCGGCGGCAGCGTCGACGAGCACGCGTTGACCACCGTACCCACCGGGTAGCCGGTGAGCTGCTTGATCTGCTTCATGTTCGGGTTGAACGTGGACCCGCAGCTGAAGCTGTTCCACCACTGCACGTCGACGAACCCGCTCGGGGTGAGTGTGGAGCCGCAGACGTTGGTCGTGTCACCGGGCGCGGCGTGCGCGGTGGACATCGTCAGGGTCAGTGCGGCGGCAGTACAGCCCAAGGTCAGGGCGGCGGCCCGAAGACGGATCACGGCTCTCGGCTCCTCTCATCGACGCGGCGTGTCCGCGTCCATGACATCCTGGCGTGACAGCTCGTCGACGCACAGCGACTTTCCGGCCCGTTCCGGCGATCACCCGGCGCGAATCCGCTCCCCACGCGCGCGGCCCGCGCACCCCGGCGTGCGGGCTGCGCGGGCCGGGGCCTCCCGGCGTGTCAGCCGGTGATGGGCCTGGTGTCGAGGCGGATGTGGTCGACGGCCCAGTACCAGTTGTTGCCGGCGTCGTGCATCCGGAACTTCAGCGTCACCGTACGGGCCCCGGCGGGGACGGGGAACTGCTTGGTGACGAAGGTGTTCTGGACGTCCTTGCCGGCGTTGTCGTTGCCGGTGGCGTCGCTGCCGTAGGCGAGCAGGCGGGTCTCGGTGCCGTTGTCGAAGACGGCGGTGACCGTCGCCTTCTGCGGGGCCTCCTGGCGGTAGTGGGAGTCGAAGGCGAGGTGCAGGGTGCCCGTGCCGGCCGGGATCGGGACGGCGGGCGAGACGAGGGTGGAGTCGAAGACGCCCTTGCGGGACGGCGAGCCGGTGTCGTCCCAGTCGTCCGGGTCGGCGACGGCGAGGATGCCGAGGCCGCGGGTGAAGTTGCCGCGGTCCTGGCCGGCCGGGGTGGACCAGGCGCGCTTGGTGTGGAAGGTCCAGCCCTGAAGGCGAACGGTGCCCTGCGGCATGGCCGGCGCGTTGACCACCGACCAACCCTGCGGCGCCTGCGGCGTCCAGCCGAGCACGCCGTCCAGCGGCTGGAGCGCGCCGGCCAGCGACTCGAAGTCCTCGCCGAGCAGGTGGCCGGCCATCACGGGGGCGGTGCGGGCGGCGAGTTCGCCGTCGGCGAGGGCGAAGCGGTCACCGGCCAGGGCCCGGGCGGTCACCAGGATGCGGTGGGCGGCGCCGTCGGGCAGTTGGGCGGGCGGGGTGACGTCCCATTCCGCCGTCGCCACGGCGCCCGCGGCCAGGGCGGCGGGCGGGGCGGTGACGGCGGCGACCGTCCAGCCGGCCGGGACGACCGGCTGCGCCTCGATCGCGGTGAGCGCGGCGGTGGCGGTGAACCGGGCGGAGACCCGGGCCGGGCGGCCGGGCAGCAGGATCGCCTCGTCGATGGTGGTGGAGGCCGCCTTGAGGGTGACGTCGAGGGCGAGCGGGTCGGCCAGGCCCATCGCCGGGTCGGTCTGCAGGCGCTCGCCGTCCCAGGGGAAGCGCCCGGCGATCCGGCGGCGGAAGGCGAGGTCGCCGCGGACGCCGACCGCGACGTCGTACCAGCCCTCGGGGCCGACCTTGACGTTGACGGTCCTGTCGTCACCGGCCGCGACCCGGACCTCGCGCAGCCCGTCGCCGTAGGCGAGGTCGCCCACCAGGAAGGTCTGGGCGGTGCGCGAACGGTTGATCACGTCCACCTCCAGCACCTTGCCGTTCTGCTCCTCGGAGAGCGAGATCTCGTACGCGGAGGCGGCGTCCCCGCGCAGGTGCCAGAGCGCGCCGTTCGGGCCGTGCACCCGCAGGTCGTAGCCGTCCGGGCCGACCGTCCAGACGTCCGAGAGGCGGGACTTGGCGCCCACCGTGTAGTGGCGCGGCGCGGTCCCCGGCGCCGGGTAGACGGCGAGGACGGCGCCCTGGCGGCCCTGGTTGATGAGGTCCAGCGTCAGCTCGTTGCCCTTGAGCCTCGGCTTGACCAACAGGTCGTACGGCAGCGGGCGCGCGGTGCGGGTGCCGCGCTGCTGCTGCGGGAAGGTCTGCGAGCTGGGCACGGTCGGGGCGGGCAGCTTGCCGGTGTCGGCCACCTTCTGCCGGTTGCCGCTGGTGTCCGGCAGCTGCGGCCAGACCGGGTTGCGGCCGGAGAAGTCGAAGACGTTGGTGAGGTCGCCGCAGACGGCGCGCCGCCAGGGGCTGATGTTGGGCTCCTGGACGCCGAAGCACTGCTCCAGGAACCGCAGCACCGAGGTGTGGTCGTAGACGGTGGAGTCGACCACGCCGCCGCGGGTCCACGGCGAGACGACGATCATCGGCACCCGGACACCGAGGCCCATCGGGTACGGGCCGGAGACCACCGTCTCCCCGGCCGGCAGGGTGTCGGACCAGCCCGGCGAGCCATCGGCGGCCTTCACCCGGTACTTGCCGTCCTGGCTCACCACCCGGTGGTACGTCGAGCCGCCCTTGCCCACCCGCACGACGACCTCGCCGTCCACCGGAACGGTCGACTTGCCCCGCCCGGCGGCCAGCGGCGGGACGGGCGGCAGCTGGTGGTCGAAGAAGCCGCCGTGCTCGTCGTAGTTGAGGATGAAGACGGTCTTCTCCCAGACCTCCGGCTTGGCGGCCAGCGCGGCCAGCAGCCGGGCCGTCAGGTGCTCGCCGTTCGGCGGCGCGTAGTTGGCGTGCTCGGAGAGCGCGGCGGGCGCGACCAGCCAGGAGACCTGCGGCAGCCGGTCGGCCTGGACGTCGGCGGCGAAGGCCTCGACCAGCGCGTCGCCCATCGCGAAGGGATCGTTCTTCTTCGCCGGGTCACCGACCGCGCGCATGCCGCGCTCGTACAGCGGCTCACCCGGCCTGGCCTTGACGAAGGGCGCGAACCAGGCGAGGGCGTTGTCGTCGAAGTTGTCCAGCGCCTGGTAGGTCCTCCAGCTGACGCCGGCCCGTTCCAGCCGCTCGGCGTAGGTGGTCCACTCGTAGCCGCCGGGGATCTCGGTGTTGTCGGTCACCGGGGTGTCCCGCACGGTGCCGCCGCTGGTGCCGGTCATCAGGTGGTCGCGGTTGGTGTTGGTGTTGCACTGCACGGACGCGTAGTAGGCGTCACAGGTGGTGAACACGGAGGCGAGCGCGTTGTAGAACGGCATGTCGGCGGGCTCGTAGTAGCCCTGGCCGAGCCAGCCGCCGGAGCGGCGGGTGACCGAGCCGTCGGCGAGGCCGTCCTTCCAAGCGTTCATCGAGTCGACGAAGCCGAAGGCCGGGGCGCCCTGCTGGTAGGCGTTGGTGTGCGCGGCGTTCATCGGGAAGGGCAGCAGGTGGCCCTCCTTGCGGCTCGGGTCGGGCTGGTGGAACACCGTGCGCCCGTTGACCCCGCGCACCGCCGTCCGGTCGCCGAAGCCGCGCACGCCGGGCAGCGTGCCGAAGTAGTGGTCGAACGCGCGGTTCTCCTGCATGAACACCACGACGTGCTGGATGTCCGCCAGCTTGCCGGGCTTCGCCGGCGCGGCCAGCGCCTCGCGCACGCTGAGCGGGAGGGCGGACAGCACGGCGGCCGCCGCCGCACCGCCGAGGATCGTGCGGCGCGACAGTTCGGGCATCGGACTCATCGGGGGGTCGCTCCTTGTCACGGGCGCTGGGCGGGGGCTGGTTTCGGCCCAGACCCGTTATGTCTACGTGCCCCAGATGGACGGTGCCGGAGTGCCGCATGTCGGCCCGGTGACGACCCGTCGACCCCAAGCTGTCCAGACAACTTCGCGGCCGCGGGGCCATCACCTGCCCGTGTGAATGTGCGCGGCCCAGAGTGACGGGGTGAGCGGATAGCGGGCTTGGAGGCTGCGCGTGGCGCGGTGGACGGCCCGCGCAGCGTTCTCCGCGTTCGGGGAGCCCGATTCGGGTGCGAGAGCGTCGTAGAGCTGCTCCGCTGTCTCGATGGCGACGGCGTCGTTGATCGCCCAGAGTGTGCCGATCACGTGGGGATACCCGGCGATCTGGAAGGCAGCGGTGATATGGACGGCCTCGTCCGCCAGATCGGGGCGAGTACGCGCCGTGGCACATGCGGACAGGTAGGCGAGTTCGACATCGTGGAGCTGGAGACGTGAAACGTCGAGTACGTCCAGTGCTCGGGCGGCGCCGGAATGAAGGACGAGACCGCTGGCCGAAGGGTCGTCCGGGTCACTGTATCCGTGACAGGCGAAGTGCACCCAGGTGCTGCTCGGCAGCTCAGCCAGGACCGATTCCCTCACCGCGTACTCGCCCGCGAGAACCGTCGCGTCGGGAAACAGACCCTTGACGATCTCCGCCTCGCGCTGCGCCCCGGGCAGCGGACGGGCACCCGGCGCGTTCGGCACCGAGACGACGAGTACCCGAGGTGTGTGACTGGTCGTCCTCGGGAGCGCCCGGGCATGGGCGAGTGAACGCACTGTGGGCGTGTAGGAGGAGACGACACGTTCGAGTGCGGACCGCCGTCCCGGGACCCTGGCATCACCGTGGTGTCCGGCGGCGTGAAGGGGAAGGTAGCTCAGCAGCCCGGTCGGCGCCCACCAAACCCGGGGCCACAGGTCAACCGGCCCTTCGGCGGACTCCGTCAGGCCGAGGGCCTTCATCACCGGTCCCACCAGTTCGTCCCACAGCCACGCAAGGATGTCGTGGATGACCTGTTCGGCAGGTCCGCGTCGTGAGAGTCGCAGCGGCGCCTCGTCGATCGCGAGGAACGCGAGGAAGAGTTCGCGGGTGCGCTGGTAGACCGACTCGACGGTGATTCCGCGGAGCGGCAAAACCGTGGTACCGGTCTTCTGCAGAATCAGCGCATCACAGCGAATCCGGCTCAGGTTGACCAGGACGATGGGCCCCTCCGTGGCCTGGGAGGTGAGCTGCTGGACCGTAGGTGGGAGCAGGAAGCGTTCCATGCCCGGCAGCTCGCGGATGTCGTTGACGAGTCCTTCCAACTCCTCGGCGAGTTCTCGCCGGCGCTCACCCGCGAAGCCACGTCCGCCGGGAGGGCGGATGCCGCCGGGCTCGGTGACCGCAATGGCGGGGGTGGAGGAAGGGTCGGCGAGGGCGGCGTCCGCGGGCGCCTCGAGCTCACGACAGAGCTGCTCGAAACGTCCCGCCCGATCGGGTGCCCGGTCACGTAGTTCGCTGAGGTCTCCGCGGGATTCCAGCATCTGCGAGAGCAGCACTCCGCGGCCCAGCTCAAGCGTCGTCACGGCCTTCTCAACGTCACCGACCTCTAGGACGCATGCCGCGGCGTCGCTGGCCAGCCCTGCAAAGCGGCTCAACCAATGCTCCGCGTCCGAGCGGGCGAGATGACGCGACATGACCAGCGGCAGCAACTCCACCGCCAGCCCGTACATCTCGGACGCCAGGACGTGCTCCCCGGTCTCCGCAGCGAGCCGCCCGCAACTCGCAGCGCCCTGGACCCGCGTCCAGGTGGCAGCCGAGGTCAGCAAGGCCACTGCCCGGAAGGCGGCCAAGGCGGAGCCGAGTGAGTCGGCACCCCCGTTCGAGCGGTATGCCGCTTCCGACACGTTGCCGAGATTCACGAGAACGACCGCACGCTTCGGATGGTCCTCGGGCAGGGCGTCGAGGGCATCGTGATAGCACCGGACAGCTTTCCGGAACAGGCCGGCAGGATCGTCGCCGCGTTCGGCAGCGCTGTGGAAGGCGATACCGAGATCGCACAGGATGCCGCCACGGTCCGGGTGGTTCCAAGGCGTGGCTTCCTCGGCGCGGCGATAGCTCCGGAGGGCCTCCTCCAGAGCAGCCTCGTCGTCCGTGTCCTTGAAGCAGCCCAGAAGGGCCGTACCGAGGTTCGTCAGGTACGTCCGCCGGTCAGGGTGGTCGTCAGGTACGAGGTCGCATGCCTCGCGCAGAAGGGAGACGGCCTGATCGAGGTCGCCCCGCACACCGGTCCGGCCGTGCCGGGTGAGGAGGACTGCGGCCAAGTTGGACAGGGCGGCCGCGCGTGTGTGCGGGTATGGCACGGAAGCGGCCACGGCCCGCGCGTGGGCTTGGACGGACTCGTCCAGGGCGACCAGCTCCCCCGTATGCTCATAGCGAACTCGCAGGGTGTTCCCCAGGTTGCCCAGCCGTCCGACCAGGTCGATGCTTTCTGCGGTCGTTGCATCGACGGCCGCACGTCCGACTGTGACGGCCTCGTCGAGAGAGGCCACAACTCCGGTGCGCTCGAAGTGGGTTCTGAGGCTGATACCAAGGTTGGAGAGACAGGCCGACCGCTTCGGGTCCCCGCTGCCCGCCAGGGCGATTGCCCTGCGGTGAGCGGCGATCGCTCCATCGAGATCATCCAGGCGTCCGTCAGCCTGGTACAGCAGTTGCAGAGCATGTCCGAGGTCTCCCTGACGGCGCGACTCCTCAGAGTGGCCTGCCGGAGTGGTATCGGCAGCCGTTCGATACACCTGGAGGGCTTCCGACAGGAGAGACGGGTCTCCCGACAGCTCGTAGAGGTCGAGGAGCGAGGCTGCCAGGCCGCTCAGCACGGCCGGGCGCCGGTGGTTCTCCAGGTCGGGTAGGTCTGCTACTGCCCGGCGCTTCACCTCCAGAGCCTCCAGGAGGATCGCCCGGTCACCGGTGCGGTCGAAGAGGAAGGCCAGGGCCCGCCCAAGGTTCGACAGGTAGACAGCTCGATCCGGGTCACCGTCGACGGCAGCCACGACGGACCTGCGTCCCACCTCGATCGCCTCTGCGAGGACGTCCGGGTCACCACCGCGCTTGTACTGTTCCTGCAGGGACGCGCCCAAGTCCGACAGGATTCCCGCTTCCTCCGGCTGCCCTGGCCGGCTCGCTTCAGCCGCGTCGCGTGCGAGCGCCAGGGCCTCGTCCCAAGCGTCGCGGCTGCCGGTCCTACCTCCCAGATTGAACAGCGAGCCGCTCAGTCGCGCCAGTCGCTCGGCTCTTGCGGCGTCGCCGGCCGGAGTCGCAGCCACCACACCGCGTCGGAGCAGGACGGCTTCCCTCAACGCCTCCAGATCGCCGAAGCCGGCGTGGCGCGTCTCAAGGAGAGTCGCGAGACCGGCGAGACGGGAGGGGCGACTCGGTTCCGATTCCGATGTACAGGACACCGACCGCCGGAGCGCGTCGAGGGCCCCGTCCAAGTCTGCCAAGGCGCCCGTGTTCTCGAACCGGCTGTGCAGACCGACCGCCAGGTTGTTCAGGGTGCCCGGATAGTCGGCACCCTTCTTCGACATGGCGGACAGCGCCTGCCGACAGGCCTCGATGGCGTCATCCAGGGCATCCGGCTCTGACGAGTCCATCGCCTCTTGCAGCATGTAACCGGCGAGCCAGGCCGATGGAGGATTAGTCGACACAGCAACTCCTGCCCCTGGGCGGCGCTATCCGTGCTGAAAAGTGCCGCCGCCGCCCGGAAATGCCGTGGCTGCCACAGCGACACCGATACCCTGCGTCAACGATGATGCCTGGTTGGCGTCTCCGAAGATGACATTGACGGCGATGAGGGGTGTGCGGGTGGCTGATGAGAAATCGGATCTAGAAATCCTGTTCGATCCAGCCGTACCGGATCCACCTGAATCCCCGCAGGGCGTACGGCTTGAGATTCCCTCCGGGACAGCCCTCGACGATGCGACGCATGCGCTCCTGCAGGTGTTCGACGCCGCAGCGACGACCGGGCGGGTGACGGTCGTGGCGGGGGGCGCAGTCCTCGGCGTGTCCTCGCGGTCCTATCTCTCCGCGCTCGGGATGACGACGGCCAGTAGGAGCCCGAGCGAGGGGGACCGCGCCGGGCTGCCGGGCGAATCGACCAGGTACCGAGTGGTCGAATTCCGCTGTCCAACATGTGGCAGGCTGGCGTACCGCGCTTTCTACGACGACCGCTTCCTGCCGGCCTGCGGCCTTCCCGGACACGGCGAAATGACGCTCGTCCAGTGAATCTCAGCACCGCGGCCAAACCGGTCCAGGAATCACTCGGACAACGCTTCTTCTTGGTCGGATACCTGCCGACCTACGCAGCGGCGCTGTTCATCCTCGTCCTCGTGTGGGCCGGTGCGCCTGGCAGTCAGCTGTCGTTCAGCCAAGCCTGGCAAACAGCCGCACATCTCGGTGTCGGCGAGATCCTCCTCATCGCGGTCACCATCACCCTGCTCGCTGTACTCGTCCAGCCGCTGCAGCTGGCCCTCGTCCGCATCATGGAGGGAGCCTGGCCGACCTGGCTGGGCTCGGGTCTGTGCCGAAGGCGCCAGCAGAGACGTCGAGCGCTCCTCCAGCAGGCTGCGACGCTGCCAGACTCACTCGACGGCGTCGCAGACGACACCGTCCGTCTGGCGGGGCTCATGGGCGCGCGCCTGCGCCGACGTTTCCCGCTGCCGGACCACCTCGTACAGCCCACTGCCCTCGGTAACGCCCTGTGTGCCATGGAGGATTCAGCAGGCCGTACCTACGGGTGGGACGCTGTCGTGGCCTGGCCGCGGCTCTACTGCGTGCTCGGCGACCGAATGCGGGGCGTGGTCGACGACAGACGCGACACTCTGGACGTCTCAGCTCGTCTGACGGCGACCTCGGCGGTCAGCGCCGTCATTGCCGCAGGCCTGCTGTACCGATCTCAGTGGTGGCTGCTGCTGGCCCTCATCCCGTTGGCGATGGCGATCATCGCCTACCGAGGCGCCGTGGCGGCAGCCGTCGCCTATGGGGAGTCCGTTCACGCCGCCTTCGACCTCCACAGATTCGACCTTCTCACCGTGCTGCACGTGCGCCTTCCGCGCAGCGTGGCGGAGGAACGCCGACAGGCGGAACAGCTCTGCGCACAGTGGCGTGAAGGAGTTCCCGTCAAGGATCCGTACAGCCACAGCAATCCCACAGCACAGAGCATCGGCTCCGTGGCGCACCGCGTGAGGCCCGATCGCTGACCCCGCCGGTCGCAGACAGTGAGACCTCGGCCATACGGGCACCGGCGGCCCGGCGGCGACGTGCAGTCCGGTGGGGGCAGCCTCCGAGGTGCCGGTGGCGGCCGTTCGGGCGATCATGGGACGACGGGCCTCGAAAGGTGGAATGCGATGTTCCAGCTCCTGTGGATTCTGCTCATCGGCTTTGTACTGGGCGTGATCGCCAAGCTGATCCTGCGCGGCCCGCAGGCAATCCCGTGGTGGCTGACGATGCTGCTCGGCGCCGCCGGTGCCTGGCTCGGCAACGCGGTGGCCGGCTGGGTCGGCGTCGGCCACACCTCCGGCATCGACTGGACCCGCCATGTCCTCCAGCTGGTCTTCGCCGTCGGCCTGATCGCCTTCGTCGCCCCCGCCTGGAGCAAGTCCCGCCCCAACAGGTAGCGGACCGGGTTGTCGGTAGCGGGTGGCAGACGCCAGCCGGGTCCGAAAGCCGGGCCCCGACGGAGGTGGGGCGGGAGCGGCTGAGGTGTCAGCCGACGTGTACGCGGGGGCGGCGGCTTCGGTCGGGCTCGGCCTCGCGGAGCACCTCGCGGGTGACGGGGGCGACTTCGCCGTGGCCGAACAGGAAGAACCGCAGGAACTGCGCGAACGGGTTGCCCTCCGTCCACTCGAAGTAGATGTGCGGCTGCTGCCCCGTCCGGTCGCGGACCGTCAGCAGCAGCGCCGCCAGCGCGTTCGACACGCTGGAGCTCTCCAGCGAGAGCACCCGGTAGCGGTCGTGCAGCACCTCGCCGTGGACGCGCAGTACGGCCTCGAACTCCGAGGGGTCGCGGACGGTGACCTCCACGAAGACCAGGTCGTCCTCGGCCGGGATGTCGTTGTCCGCGCGGATCTGCCGCTTCTTCTCCTGGTACTCGGCGAGGTCGCGGTTGTTCGGCTCGTTGGCGATCAGCCGCAGCGGGCGGTGGGTGTAGTCGCGGACGAACCGCTCCGCCGCGTCGTCCAGGACGACATCGGTGACCCGCAGTTCGAAGGCGCGCTTGAGCCGGGAGAGCAGCGAGAGCAGCATGATGCCGGCGATGAAGCAGGCGCCGATCTTGACGCCGTCCGGCCGCTCGGCGATGTTCACCGCCGTGGTGTAGAGGAAGACCGCCGCGATCACCGCGAAGCCGATCGTCCAGTTGCGCTGCCGGGCCTTGTGGGCGGCGATGGTGACGGCGATGGCGGCCGAGCTGATCAGCACGAGGACGCCGGTGGCGTACGCGCCGCCCTGGGCGTCGACGCTGGCGTCGAAGATCCACGTCACCAGGAAGGCGATGGCGGTCAGCACCAGGACGGTCGGGCGCACCGCGCGGGCCCAGTGCGGGGCCATGCCGTAGCGGGGCAGGTAGCGGGGCATCAGGTTGAGCATGCCCGCCATCGCGGAGGCCCCGGCGAACCAGAGGATGAGGATGGTGGAGAGGTCGTAGATGCTGCCGAAGGTGTTGCCGAGGTACTCGTGCGCGAGGTAGGCGAGAGCGCGGCCGTTGGCCTCCCCGCCGGGCTCGAAGGCGGCCTTGGGGATGAGCAGGGTGGTGATGAAGCTGGTGGTGATCAGGAAGACGCTCATGATCAGCGCGGCGGTGGTGAGCAGCTTGCGGGCGCCGCGGATCCGGCCGGTCGGCTTCTCCTCGGTGTCCTCCGGGTCGCCCTCGATGTGGGGCATCACCGCGACCCCGGTCTCGAAGCCGGACAGGCCCAGTGCCAGCTTGGGGAACGTGATCAGCGCGACGCCGATCATGGCGATCGCGTTGCCGTGCTCGGCGGTCAGCGCGTCCTTCCAGTCGGTGACCAGGTGCGGAGCCTGGAGGACCTCCCAGAGCCCGGTGATGACGACGACCACGTTCAGCGTCAGGTAGATCGCGACCAGGATGACGGCCAGGCCGATCGCCTCGCTGAACCCCTTGAGGAAGACGCCGCCGAGGAGGGCGACCAGGATCAGCGTGATCAGCACCTGCCGGCCGCTGAGGGCGCTGTGCAGGTGGGGGTTCTCCACCAGGTGGGCGGTGGCGTCGGCGGCCGACAGCGTGATGGTGATCATGAAGTCGGTGGCGGCGAAGCCCAGCAGCGCGAGGACGAACAGCTTGCCCTTCCAGAACGACAGCAGCCGCTCCAGCATCGCGATCGAGCCCTCGCCGTGCGGCGACTCCTGCGCCACCCGCCGGTACACCGGCAGCGCGCCGAACAGCGTGACGATGACCAGCACGATCGTCGCCACCGGCGACAGCAGACCGGCCGCCAGGGCGGCGATGCCCGGCTGGTAGCCGAGCGTCGAGAAGTAGTCCAGGCCGGTCAGGCACATCACCCGCCACCAGCGCTGACCCTTGTGCTCGACGGGCGCCTGCGCATGCGGCCCGGGGTGCCGTGTCGCCGTGTCCGCGCCTTCGAGCAGCCACGCGCGCAATCGCTGTCGGGCCGACGGAGCGGGCCCCCGGGCGGCCCCCGGAACGGCCGAAGCTGACGAGCCCACGTACTCCCCTGTCCACGACGCCGGCCGCCCACCCGCATGCGGCTCCCGACCACTGGCCGTCGGACGGACGGCCCGGTCAGGCTATGTGACCTGGTCACCGGTGCCCGGGAACGCGGCGGGCGCGCCCCTGCGCGTCGCCCGCTCGGCGCCCCGGGGTACCACCGGGTACCCGCGGTGGGAACCGCTGATCCGTACGC
Organism: Kitasatospora sp. NPDC041988; assembly: GCF_055588525.1. Taxonomy (NCBI): domain Bacteria; kingdom Bacillati; phylum Actinomycetota; class Actinomycetes; order Kitasatosporales; family Streptomycetaceae; genus Kitasatospora; species Kitasatospora sp. NPDC041988. Next base: position 139,650 of record NZ_JBVJCO010000003.1, read on the forward strand.
GGCTAGACTCGCCCGACCGAAATGAACAACTGTCCGGCCGGGTGAAGGCGCCGACGGCGCGCCACGGGCTGGGGATCGCGCGAGGGATAGAACATGGTCGAGGCCTCCCCCAAGGTCGTTGTCGTCGTACCCACGTACAACGAGCGGGAGAACCTCCCGGTCCTCGCCGGGCTGCTCGCGGACCTCAAGCTGCCCGGCCTGAACCTGCTGGTGGTCGACGACAACTCCCCCGACGGCACCGGGGACGTCGCGGACAAGCTCGCCGCGGACTCCCCCGACACGGTCGGCGTGCTGCACCGCACCGAGAAGGACGGCCTCGGGCGGGCGTACATCGCGGGCATGACCCGGGCCCTGGAGGAGGGCGCGGACGTGGTGATCCAGATGGACGCCGACCTCTCGCACCCCGCGTCGGTGCTCCCGCTGATGGTGGAGACGCTGCTGGCCGACAACACCGCCGTGGTGATCGGCTCCCGCTACGTGCCGGGCGGCTCGACCGCCGAGGAGTGGCCGTGGCACCGCAAGGCGCTGTCGGCCTGGGCGAACTTCTACGTCAACACGATCCTCAGCCTCGGGGTCCGGGACGCCACCGCCGGCTTCAAGGCCTGGCGGGCGGAGGCCCTGCGGGCGATCGACCTGCCCTCGGTGCACAGCAACGGGTACTCGTTCCAGGTCGAGCTGAACTACCGCGTCGTCAAGCGCGGGCTGACCATCCGCGAGGTGCCGATCCGCTTCGAGGAGCGGATCAAGGGCGCGTCGAAGATGAGCCTCGGCGTGCAGGTCGAGTCGGCGATGGCGCCGTGGAAGCTGCTCCGCGACCAGCGCAAGCAGCCGTAGCACCGGCCCCGGCGGCCCCGGTACGCGGCTCTTTCGGGTAGCGGTCCGGCGGTTCGGCGGTGGAGGCGGCGGTCCGGGGGAAGAAGGGCGGCATGGCCCTACTACCGGAGTCCTTCGCGACCGCACTGCGCCGCGGCACCCGAGAACCCTTCGTCGTCCAGACGATCCGGGCGACGGTGGCCGCCACCCTGTCGTACGCGGTGGCCACCCAGCTGAGCAGTGAGCCGGCCCCGCTGACCGCGCCGCTGACGGCGCTGCTGGTGGTCCAGGTCACCGTCTACTCGACGCTGACCACCAGCATCCGCCGGGTCAACTCGGTGGTCGTCGGGGTGCTCATCGCGATCGGGTTCAGCTCGGTGGTCGGGCTCTCCTGGTGGAGCCTCGGGCTGATCATCCTGGCCTCGCTGACGATCGGGCGGTTCGTCCGGGTGGACGAGTTCGTCCAGGAGGTGGCGATCAGCGCGATGCTCATCCTGGGCGTCTCGCAGGTGACCTCGCAGGCCTGGGACCGGGTGCTGGAGACCCTGATCGGCGCCGTCGTCGGGCTGCTGTTCAACCTGGTGTTCGCGCCGCCGGTCTGGGTGGACACGGCCGGCGAGTCGATCGAGGACCTCGCCCGGCGCGCCCGTCACCTGCTGAACGGCATCGCCGAGGAGCTCGGCCGGCCCACCCCGGTGGAGCGCGCGGCCGAACGCCTGCACGAGGCCCGCCGGCTCGACCAGGCCATCGCCGACGTGGACGGGGCGCTGCGGCAGGCCGAGGACAGCCTGCGGCTCAACCCGCGGATCAGCGAGGGCCTGCTCTCCCGGCTGGTGCTGCGCACCGGGCTGGACACGCTGGAGATCTGCGTGGTGGTGATCCGGGTGCTGGCCCGCTCGCTCACCGACCTGGCCAAGCGGCGCGCACCGGGCGAGCGGCTCCTCCCGGCCGAGGTCGCGGTGGCGCTGGAGGAGCTGCTGGCGCACGTCGGCGGGGCCCTGGTGAGCTTCGCGGTGCTGGTCACCACCCAGGTGAGCCGCAACGCCGAGGAGGCCGAGCGGCGGCTCACCGCCGAGCTGGCCGCCGCCTGGGCCAGCCGGGAGAACGTCGCCCAGCTGCTGCTGCGGCAGGTGCAGGAGCACCCGGAGGCGTGGCAGCTGCACGGCGCGCTGCTGGCCGAGGTGGACCGGATCCTGGACGAGCTGGACCTCGAACACCGCGGCCGGCGGCTGATGGAGGAGCTGGACCGGGCCTCGGTGGCAAACCGGGAGCGGTTCTCCCGGTTCGCGTGGCTGCGCCGGCTGGCCCGTGGCGAGCGGCTGCGCTCCGGGCGGCTGCGGCCCGCCCGGCTGGCCCGGCTCTGGCGCGGACGACGGGCGGGCGAGCGGGCCGGTTAGGGCCCGCGATCAGGCCGGCTGGGGCGAGCGGGCCGGCTGGGGCTCGCGAGCGGGCCGGCTGGGGCCGGGTGTCAGGGCATCGACCAGGGTTCCTGCGGGAGCGGCCGGCCGCTCTCCAGATAGGTCTTCAGGTTGGACAGGACGGCCGACCAGCCGGCTTCCGCGTCGGCGCGCTCAGCCTCGTCGGCGAGCCGGTCGTGGGTGACGGTGAGCCGGGTGAGGTCCCGGTGCCCTTCGAGCTCGAAGGTGACCCGGGAGGGGCCGGCCGGGCGCTGCTCGTCCGGACCGGCCCAGGTGGTGACCAGCCGGTGCGGGCGTTCGGCGGTCTCGACCGTGCCGACCACGTCGGCGGTGCCGGAGTCGTCGGTACGCCGGTGCTCCCAGCGGGCGCCGGGCAGCCAGGTGGAGACGTTGCGGTGGCCCCAGTAGACGGCGGACTCGTCGGCGTTGGTGAGCGCGTGCCAGACGTGCTCGGGGGTGGCCCGGAGGTAGATGATGCAACGGTAGGGCGCGGCGGTCATGGCCTCACCCCCGGGCCGCGTCGAGGAGCGGCTGGATCTCGAGCTTCTGCATCCGCATCATCGCCGCCATGACGCGGTCCACCTTGGCCCGGTCCGGGTCGGCGATCAGCTCCATCAGAACGCGGGGGGTGATCTGCCAGGAGAGGCCGTAGCGGTCCTTGAGCCAGCCACAGGCGCTCTCCTCGCCGCCGTCGGCGGTGAGCCCGGCCCAGAGCCGGTCCACCTCCTGCTGGTCGGCGCACTCCACCTGGAGCGAGATGGCCTCGGTGAAGCGGAACGTCGGACCGCCGTTGAGGGCGGCGAAGCGCTGGCCGGCAAGCTCGAACTCGACGGTCATGACGGAACCCTGCGGGCCGGGGCCGTCCTTGCCGTAGTGGGTGACGCCGATGATCCGGGAGTCGGCGAACAGCGAGGTGTAGAAGCGGGCGGCCTCTTCGGCCTGGTGGTCGAACCAGAGGAAGGTGACGATTTTCTGCATGCGCCCGACGGTAACCGCGGGGCCCGGCCCGGCGGCCGCGCCACGGCCGGGGGGTCACCGGTTCGGCGCCCCCGGCCCGTGGTGCGGCCCGGGCTTCAGCGGGTGATCACGTTCAACGGGTGGTCACCTTCAGCGGGTGGTCAGGTTCAACGGGTGGTCAGTGGACCCAGCCCGCGTAGCGCTGGGTGAACCGCAGGCCGGTGGCGGCCGTCACGACGACGTCGTAGCGGCCCTGCTTGTCCAGCGGCCAGGCCAGGTTGGCCTGCTTGCCGGGCTTGACCCAGACCGTCTGCGCGGTGCCCGCGAAGTCGTTGGGCGCGGCGGTGAAGGCGACATCGGTCATACCGTCGTTGACCAGCTGGAGGGTGAGCCGGGAGGAGTTGCTCAGGTCGGCCGTCACGATCGGCACGCCGACGTCGTTCTGACCGTCCGGGCTGCCCGAGCCGTTCTGGCCGTCACGGACGACGGTGCCGGCGAACCGGCGAACGAAGCCGTCGGGGCCGTGCACGGTGAAGTCGTAGCGGCCGTTGGTCCTGGCGGCCTCCCAGACGTGGGTGGCCGTGGCGCCGGGGGCCACCGTGTAGGGCGTGCCGGCGAAGGGGAGCAGGATGTTCGGGTAGACGGTGTACGGGAAGGCGACCGTGCCGTCGTTGGCCATGGTGCAGGTGACCCTGCCGGTCTTCCGGTCCACGTCGATGTCGGCCCAGGGCTGGTAGGGCAGGTGGCGGTGCAGGCGCTCGCCGCGTTCCTGGACGGGCATCGACTGGGCGCCGGCGGCCGGGAGTCGGACACCGGGGAGCTTGGTGCCCGCGTCGGCCTTGGCCATCAGCGCGTTGGTGTCCGGGAGTCGCGGTATCGAGAGGTCCGGGGCGGCGAAGTCGAAGCAGCTGGTGAGGTCGCCGCAGACGGCCCGCCGCCACGCGGAGATGTTGGGTTCGGCGACACCGGTGACCTGCTCCATGAACCGCAGCACCGAAGTATGGTCGAACACCTGGGAGTTGACCCAACCGCCGCGCGACCAGGGAGAGGCGACCCAGAGCGGCACCCGGTTGCCGAGGCCGATCGCCCGCCCCTGGGTGAACTCCTCGGGCGTACCGGGCTCCGGGGTGGGCGGGACCATGTGGTCGAAGTACCCGTCGTTCTCGTCGTACATGACGAGGAAGACGGTGTGCTGCCAGACCTCGGGGTTGGACATCAGCGACTGCAGCGCCATGTTGACCCAGTGCGCCCCGTACGCCGGGCCGGCCTCCGGGTGCTCGGAGAAGAGGTAGGGGGCGACCAGCCAGGAGATGGTCGGCAGGGTGCCGTCCTTGCAGTGGGCGTCGAAGGCGGCCGGGTCGAACTTGGTCATCGCGTTGATGTAACGCGGGTCCGTGGTGGGGAAGTTGTGGAACTGCTTGAAGTAGGAGAGGGCGTTGTCGTCGTAGTCGCCCGTCCGGTCGTCCTTGCTCGGGTTGTGGTAGACGCGCCAGGAGACGCCGGCCGCCTGGAGGCGCTCGGCGTACGTCGTCCAGTCGGCAACGGGGTTGTCGGTGACGGGCGTGTTGTCGATCCACGGGCCGGTGGTGCCGTCCCGGCCCGGGCCCGCCGTTCCCGTCCAGAGGTAGAGGCGGTTGGGGTCGGTCGGGCCCGCCAGGGAGGTGAAATACGCGTCGCAGATCGTGAACGCGTCGGCCAGCGCGAACTGGTAGGGGATGTCCTCGCGGGTGAAGTACCCCATCGTGCGCTCACCCTTGGCGGCGATCCACTTGTTCATCGCGCCGTTGTTGATCGCCTGGTGGCCCGTGGCCCAGTCGTGCGGCAGGCCACCGGCGTTCTGGGCGTTGTACTTGGAGGTGTCCATCCGGTACGGCAGCATGGCGCCGCCGTCGCTGCGCCCGGCATCGGGCTGGCGGAACACGTCGGTGCCGTCCGGGAACTGGAGCGCCTGCTTGTCACCGAAGCCACGGACGCCGTTGAGGGTGCCGAAGTAGTGGTCGAAGCTGCGGTTCTCCTGCATCAGCACGACGACGTGCCTGACGTCCTTGATGGTGCCGGTGAGGCGGTTGGCGGCGGGCGCGGGTGCGGCCTCGGCAGGTGCGGCCGGAAGGCCGACCACGGCGGCGGCGCCGGCGGCCGCGGTGGCGCCGACGAAGGTACGGCGGGAGAGTTCGGACATGGCGAACAGGCCTCTCGGGGGTGGCGGAGGAGGGTTGGCGGGCGCCGGGTGCGCGGGGGTGTGCGGGTGCGCGCGCTGGGCCGTCAGAGCTGGAAGGTGGCGACGGCGGCGGCCGTGTCGGAGGGCCACTGGTTGGCGGCGAGGGCGGCCGGGTCGGTGCCGGTGGCGGGCCAGTCGGCGACCAGGGTGTGCGCCTCGACCAGCTTCAGCGGGCCGCTGTACAGGACGTAGTCGATCCGGTCCTGCGGCTCCGGCTTGCTGCCGCGCTGCTTGCGGACGGGGGACCAGGTGTGGCCGGGCGCCTTGGCCGGGTTGCGGTTCTCCTCGCGGAAGCTGTCGGTCAGTCCGGCGGCCTGGAGCACGGTGGTCACCGGCCAGGCGACCGGGCCGACGCCCCCGTGCACGGCGGCGGTGGCGGCCGTCCAGTCCAGGTGCGACGGCGAGGAGAGCGCCCCGGCGAGGACGACCGGGGTGTCCCCGGAGGCGTCCGCCCGGACGGCGTCGGCCAACGCCCGGGCCTGCTGGAGGCGGGCGGAGGAGTTCTCGGCGGCGGTCACCTCGGCTGCGCTCCGGCCGTCCTGCACGGCGTACGGGCCGTAGTCCGCCTCGTCCAGGTGCGCGGCCCAGAACCGGACGCTGCGGCTCCCGGGCAGTTGCACCGTCGCGCCCGCGGCGGGCAGCGAGGCCGTGGGGGCCGTCACGGCGGTGAGCGGGTGGCGACTGAGGATGCCCACGCTCCCCTGGCTCTGGTAGGCGTACCAGCCGAGCGCGTCGGCGAGCGCCCGGGCGGCCGTCCCGGCGGTCTCCTGCAACGCCAGCACGTCCAGGCCCTGGGCGAGAACGACGCGCAGCTGCTTCTCCAGTGCGTCGGTGAAGGCGGCGCCCGCGCTGGCGAGGTTCCAGCTCGCCACCTTCAGGCGCAGCGGTCCGGCCGGATCGGCGACCGGGATCTGTACGGTCACGCTGTCGGTGGCGCCGGCGCTGTCCCGGACGCCGACGACGACCGCCTCGGGGTCCCTGGTCGTGCCGGCGGGCGCCGTGCCGGTGACCGTGCCGTCGGCGGCCACCGAGAGCCAGGCGGCGCCGCTGATCCTGCGGAAGGTGGCGGCCCCTGCCGGGTTGCCGGCCGGACGGGACCACAGGCCGCCGAGCCGCACCGAGACGGCGGCGCCGGGGGCGACCGGGGCGGTGGTCAGCGCGTCGACGACGCTGTGCGGGCGGACGACGGCGGGCTTGGGGCGGAAGCCGAACGGCTCGGACGTCGCCAGGATGCCGTAGCCGTCCTTGGCCAGCAGGTACGCGGTGTACGGGCCGCCGGTGAGCGCCGAGGTGTCGAGCTGGACGTCGCCGTCGGCGGCCGGGGTGTACTTCCACTGCAGGGAGCTGCCGGTGCCCGGCAGGCGGGTGCCGTCGTAGATGCCGACCCAGTTTTTGGCGTCGGGGGCGTCGGTCGTCCAGTGGAAGGTGAGCCGGTCACCCTCGGCGGGGCTGGCGGGTGAGGTGAGCGTCAGGGCGCTGCCGGTGGCCACGGTTGTCCTGTCCGCCGCGCTCGGGCGGCCGGCCCGCCGGGGGTGCGGGCGAGGCAGGGCCGTCGGCGGCTGGTCACGGAGGCGGGAGGAGGGTTGCCGCAGTTGGCTGTACAACTGCGTGCGGCCCCATTCATCCGAAGGTCAGCGACCAGGACATGAACGACGCATGACGGACTATCGGGCGATCCGGGAACTCCGGGGCTGTGACGGCGGCCTCGCCTGGCCGGGGTGCGCTCGCTGCGGACGTCCAGGGCGGGCACGGGGGACGAGTCGGGCGGCGGGCGCGCGGGGGGCAAGCGGGCAGGCGAGTCGGGCAGGCAGGCGGGCAGCCGGCTCAGTCGAGACCGCGGCCGTGGTGGAGGCGGGCGGCGATCGTGTCGGGGTCGACGAGCGGCGCCGGGTAGCCGGCGGGCGGGCGGTCCAGGCGCCACGGGCGGTGGACGGCCCACCCGGGGAGGGCGGCGAGTTCGGGCACCCAGCGCCGCACGCAGGCGCCGTCCGGGTCCAGCCGGTCGGCCTGGGCGAGCGGGTTCAGCACCCGGTTCGGGGAGGGAACGGGGGACGCGGGAAGGGAACGGGGGACGCCTCCGGGTCGGCCCGCAGAGTGTTCGGGGCCGCGCTTCACCCGAATGGCGGAGGTCCGCCCGACCTCCGCCGTCCCGGGCCACCCCGGCCGCGTCGGGCCGCCGGGGCCACCAGGGCCGCCGGAAGCTGCCGGGCGCTCAGCGCCGGGCGAGCCGGCGCTCGCCGCCGGCACCGGTCTCGTAGGCCAGTCCGTAGTGGGCGAAGACCGCCGGTTCGTCCTCGGCCGGCAGGACGTCGTCGGTACCGATCGAGGGCGCCTGTTTGACCAGGCTCTTGGGGAACGCGACCCGTACGTACCCCGGCCCGACCACGGCGCCGTCCAGCGGGACGAACGCCAGCCGGTGGCGGGTCGGCAGGCCGACCGTGACCGTGGCGAAGAACGGCTGATCGCTGACGGTCTCCACGTAGACGGATTCGAGTGTGCCGATCCGGTGGTCCTTCTCGTCGACCACGGCCTGGCCGCGCCATTCCCTGATGTCCGCCATACCGATCACGACGGCCTCCCTTCGCCGGCCCGTTCTGCTGGTGGTGCCCGGGAAGCTCGTGACGCCCGGGAAGATCCATCCTGCGCCGCTCTGCGCCGCTCTGCCCGGCGAGGGCGGTCAGGGGCATCCGGAGCACGTTGGGCGCGCACCCTCGGGGGTGGCGTTCGGGCGGGCGTTCGGACCCGCGTTCAGACCGGAGTTCACCCGGCGGGGGTGCGCAGGACGTCGAGCAGGGGCGGGTCGACCGGCCAGGGCAGGCCCGTTGCCGCGGTGGCGGCCAACCGCAGGGCTCCCAGCAGGGGCGGGCCGTCGGGCCGGTGGAGGCGGGCTGCCGGGAGGCGGGTGGTCAGTGCGGTGCGGCTGGCTTCGCGGAGGCGGCTGAGACGGAAGAGGCCGCCGGTCAGGGCGAGTACGGGTTCGGTGAGCCCGGCGGCGGTGGCGGCGGCCGTCGCGCTGGCGGCGATCTCCTCGGCGGCCCGCCGGACGATCCCGTCCGCGACCGGGCAACCGGCGTCGGCCGCGGCGGCCACGTCCGGTGCGAAGGCCGCCAACAGCGCGGCACGGTCGGGGCGCGGCTGGAGCGCGGCGGGCAGACCGGTCACCGGGCCGTAGCGCTGCTCGGCCGCCGCCAGCAGGGCGGGCGAGCCACCTGCCCGCCCGTCGTACGCGCGCAAGGCCGCCTCCAGGCCCGCGCGACCGATCCAGCTGCCGCTGCCGCAGTCGCCGAGCAGTTGGCCCCAGCCGTCGGCGCGCCGCCAGCCCGCGTCCGGGTGGTAGCCGACCGCCACCAGGCCGGTGCCGGCCGCCACCACGACTCCGGCCCGGGTGCCGAGCGCACCCACGTAGGCGGCGACGGCGTCACCGGCCAGCACCAGCCGCGCCGCCCCGGTGGCGTGGGCCAGCGGACCGGGGAGCTTCGCGGTGAGGTCGCGGCCGAGCAGCGCCATCCCGGTCGCGCCGATGGCGACCGAACCGATCCGCGCGCCCGTGGGCAGCCCGGCGGCCAAGGTGTCGAGGGCAGGGAGCAGTTCGGCGAGAAGCGCATCCGCGTCGTGGCCCGCCGCACCGACCCGCGCAGCCAAGGCGACGCCCGTCGTCCGCGCGCCGGAGAGGTCCACGGGCCAGGTGTCGGGCGCAAGGGCGAGCCGGATCCCGGTACCGCCGACGTCGATGCCGGCCACCCAGGTGTGGGCCGCCGGTTCGAGCCGGTCCGTTCGACCCGACAGCATGGAACCACCCACCTCTCGGTCGGGCGGGAGCCTCCGCCACTACGCGGACCCGGACGGGCGATCGCCCTGCTCCACCGGAAGCGGGCCCCGGCACGGCGCCGCGCCCCGGCCTGACGGCCGCCGCCGACACTACCCGCGCTCCCGCCGCACGGCTGCGTGGGCCGGCACAGACCGGGCGGAGCCACGCCGCTCACTCCTCGCCGGTGGGGAGGATCCAGTCGAAGGGCATCAGTTCCTTCTCCCAGGGGGCCAGGGCGGCCAGTTCGGTGGCGGCTTCGGGCGTCCGGAGCAGGCAGCGGTGGCGGAGCAGTTCGCGGCGCTCGCGAGGTGTCAGCAGCCGCTCCTCCGGGCTGAGGTTCTCAGGGTGGTCGGGGCCGAGTACCGTGCTGCCGTCGATCGGGCGGTCGCCGTCCACGTTGAGCCGGTCGCCGGACGAGGTCCGGTAGTCGAGCCGGAGGCCGGTCGCCCACTGCGAGTTGCCGCCCCAGCCCTGGGAGAGGTCGACGGTCGGCCTGTGACGGCGCCGGAAGCCCCAGTACAGCGGCGAGCGGTCGGCCACACCACGCTGCGCATGCCCGGCGCCGGCCCGGACCCGGACGCCCGCCCGGCCGAACACGAGGTCGCCGAGCATCAGGCCCGGCCAGAGCACCTCGGTGACCTCGATCGGCGACCGGGGGTCGTCGGCCTGCTCGACCTCGACGATCTCGTGCAGGACCGGGTCGAAGCCGCCCCCGACCCCGGAGGCTGTCATGCCGAGGGCGCCGAACAGCCCGAGGTACTCGTGGTCCGGCACCGCCGGCCACGGTACGCCGGTGTCCACCGCGTCGCGGGAGGGCTGCCGGCCGAGCAACAGGATGTCGCTCACCCGACTCAGGGCGTAGAGCTGCCGGTTCAGGCGCTGCACGCTGTCGTCGGTGCGGTACGCCGTCCACCATCCGCTGCACTCGGCCGCCACCGCGAGCGAGGTGCGGTACCCGCCCTGCGCCCGGTCGAGCCACGGTGCGACGACCTCCCCGTACGCATCCGTGCCCTCGTAGTCCAGCAGGCCTTCGTAGAGCTCACGCGCTCCCACCCTGTTCCCCATGGACCGGACTCTATGCGAGGGCCGGCGGGCCGGGCCGACCGTTTCGGCCCGGTTCCGGGTCACCGCGCGCCGCTGCACGGGCGGAGGCGCCGCGGGACGGCGGCCGGAGGGCATCGGACCGGTCGCGCGGGGTGGGCGGCGTGTCAGGTGGTGATGGTGGCGACGGGTTCGAGGCCATAGGTGTGGGCGTAGCCGTTCTCGGTGCCGACGAGGAGGTCGACGACCTCGAAGTAGCGGTCCCAGAAGGGGGTTTCGCGCAGTGCGTCGATGAGGAGCCGGTAGGCGTGGTGGTCTTCCGCTTCCCACACCCAGACGTCGGTGACGCGCGCGGAGTAGAACTCGGTGTCGTAGAAGCGTGACCGGACGCCGGTGGTCCTGGCCTCGATCACGGGCAGGACCTGGGTGGTGAAGGCGTCGACGCGCTGTCGGACGGTCAGGGCGAGCCACTCGGGTGTGGTCTTGACGAGCATGAACGCCGTGACCGGTGGTTCGGTTCTCACAGTGGGCATCAGGGGGCCTCCGAAGTGGCAGGTGGTCTTGGTGCGCTGGGCCACTGTGTGTCCCGGCGACAGGTGGTGGGCTTCAGGAGAGGACGGCGGGCTTGAGGGTCCGGGCGCACCACTGCTCGAAGCCGGTGGGGGAGGCGGTGTTCGGGGTGCGGGTGACGCCGGCGTCCAGGCCCTGGTCCTTGGCCCGCTTCATGTCGACGATGCCCTGGACGAATGCCTCGTTGAGGCCGTAGGCGACGAGGGTGGTGTGCAGCTCGTCGAGTGTCTGGCGTTCGTAGCGGACGGGGCGGCCGAGCTGTTCGGTCATGATGCGGGCCAGGTCGTCGGGCGAGAGATCCTGCGGCCCGAGGACGGGGACGCTGCCGGTGCCGGTCCACGAGCGGTCCAGCAGCAGGCCGGCGGCCACGGCCGCGATGTCGGCGGTGGCGACGAGGGGAGCCTTACGGTCGGCGTCGACGGAGTCGGTGAACACGCCCTTGTCGCGGATCGAGTCGGACTCCTCCAGGAGGTTCTCGAAGAAGGACGGGTTGGCCAGGGCCCGGTAGGCGACGCCGCTGCCGGCGATGAGGTCGTCCAAGGCGAGGGAGGCGGTGACAAGGCCGGCCCGGTCGGCGAGCGGGGTGCCGCGGCCGAGCGCGGAGACGCCGACGACATGGCCGACGCCGTGGGCGGCGAGCGCCCTCACGGCCGGTCCGCTGAAGCCGCTGTAGGCGTCATACGGGGTCAGGGCGGCGTCCGGAGGGGCGAGCCAGAAGACGGCGTCCGCACCCTCGAAGGCCCGGTCGACGACCTCGGCGTCGCCGTGCGAGCCGACGATCACCTCGACGCGTCCGCGCGCCGCGTCCGGAAGCCGGGCCGGGTCGCGCACGATCACGCGCAGCTCCTCGCCTGCGGCGGGGCCGGACTCCAGGAGCCGGGAGAGCAGGTGACGGCCGATGTTCCCGGTGGGAGCGGTGATGACGATCATGAAAACCTCGCAGGTCGTGCCGGTCGGTACGCCCCCCATCCTGCGAAGGAGCACGGTGTTGCCACAATGGGAACTTCAGCACGGAATCATTGACTGAAATGGAATGATGCTGGTGAACAGCCCGGATTCGGCCCTCGACGCCAATCTCGCCATCGCGTTGGACGCCCTGCTGGCCGAGCAGAGCGTCACCCGGGCCGCCGCCCGCCTGCACACCTCGCCCGCCGCCATGAGCCGCACGCTCGCCCGCCTGCGCCGCACCCTGCAGGATCCGCTGCTGGTCCGGGCCGGGCAGACCATGGTCCCCACCCCGCGGGCCCAGGCCCTGCGCGAGGAAGCCGCGGCCGTGGTGCAGCGCCTCGGAGCCCTGCTCAGCCCCGATACCGGCGTCGACCCCGCCACCCTGCGCAGCACCTTCACCCTCCAGACCGCCGACCTGGTCGGCGCGGCACTGGCCCCCGGACTGCTGCGCCTGGCCGAGCAGGAGGCACCGGGGGTCTCGTTCCGGCTCCGGGCCGAGGAGTTGGAGGCGGGCCCAGCCCTGCGCGACGGCCGGATCGACCTGGAGGTCGGGTCCATCGACCACGTGGACCCCGAAACCAGGGTCGAGGAACTGGTCAGCCTCCGCATGATGGCGGCCGTCCGGCCCGGCCATCCGCTGGCCGAAGGGCCCCTGACCCCGGCCCGGCTCGCCGCCGCCCAACACGTCGCGGTCAGCCGCCGCGGCCGGTTCACCGGCCCCCTCGACACCGCCCTGGCCGAGCAGAACCTTCATCGGCGGGTCGGCATCGTCCTCCCCAGCCACCTGGCCGCCATGACCCTCGCCGCTCGCAGCGACATCGTCTGCCTCGTACCCGCGGCACTCCCCGGCGCCGCCCCCTCACCCCTCACCGGCGACGCCATCGCCCTCGGACTACACCTCCTGGACATCCCCGTGGCGCTGCCGCCCGTGACCGTCGGCATGGCCTGGCACCCCCGCCATGCGGCCGACAGAGCCCACCACTGGCTCCGCAACGCCATCCGCCGCACCCTCCGCACACCCGGGAGCCCGACCACATGACCTGACCGAGACACCGAGGCGCCGGGACGGCCGAACCGGCTCAGCCGCCCGGGCCCTTGGGCTTCTCGTCGTCCACGATCTCGGCGTCGACGACCTCCTCCTCGCCGCCCGGCGCGCCCCCGGAGCCGTCCGCCTGGCCGCCCGTGGTGCCGTCCGCGGGCTGGGCGCCGGAGCCGGACGAGGCCTGGGAGTAGATGGCCGTGCCGATCTTCTGCGCCACGACGGCAGCCCGCTCCATCGAGATCCGGACGGCGGCGGCGTCCTCGCCCTTGAGCTTCTCCTTGAGGTCGGCGAGCGCCGCCTCCACCTCGGCCTTGACGTCGCCGGGGACCTTCTCGGGATTGTCGGCGAGGAGCCGCTCGGTCGAGTAGACGAGCTGCTCGGCCTGGTTGCGGGTCTCCGCGGCCTCCTTGCGCTGCCGGTCCTCCTCGGCATGCTGCTCGGCGTCGCGCATCATCCGCTGGATGTCGTCCTTCGGCAGCGAGGAGCCGCCGGTGACGGTCATCTTCTGCTCGCGGCCGGTGCCGAGATCCTTCGCGGCGACGTGCATGATGCCGTTGGCGTCGATGTCGAAGGTGACCTCGATCTGCGGCAGCCCCCGGGGCGCGGGCGGCAGGCCGGTGAGTTCGAACATGCCGAGCCGCTTGTTGTACGAGGCGATCTCACGCTCGCCCTGGAAGACCTGGATCTGCACGGACGGCTGGTTGTCCTCGGCCGTGGTGAAGATCTCCGAGCGCTTGGTCGGAATGGTCGTGTTGCGCTCGATCAGCCTGGTCATGATGCCGCCCTTGGTCTCGATGCCCAGGGACAGCGGGGTGACGTCGAGCAGCAGGACGTCCTTGACCTCGCCCTTCAGCACACCGGCCTGGAGCGAAGCACCGACGGCCACCACCTCGTCCGGGTTGACGCCCTTGTGCGGGTCCTTCCCGGTGAGCGACCTGACCAGCCCGGTGACGGCCGGCATCCGGGTCGAACCGCCGACCAGGATGACGTGGTCGATGTCGGCCACCTGGATCCCGGCGTCCTGCACCGCCTGGTGGAACGGGCCCTTGCACCGCTCCAGCAGGTCGGCGGTGAGCTGCTCGAACTGGGCGCGGGTGAGCTTCTCCTCCAGGTGCAGCGGACCGTCCGCGGAGGCGCTGACGTAGGGCAGGTTGATGCTGGTCTCGCTCGCCGAGGAGAGCTCGATCTTGGCCTTCTCGGCCGCCTCGCGCAGCCGCTGCGCGGCCATCTTGTCCTTGGCGAGATCGATCCCGTAGCCGTTCTTGAACTGCTGTACCAGGTGGTCCACGACCTTCTGGTCCCAGTCGTCGCCGCCGAGCCGGGTGTCGCCGTTGGTGGACTTCACCTCGACGACCCCGTCGCCGATCTCCAGCAGTGAGACGTCGAAGGTGCCGCCGCCGAGGTCGAAGACCAGGATCGTCTGGTCGTTCTCCTTGTCCAGCCCGTACGCGAGCGCCGCCGCGGTCGGCTCGTTGACGATGCGCAGCACCTTCAGGCCGGCGATCTCGCCCGCCTCCTTGGTCGCGGTGCGCTGGGAGTCGTTGAAGTACGCCGGCACGGTGACGACGGCGTCGGTCACGTCCTCGCCCAGGTAGGCCTCGGCGTCGCGCTTCAGCTTCTGCAGCACGCGGGCGGAGATCTCCTGCGCGGTGTAGCGCCGGCCGTCCACGTCACCGGCCTCGGGGAAGCGCCACTGCGCGTCGCCGACGTGCCGCTTCACCGAACGGGCGGTGCGGTCCACGTTGGTCACCGCCTGGCGCTTGGCCACCTCGCCGACCAGCACCTCGCCGCCCTTGGCGAACGCCACCACCGACGGCGTGGTACGGGCGCCCTCCGCGTTGGGGACGACGGTGGGTTCGCCGCCCTCCAGGACACAGACGACGGAGTTGGTGGTGCCCAGATCGATCCCGACCGAACGAACCATCACCGGCCTCCTTCCGCAGACGCCCCGCCGGGCCGCGGGACTTGAGTCGGACCGAGTCAATTGTCACTCCGCCGGGGCGTGCGCGTCGTCCTCGCCGGGCAGGCACCTCGTGCACTGCGTGCGCAGTAGTGGCGACACCCGTACGGAGTAGCCGGGGTCTACGTACGGAGTAGCCAGGGCCTAGGTACGGAGTAGCCGGGGTCTACGGAGGGCGACGGAAGGTCACCTCCCGGCGGCCCGGGCGGGCGGCGCGGGGGCGGGGCGGGACGGCCGAAGGGCCCGCGGATCACCCGGGCGGGCGGTGACGACAGGCCGGGGCCGGGCGGGCGAAGTAGCGTGATGTGCCTGGCCCGACCGTTTTGCCCGGTCTGCCCAGAGATGCACCTTTCCCAGAGATACATGTCCGTTGAAGTGTTCATCCTGCTGCCGGAGGAGGCCCGATGGGCGTTCCAGCCGCTCGCATCGTCTTCGACGAGAGCGACCGTTCAGCCGTCGCGGACGCGGTGACGGAGATCCTCGCCACCGGCGCGCTGACGCTCGGCCCCTGGACCGAGCGGTTCGAGCAGGCCTTCGCGGCCGAGCACGGCGCCTCGCACGCGGTCGCCGTCGCCAGCGGCACGGCGGCGCTGGAGATCGTCCTGCGCACCGTCGACGTCCGCGACCGTGACGTGGTCGTCCCGGCCGTCACCTTCTACGCGACCGCCGGCGCCATCGTGCACGCGGGCGGGCGGCCGGTCATCGCCGACGTCGACCCGGCCACCTTCGCGCTCAGCCCCGCGACGCTGGAGGCGGCGCTCACCCCGGACACCGCCGCCGTGGTGCTGGTGCACATCGGCGGGCTGATCACCCCCGACGTGGACGCCCTGCGCGCGATCTGCGACCGGCGGGGCATCCCCCTGGTGGAGGACGCCGCGCACGCCCACGGCAGCAGCTACGACGGGCGCCCCGCCGGGTCGTTCGGCCTGGCCGGCGCGTTCTCGTTCTACCCGACCAAGGTCACCACCAGCGGCGAGGGTGGCATGATCCTCACCGAGTCGGCCGAGCTGCGCGACGAGGCCCGGATCCACCGCGACCAGGGCAAGGGCTCGTTCACCACCAACCACCACGTCCGGCTCGGCGCCTCCTGGCGGATGAGCGAGCTGAACGCCGCCGTCGGCACGGTGCACCTGCGGCGGCTCAAGGAGTTCGTCGAGACCAGACGCCGGGTCGCCCAGCGGTACGACGCGGCGCTCGCCGGCCTCGACGGCCTGCGGTCGATGGCCGAGCCGGCCGGTTCGCGCAGCAACTACTACAAGTACGTGGCGCTGCTGCCGGCCGGCGTCGACCGCGCCGCGTTCAAGCGCGCGGTGGCCGAGGAGCACGGCGTCCGGCTCTCCGGTGAGGTGTACGACCTGCCGTTGCACCTGCAGCCGGTGCTGGCCCCCTACCGACGGGAGCCGCTGCCGGTCGCCGAGGACCTCTGCCGCCGGCAGATCTGCCTGCCGGTGCATTCCGACATGACCGAGGACGAGACCGACCAGGTGATCGCGGCGGTCACGGCCGTCCACCGGCGGCTCGCGGGATGACCCCCTGCCGGGAGCATCCCGCCGTCCGGAGAGCCCGGAGAGCCCCGACCCAGCGAGCCGGAGAAGGAGAGAGAACGTGCGCGTAGCCGTCACCGGGGGGTGCGGATTCATCGGCTCACACGTCGTGGACCGGCTGCTGTCCGCCGGGCACGAGGTGCTCGCGGTGGACACCACCGACAAGTACCTCAACCCCGGTGCCGAGCACGCCCGGATCGACATCCTGGACCTGCCCGCGCTCACCGCCGCCCTGGACGGCAGCGAGGTGGTCTTCCACCTCGCCGCGATGGCCGACGTCGAACGCGTCGCCGCCGACCCGGTCCGCGCCGTGCGCGTCAACATCGACGGCACCGAGGCCGTCCTGGAAGCGGCCCGGCTCAGCGGCCTCAGCCGCACCGTGCTGGCCAGCACCGTCTGGGTCTACGGTGCCGCGCTCGCCGAGGCCGGGATGGACAGCGGGGAGCAGGAGCTGGACGAGCACGTGCCGATCGAGCTGGAGCACAGCGGGCACCTGTACGTCGCCACCAAGCTCGCCGCCGAGATGCTGGTGCACAGCTACCGGGAGCTGTACGGGCGGCACTTCACCATCCTGCGCTACGGCATCCCGTACGGGCCGCGGATGCGCGACGAGCTCGTGGTCGCCCGGTTCGTGCAGGCGGCACTGGCCGGCCGGCCGATCACCATCGCGGGCGACGGCCGGCAGAGCCGCAACTTCGTCTACGTCGAGGACCTCGCCGACGCCCACGTCCGGGCCCTCTCCCCCACGGCCGAGGACCAGACCTTCGCACTGGAGGGCTCGACCGCGATCTCGGTGCGGGACATCGCCGACACCGTCGACCGGCTGCTCGGGCCGGTCAGCATCGAGCACATCGAGGCGCGGGCCGCCGACTACTCCGGGCGCCGCATCTCGGCCGCGCAGGCCAAGCGGCTGCTGGGGTGGTCGCCACGGACCAACTTCACGGACGGGGTGCGGCGGTACGCCGACTGGTACCGGGACGAGGCCGCGCCGGCCCCCGCGCCCAAGCCCGCGCCGGGCACGTCCTGAGGCCGCGCCCGGTGCCGCACGCGCTGCTGGTCTCCGGCTCGCTCGGACAGGGCCACGACGTGATGGCCCAGGCCTGCGCGGACTCGCTGCACGACCGCGGGTGGACCACCACCACCGTGGACGCGATGGCCCTGCTCGGCCAACGGGCGGGCGCAGCCGGGGAGCTGGTCTTCCGCCGGCTGCTCGACCTGCCCGGGGTCTACGACGCCTTCCACTTCTCCGCGCTGCGGCCCGGCGCCCGGATCGCGCTGCTCGCCGACGCGGCGGCCCGGACCCGGCTGGTGCCGGCCCTGCGGGAGCTGATCGGGGAGCAGCGGCCGGAACTGGTGGTGTCGGTGTTCGCCACCGCGACCTCGGCGGTGAACCGGCTGGGCCGGGACCACGGCGGGCCCGGCTTCCGCCACCTCGTCCTCTGCACCGACGTCACCCCCCACCGGCTCTGGGTGCAGGACGGCACCGACCTCTTCCTGGTCACCTCCGAGGCCGCCGCCTGCGCGGTGCGGCGCTACCGGCCGGACGCGGCGGTCGCCGTACTGCCCGCGCCGCTGCGCGAGCCGTTCTACCACCCGCCGGGGCGGGCACAGGCGCGGGCCGAGTGCGGTGTGCCGCCGGACGCACGGTGCGTGCTGCTGATGTCCGGGTCCTGGGGGCTCGGCCCGCTCGCCCGGACGGCAGCCTCGCTGGCGGACACCGGGCCGCACGTGCTCGCCGTGGCCGGCCGCAACCGCGAGCTGGAGCGCCGGCTCCGGCACGCCGCCGGGCACCGGCCCAACCTGCACCCGTTCGGGTACACCGACCGGATCCCGGCGCTGATGGCCGCCGCCGACCTGGTGGTGACCAGCTCCGGCGACACCTGCAGCGAGGCGCGGGCGCTCGGCCGCCGGCTGCTCCTGCTGGACGTCGTCCAGGGCCACGGCCGCGACAACCTCCAGCACGAACTGGAGCTGGGCCACGCCGACGTGACCTCCGCCCGCCCCGCCGAGGTCGTCCGCAACGCCCTCGCCGCCCTGGACCGCCCCTCGCCGGCCCCCTCCCCCGGTGCCTCCCCGGACGGCTGGCGGACGGGGTTCGCGGCGGCGCTGGAGCAGGTGGGGCTGTAGGAGGTGGGGCTGTAGGAGGTGGGGCTGTAGGAGGTGGGGGGTACGGGGGACGGGTTGCGGGGGCGGGTTGGAGCCGCCCCCCGGCGCGTTACGGCACGCCGTGGTCGCGCAGCGGGCCGAGGGTCAGGCCGTGGCTGCGGCAGTGGGCGGCGATCAGGGGGAGGGCGCCGAGGGTGGCGCGCCAGGAGCCGGGGGCCGAGGTGCAGTCCGAGTCGTGGAGCAGCAGGGTGGCGCCACCGGTGAGGCCGGGGCGGGCGGTGGCGAAGACGGAGTCCGCGGTGGCGTGGTCGGTCCAGTCCCGGCCCCAGGCCGTCCACAGGACGGTGCGCAGGCCGAGGCGGCGGGCGGCCAGCGCCGGACCGGCGGTACGGACTCCGTAGGGCGGGCGGTACCAGCGGGGCCGGGCGCCGCAGAGCTCGGCCACCGCCTCGGTGGCGCGGCGCAGCTCGCGCAGGTCACGCCCGGGGGCCGGGTACCACTGCTGCCGGTGGTGCCAGCCGTGGACGGCGACCTCGTGGCCACGGGCGACCAGCTCGCGGCCGAGGCCCGGGGCGCGTTCCAGCATCGCGCCGAGCAGGAAGAAGGTGGCACGGGCACCGATGCCGTCGAGGGCGTCGAGGATGTACGGGGTCCCGCGCGGGTCCGGGCCGTCGTCGAAGGTCAGTGCCACATGGCGGGGTTCGGTGCCGTACCCGGCGGTGCGGCGGGCCACCGTCCGGCGGACGGCGGTCAGGCGGACGACGGCCGGGGAGAGGTGAAGGAACTGGACGCTCGCCGCCGCCAGGGCGGCCCGGCGGACGGTACGGGCCCGGTCCATCGGCGCCGGCCTCACCCGAACCGGGCGGCCATCCGCCGGAACGCCCCCGGTGCGACGCCGTGGATCCGGGCCGGGAAGCCGAGCCAGCGCGGGACGAAGGGCCGGTCGCAGGCGGTGGTGAGAGTGGCGAACACGGTTTCGGCGACCAGCTCGGGAGTGACCGGGCGGGGGCGTTCGCGCTGGTAAGGGGTGCCGCGGCGGGCGAAGAACGGGGTCTCGACCGCGCCCGGCAGAACGATCCGGACGCCGACGCCCGTCCCCCGCAGCTCGTACCAGAGGCTCTCGGCGAACATCGCCAGCCCGGCCTTGGTCGCCGCGTAGGCGGCCTCGTCGCGGACACCGACCTGGCCGGCCATCGAGCCGAGCAGCACGATCCGGCCGCGGCCGCGCTCCAGCATGCCGGGCAGGAGCAGGCGGACCAGACGCAGCGGCGCGGCGAGGTTGACCTCGATCATCCGGTCCAGGGTGTCGGTGGGCGTCTCGGCGAAGGGGCCGCGCCAGCCGAGGCCGGCGCTGGCGATCAGGGCGTCCACCCGACCGGCGGCGGCGAGGGCGGCTTCGGCGAGACGCTGCGGGCCGTCCGGCTTGGCGAGGTCCTCGGGCAGGGCCCGGCCGCCGGTGCGGGAGGCGACATCGTCCAGGCGGGCGCGGTCGGTGCCGGAGAGGAGCAGCTGCCAGCCGGCCGTGCCGAGGCGGGCCGCCGTGGCGGCGCCGATGCCCGAGGAGGCGCCGGTCACCAGGGCCACCGGCGGGTCGGCTGCGGGTCGGCGGGGCTTTCGGAAGGGTTGATGGGCTTCGTCCGTCATGGCTCCTGCCGCTCTGTGCGCGCCGCGCCGTCGGCCGGGTCGGGCGCGTTCGTCCCGGACGTGTGCCCGGCGCGTCGGCCCGGCGAGTTCTGTGCCGTGTGGCCTGTACCTGCGAGCCCTGTACCTGCGAGCCCTGTACCTGCGAGCTCTGTGCCTGCGTGGTCTGTGCCTGCGTGGTCTGTCCGGTGTGATGTGTCCGGTGTGTTCCGTCCGTCATCTTTTGCCCGGCATGCCACCTTCGCACGGCGGCGCCGTCCGGGCGACCGGGCGCCGTTCGGGGTACGGGTGCCGTTCGGGGTGCCCGAGGGCCGTCTGGCGGCCTGCCGGGGTGGCAGCACGGCCTACCGGGGTGGCAGCGCGGCCTCCGCCGCCTCGTCCGAGACCGGACGAGCGGAGGGGCCCACCTCGGGCTCCACCTCGCCGAAGCGGGAGAGCACGAAGGTGCCGCCGACGGCGACCGCGAAGCCGGTCAGCGCGCACCAGGCGTAGCCGGGGCGCGCCGCGTCGCCGAGCGCGGCCACGCCGACCAGGGCCGGGCCGAAGGTCTCGGCGACCGTCCCGGCCGCCGTCGCCGCCGTCACCGTGCCGCGTTGCAGCGCGAGCGCGTACGCGAGGTAGCCGCCCAGGCCGCCGACCGCGAGCGCGTACGCCGCCGGATCGGTGAAGACGTCGGCCGGGCCGGCGATGTCGAGGACCCGCACGGCCAGGCTGGTCACACCGAAGCCCACACCCGCGAGCAGGCCGAGGCCGGCCGCCGCCGCGTTGCCGCTGCGGCGGGCCAGCACCACGGTGAGCAGCAGCATCAGCGCCGTGGTGGCCAGCAGCGACCAGTGGAAGGCGGGCGGGGCCTGGTCGCGGCCCTCGTGGCCGGAGCCGAGCGCGAGCAGGGTCAGGCCGGCCACCACGGCGGCGATCCCGGCCAGGTCGGAGCGGCGCAGCCGGGCGCCGAGCAGCCGGGCGGCGGCAAGTGCGGTGACCGCCAGACTGGCGTTGGTGACCGCCTGGACGAGGAACAGCGGCAGGGTGCGCAGTGCGACGATGCTCAGCACGAAACCCGCGATGTCCAGACCGGTGCCGAGCAGGAACTCCCACGAGCGGGCCAGCGCGGCCAGCAGCCCGACCCGCACCCGGTCCGCCCGGGGCGACGACCGGGCGCCGCGCGCCTGGAAGACCGACCCGAAGCCGAAGCAGACGGTCGCGACCAGCGCGGTGGTGAGTCCGAGCAGCATGGCTCTCCCAGCCTCGGGGGCAGGATCCACCACCAGTCTCTGCCCGCACGGCCGGGCCCGCACCGGAGGCGGAGTGGGTGTGAGGCGCGGTGGCCGGGCGACGAGCGGCGAGCCCCGGTCGTCCTCGGGCCGGCGACATCCCGACGACATCCCGGCTCGGCTCGGCTCGGCGCGGCCCCCTGGCTGGAGCGGGGGCCAAGCCGGCTTCACACGACGACGTCGAAATCCCTCCTCGTACGCGCGCAGGCATCACCTAGGATCAGCCGCTTGTGCGGCGGTGTGCCCGAGGGTCGGCTCCTTGCCCTCCTCCGGCAGAGAGGAGCCGCCCGGCCGGGACGTGGGGGAGGCAGGTCGTGGACGTGGCACGGAGAGTCGTCACACGTGATCATCTGGCAGGGGTCGCGCGTGCGGCTCTGGGAGCCGGACATCGCCTCGTCGGCGTGTCACGGCTCCGAGGCGGTAGCAGGAAAGGCGTGTACCGCCTCAGCTTCGACGATGATTCCACCGCGATCGTCTACATCTGGGACGACGCCGAGAGCTACTGGCCCGCCGCGCACGCCGACGACGCCGGGAACCACGCGGACCCGTTTTCGCCCGCCTCCGGCATCGAGCTGTTCGAGGCCGCCAGCAGACGCCTGGACACCCTCGGGATCCGCACGCCCCGGATCCGCCTGGCCGACCGGAGCAGGAGCCACTACCCGGCGGACATCGCGGTGGTCGAGGACGTGCCCGGCGAGAACCTGGACGCACTGCTCCGTGACGACCCGCGGAGTGCGGAAGCCACCCTGGCGCGACTCGCCGAGGCACTCGGCGTGATGCGGCGCCACACGGGTCCGGGCTTCGGCAAGGTCGCCCTGGTCGACAACGGCGGCATCTCCCGGGGCCGCTCGTGTGAGCAGGTCGTCCTCGACCGCGCGCTCGAAGACCTCGCCGAAGCCTCCTCGCGCGACGCGCGGATGGCAGGCGCCGGCGCCCGCTTGGAGGAAACGGTTCGCAGCCTGGCTGCGGCAGTGCGCCCGCGCGCGGAGTACGGGCTCGTCCACGGGGAGCTCGGACCGGACCACGTGCTGGTGGACCGTGGCGGGCAGCCGGTCCTCATCGACATCGAGGGCCTGATGTTCTTCGACGTCGAGTGGGAGCACGTGTTCCTGCGAATCCGATTCGGCGAGCACTACCGGTGGTTGAACAGTGGTGGCCTCGATGAGCAGCGCCTGGACTTCTACGGGCTGGCCATGCGCCTGTCCCTCGTCGCGGGACCGCTTCGGCTCCTCGACGGCGACTTCCCGGACCGCGACGCCATGATGGGGATCGCCGAGTACAACCTCCGGCAGGCGCTTGCCTTCCTGCCCGCAAACGACCGCTGAATCCCCTGGAGTCGATCGTCCGGGCCGCCCCTCACGGGGAGCCCGCGGCGGGGCCGGCGATCTCCGGGTCGCGGCCGGTGCCTTCGGCGGTGACCGGCAGGGTGCTCCACGGTGGCGGCCCATCCGGGAGGGTGCCGGTGGCCCTGTGGACGAGGTAGTGGTGCGGGGCCATCGCGGTGTCGTGGCCGGGGAGGACCGCCACCACCGCCCGGTGGGCGGCGAGCGGGGTGAGCGCCGGATCGCGGGTGGCGATGCGGGCGACGAGGCGGCCGTCCACCAGCTCGACCCCGGTGCTCCCGGTGGCGCCGAGGGCCTCGGCGACCAGGGCCCGGACGGCGTCCAGGTCGGTCCAGCAGCCGTCGATCAGCTCCCACGCCCCGGTCCGGACGGCGGACGGCACACCGGTCAGGGCGGGCAGATCGGCGAGCGGGAGCGGTCCCCGTGCGGCGGCTGCGAGGACGGCCGGCAGGGCGAGCGCGAACCGCTCGGTCTCCGTGCGGTCGAGCACCTGTGGGCAGGCAAGCAGGACGAACTCCAGGCTGCCGGAGGTCCGAAGGACGTTGAGCATGATGCGGACCGTGAGCGGCTGGTCGGGCAGCCAGGTCAGTTCGGGGTCGCCGACCGGGGCGGGGCGGGCGTCCGACATCGCTTCGGGGATGGTCAGGCTGAGGTCGTTGACGACGACCTGGCGGGCGAAGCGGGCGCCGCGCAGGTGGGCGACGTCCTCGATCAGCTGCCAGACCTCCCCGGCGGGGAGGGTGCTGTGCCAGTAGCCGGCGAGGGAGGCGGCCTTGGTGCGGCCGATCAGCTCGTCCAGGTCGACGGCGCCGGCGTCCAGCGCGATCAGGGCGTCCTGGGCGAGGGTGCCGATGTGGTCGGCCATTGCGGCACGTTGACGGTTGGCGGAGAGGGCGGCCAGCACCAGCGTGGAGTGGCCGGCGCGCCGGGCGACCAGGGCAGCGAAGGCCGCGAGCAGGACGACCGAGGGGCTCGCGCCGGTCCGCTGCGAGGCGGCGGCGAGGTCGGCGCCGGCCGCGCGGGAGCGCAGGACGACGGCGGCGACGCCGTCCGCAGGGCCGGTGATCCGGGAGTCGGCGAAGACCGCCTGCGGGCCGGTGGCGAGAATCCTCTGCCAGTGCCCGAGCCCGGCCGCCGCCTTGCGCCGGCCCTGGTCGCTCCGTTCCCGGGCGGCCACCTCCAGCGGGGTCCGGGCGGTTGCGGGCGGCAGCTCCTTGCCGGCGGCGAGCACCAGCCAGTCCTGGATCAACAGGGTGGTCGCGGCGCCGTCCGCGCCGGCGTGGCAGACCACCACGACCAGCCGCAAGGCCCGGTCGGCGTCGGTCAGCAGGGTGAAGCGGAGCCGGATGCCCTCCGCCAGGTCGAACGGGACGGCCACCTCGGAACGGCCCGACTCCTCGGCAAGCCGGTCGAGTTCGGCTCCCGGAAGGTCTCCGGTGTCGAGCACGGTGACGGTGAACTCGCCCTCGCCGCGGACCTCCTGGCGCTCCGGGAACGCCTCCGGGCCGGGGCCGGGCGGGAAGACGGTACGCAGGGAGTCGTGCCGCTCGACGAGGACGCGCAGCGCGTCGAGGGCGGCGGGCAGGGTGGTGCCGTCCGGCACCGGCCAGACCGAGTCCTTGTTGATCTGGGCGGGCCGGTCGCGCCGGATGCAGCGGATCATGTTGTCCTGGCCGAGGGTGAGCGGCCCGGAGCCGCTGCTCGCGCCGCTGTACCGGACCGTGATCCGCCGGCTGGTCTCTGTCACGTTGTCCGTGCCCTTCGGCTCGCCGGGGTTCCAGGGGGGTCTGAGGGGGCTGAGGGCGGCCGAGATGGCCGAGATGACTGAGGGGCCCGGCAGGGTCTCGCCGGGGTCTCGTCGGGATCTCGTCGGGGTGCGGACCGGGACGCTACCAGCGACCCGGGAAAGTGGTCCAGACCAGATATCCAACATCTCTGATGGATCATCAATTATGCGATGAGACAGCAGCAATGAGAGAAGACGGTGCGGACCACCGGTGCAGGCGGAGCCGGAACGGGCGCTCGCCGGCGGCCGCCACGGCGGCCCGGAACGGCCCCGGCACCGGGGCGTCGTCGATCCGGCAGGGGCCGTCGCCGAGGGCACCCACGCCGGCCAGGAGGAGCGGCGCCGGCCCGGCCAGCGGCAGGCCGAAGCCCTGCACCAGCCGACCGCCGTACGCCTTGACACAGGCCTCACGGCGGCACCAGAGCTCGGTGAAGCGCTCGGCCAGGGCGGCGGGCGAGGCGGACTCGGCCAGCGACGCGGCTTCGGCGCCCGGGAAGTAGCGGTGGGCGATCCGGGCCGCGACGCGCGGATCGCGGACCTCCTCGACATCGGCGCCGACCGACCGTCCGTCGGCGAGAGCGAGGACGGCGAGGGCCCCGGAGGCGGAGTAGCTGACACCGAGCGCACGGCCTTCGCCGGCCGGCTCGGGTTTGCCGTGGGGGCCGCGGCGCCATACGAGTTCGGCCGGGTGCAGACCCAGACGATCGGCCACGAGCAGCCGGACGGCGCCGTGCACGACGGTGAAGCGGCGGCCGGCGCCTGGGTCCGGCCTGGCAGCACGGGCGCGTTCGCCGGGGTCGAGCAGGGTGCTCAACGCCCTGACCACGGGCTCGGGCTGGTCGGTCGGTATGACCCAGAGATCAACCCCGTCAGCCGGGGAGGCCGGGGCGGGTGGGGCGGCTGGGGCGGCCGGATCAGACAGGGCGGTCACGGCCCGACCCGCAGGGTCAGGGTGCTGAACACGCCGAGCCGGCGATCGAGACCGGCAGCCAGCACGGGCCGCCGTTCGGCCTGCCAGGCGGGGAGCCGTTCGGCCAGCGCGGACCAGAGCCCGGTGAACGGCTGGCCGCCGGGCACCTCGACCACTCCGTCGAGGCCGGGGTCGGCCGCCAGCCCGGGGCCGAGCAGCACCGCCGCACCCTCCCCCAAGGCCTCCGCCTCCACCCCGACCGTCTTCGCAGCGAGTTCGGCATCGGCCGACGAGATCTGACGAATCATCAGGGAGTCGCCTTCCGCCTCCTCACAGACCAGCACGACCACACAGTGCCGCTCGGGCAGCTCGACCGGTTCGGCCGCCTGGTAGTGCAGGGCGGTCTGCTCGGCCAGCACCACCACCGCCCGCCGGCAGGCCCCCGTCCGGTGGTACTCGGCGGCGATGCGCAGGGCGCTGAAGGCCGCGGCCGAGCCCTGGTCGCAGAGCGCGAAAGCGAGCGGCTCGCCCGGGCAGGACCGGCTGAGAGCCAGCGAACTCGGCGCCCCCGGGCGGACGTCCGGGGAGTCGAAGGCGAGGATCAGCAGGTCGACCGGTCGGCCGTCGGCAAGTACCTCGCGCAGCAGGCCCTCGGCCATCTCCTCATAGGAGTGGCCGACGCCCTCGGCCAGCAGGTCCTCGCGCAACGGCAGCCCGTACGGGCGGACCAGGTCGGAGACGAAGACCCTCAGGTCCGGGTCGAGCGAGGTCTCCGACCGGCCGTCGACGTACCCGGCCACGACCCGGGTGAGGGCCAGGCCGGGGGCGGAGGCGGCGGCCACCCGGTCAGCCCTCGGGGATGATGTGGCCGGCCACGTAGTCGGCCAGGCTGGTGACCGAGCGCAGGTCATCCTCGCCGATCTGCTCGACGTCGACCTGGATGTCGAGCGCCTCCTCGACCTCCAGGATCAGTTCGATGGTGCCCGCCGAGGTGAGGCCGAGGTCGTCGAAGAGGCAGGCGTTCTCGGGGATTTCGGGGAGGTCGCGCTTGAGCACGCGCGGCAGCAGCTCGCCGAGGCTCTGCAGGATCCGCTCGCGCAGCTCGGCTTCAGTGGTCTGGACCACGGAGTCTGGCATGGATGTCCCGTCCCGTCGTGCGTGAGAGGTGAATGGGTGCGGTGAATGCGGCCGGCCGAGGGTGTGGTCGTCCTCGTCGCGCCGCCGTGTCGCCTACGGTGAAGCTGAACTGACGATCCGTCAGTATTCGACGGCCATGGCGGAGAAGGTGGCTCCGACACCGGCGGCGGCGATCAGGTAGCGGTCGCCGCGGCGGAGCAGCCCACGTGTGGTGGCGGTGTGGAGATTGATGAGGCTGTCTGCAGCGAAACTGTGCCCGACCGAGGGCACGTTGTCCAGCACCACCTTCTCCACCGGGTACCCGATCCGGCGGCAGATCATCCGCCAGGAAGCCTGGTTGACGTTGTGCGGAAGGACGACCGCCACGTCCGAGAGGTCCAGACCTGCCTGGTCGAGGGCGGCCTCGATCGCCTCGATCATCACCGCCGGGTACTCGCGCTGGTAGCGGGCGAGCAGATCCGGATCCCCGGCCAGGCGGCCGTCGAACTCGGGCCGGTGGCGGACGGCATAGGAGAGCACGCGGTTGCGCTCGCCGGTCGCGCGGACCAGGCAGGCGGCCGCGCCCTCGGCGAAGATCCCGGTCTCGGGCACCACCTGGGCGTCCTTGGTGAAGGTCTTCTCCCCGGCCAGGACCAGGGCCAGCGCCTCCGGGTCGTCGGTGCCGGCCAGCAGCCGGCCGGCCAGGTCGACGGCCAGCAGGCCCACCGCGCAGGCGTGGTGGGTCACGGTGAAGGCACCGGCGTGTGCCAGGCCGTAGCGGTCGAGCAGTTGGTGCAGCGGGTTGAGCGGGTACGGCACCGCCACCGGCATGCTGCGCGCGTGGATCACGAAACGGACGTGCCGTTCGCGTCCGCGCAGCTCCGGTAGTGCGTCGACGGCGGCGCCGAGCAGGTCGGGCAGCGTCCCGTCCGGGTCCAGTCGCAGCTGGTCCAGGCCGTGGAAGCGGCGGAAGAGTCGAAGTTGACGTGGGGTCAGGCCGATGCGTTCGCCCACCGCCTCGATGGGCACGGTGTGGTGGGGAAGGTGGACGGCCACTGCCTCCAGTGCGGTCACGCGGGCTAGTATTCCGACGCCCGACGGGTCGCACAAGTGATCTCGGGCCGTTCGGGCGCGAGTGCGCACACACGCCCCCGGAATCATCCGCCCCCTGCCGTCGAGCTGGTGGAGCCACCCCCATGACCGATCGTGAACCGTTCCTTTCCCCTGTCCCGGTCCGCCCGGAGCTGGTCGAGCTGCTGGTCAAGGCGGCCGACGCGCCGCCGGAGTGGGCCGCGCTGATCACCCCGCAGGCGCGGTTGGACGCCGACCTGCTGCTGGACGAGTGCGAACTCGCCGTGTTGGACGCCCTGCTGACCGAGCGCTTCGGCGCGGCGGCCGACCTGGCCGCGCTGCGCGCCGGGCTGGACCTCGGCGCCCTGGAGGCACTGACCGTCGCCGACGTGCAGCGGCTTCTGCCTGAAGGGGCAGCCCGATGAGCCGATTCCTGCTGGTCGTACCCCCGTTGACCGGGCACGTCAATCCGATCGTCGGGATCGCCCGCGAGCTGACCTCGCGCGGGCACGAGGTTGCCTGGACGGGCACCGAGTCGGTGCTGCGGCCGCTGCTCGGGCCCGACGCACGGGTGCTGGGCACCGGCACCCGTGCGTTCCGGGCGCAGGGCGGGCACGGGCTGGCCGCCCTGCGCTCGCTCTGGGAGGGGTTCATCGTCCCGTACGCGCGGTTCACGGCGAAGCCGCTGGACGCGGTGGTACGGGAGTTCCGCCCGGACGCGCTGCTGGTCGACCAGCACACGCCGGCAGGCGCGCTGGTCGCGCACCGGTACGGGCTGCCGTGGGCGAGCCTGGCGCCGGGCGCGATGGAGCTGGGGCGGCCGCTGCGGGCATTGCCGCAGGTGGAGGCCTGGATGACCGGGCTGTTGCGGGGCCTCTGGCAGCGGGCCGGGCTGCCCGAGGACGAGTACACCGATCCGCGGTCCTCCCCCGCCCTGGTGCTGGCGCCCACCGGCCCGGCGCTGGCCGGCGCGGCGTTCCCGGACCATGTGGCGCTGGTCGGGCCGGTGCTGGCCGAGCGGCCCGCCGACCCGGCGTTCCCGTGGGAGCGACTGGAGCCCGGACGGCGCAGGGTGCTGGTCACCATGGGAACGCTGGCCGGCGAGCTCGGGGCCGACTTCCACGCCCGGGCCGTCCGGGCGCTGGCACTGTGCGGCGACGACGTGCAGCCGGTGATCGCCGCGCCGCCCGCGCTGCTGCCCGAACTGCCCGGTCACGCCGTCGCGGTGGACCGCGCACCGGTGCTGGAACTGATGGCCCGCGGCGTACTGGACGCGGTGCTCTGCCACGGCGGGATGAACACCGTCGGTGAGGCGCTGGCGCACGGGCTGCCGCTGGTCACCGCGCCGATCCGGCACGACCAGCCGTTCGTCGCGGCGCAGGTCGTGGCGGCCGGCGCCGGGCTGCGGGTGCCCTTCGCCCGGGTGACGCCGGAGCAGTTGGCGGCGCGGCTGCGCACCGTCCTGGACTCGGACGGCCACCGCGCGGCCGCCGCTCGGGTCGGGGCGGAACTGCTGGCCGGCGGCGGGGCCGTGACGGCGGCCGATCGGCTGGAGGCGCTGCCGGCGAGCCGAACGGACCGACAGAATCCATTGGTCTAGGCCATTGTTTCCGGGGTGCCACAGACCCTAGGGTGGCGCGCAGGACCGCATTCGGCGGCAACCCTTCCGCAGCACCGCATCCCAGGTGCCCCGGCAACCCATCCCCGCACGGGAGTTCTGGTTGATCGAGACCAAGGGACTTCGCAAGTCCTATCCGTCCAAACAACGCGGCCAGGCCGCCGTCGACGCCGTCCGCGGCATCGACCTGGACGTGGCCGCAGGTGAGATCTTCGGCTTCCTCGGCCCCAACGGCGCCGGCAAGACGACCACCCTGCGCATGCTCGCCACGCTCATCCGCCCGGACGGCGGCGAAGCCCGGATCGCCGGCGCCGACCTGCTCGCCGACCCGGCCGGCGTCCGCCGCCGCATCGGCTACGTCGCCCAGGGCGGCGGCACCACCGACGCCGTCAGCGCCCGCGAGGAGCTGGTGCTCCAGGCGCGGATGCACGGCACCGGCAAGGCCGCCGCCCTGGGGCACGCCGAGGAGGCGTTGAAGGCCTTCGAGCTCACCGAGTTCGCCGACCGGCCGTGCCGCACGTACTCCGGCGGCCAGCGCCGCCGGGTGGACATCGCGCTCGGCGTCATCCACGCCCCCCGGGTGCTCTTCCTGGACGAGCCCACCGTGGGCCTCGACCCGGCCAGCCGGAGCCAGGTCTGGGCGGAGATCCGCCGGCTGCGCGACGAGGGCATGACCGTCGTGGTGACCACCCACTACCTGGAGGAGGCCGACGCGCTCTGCGACCGGGTGGCGATCGTCGACCACGGCGAGATCGTCGCCGAGGGCACGCCCGAGACCCTCAAGCGGGAGATCTCGGGCGACGTCGTCCTCGTCGGCCTGCCCGCCGGGGAGACCGAACGGGCCACCAAGGCCCTGCGCGAACAGGCCTACGTGCACCGCCTGGAGGTGCAGGGCGAGGACGGCCTTCGGCTCTACCTGGACGACGGCGCCGCCGCGATCCCGCAGCTGCTGCGCGCGCTCGACGGCGCGGGCGTGGTGCCCGGCACGGTGCAGCTGCAACGGCCCAGCCTGGACGACGTGTTCCTGGCCCGCACGGGCCGCTCGATCGAGCAGGCCTGACCTCCGATTCCCCAAGGGGCTCTCTTGAAGCTCGCCCGTGACACCTGGCTGGTCTTCCAGCGGCAGCTGCTGCTGCTGTGGCGGACACCGATCTGGATCGCCGTCGGGGTGATCCAACCGGTCTTCTACCTGCTGCTGTTCGCGCCGCTGCTCAAGAAGGTGCTGGAACCGATGGGCGCGACCACCTACGCCGCGGCCTACCAGATCTACGTCCCGGGCCTGTTGGCGGTGCTCTGCATCTTCGGCGGCCTCTACACCGGCTTCAGCCTGCTCGGCGAGCTCAAGTCCGGCATCATCGAGCGGGCCCGGGTGACCCCGGTCAGCCGGCTGGCGCTGCTGCTCGGCCGGGCGCTGCGCGAGACGGTGGCGCTGCTGGTGCAGGCCGTGATCATCACGCTGGTGGCGCTGCCGTTCGGCCTGCGGGTCGGCCCGGTGGACCTGCTGCTGGCCTACCTGCTGCTGGGCCTGCTGGCCCTGATGACCTCGGCGATCTCCTACGGCATCGCCCTGCTGCTCCCGGCCGACGAGGCGATGGCGCCGGTGGTGAACACCATCGCGCAGCCGATCGCGCTGCTCTCCGGGGTCCTGCTGCCGCTGGCGCTGGCGCCGGTGTGGCTGCAGTCGATGGCCAAGTGGAACCCCTTCTACTGGGCCGTGGAGGGCATGCGGGCCCTTTTCTCCGGGCACGTCGGGGACAGCGTGGTCTGGCAGGGGCTGCTGGTCGTCGCGGTGATGACGGTGGCGGCGGTGTACTGGTCGGCGCGGCTGTTCTCCACGCGGGTGCGCTGACGCCGGACGGACGAGGGGGCAGAGCCGGGGCCGCAGCCCCGGCCCCGCCTCGGTGCACCCAGGTGTGTTGCCCGCGACCGTCGACGACGCTCGTGGTCAACACACCTCGGCGATCGGCCCCGGTGCGGCCCGCTCGCGGACGAAGCGGGCCAGCGCGGCGACCCCGTCGATGATCTGACCCTCCGTCAGCGAGCTGATGGAGAGCCGGAGTCGCCGCTCGCCGCCGCCGGCCGGATAGAACGGCGCCATCGGGGTCCAGAGCACCCCGTGGTCCCGGGCGCACCGCTCCATGGCCGCCTCGTCGGCCGTGAAGGGCACCGTCAGCACGGCGAAGAAGCCGCCCAGCGGCCGGTTCCAGGACAGGCCCAGCCGACGGCGCTCCGAGGCAGGGAAGTTCAGCTCCAACTCCCGCAGCAGCGCGGTCATGTTGGCCGCGTAGTGGGCCGTCGCCCCGGCGTTGGCGGCGCGCAGCCGGCAGTCGTGGCGCAGCAGCATGCCGCCGATCACGGCCTGGCTGAGCGCGGGCGTGTTGACCGTCGTCATGCTCTTCAGCTTGGCCAGCTCGTCCGCCAGCAGCGAGCGCCGCCCGCCGGGCCCGGCCACCTCCTGGTCGGCCACCACATAGCCGAGGCGGGCGCCCGGGAAGCAGGTCTTGGCGAACGAGCCGAGGTAGACGACCTGGCGGCGGCGGTCCAGGGCCTTCAGGGTGGGCCGCTCGCCGGGGTCGCGGGCGAAGAAGCCGTACGGATTGTCCTCGATGACGAGCAGGCCCTCCTCAGCCGCGACGTCCAGCAGCCGGCCCCGGGCGGCCACGGGCATGCTGGTGCCGGAGGGGTTGGCGAAGTCGGGGACGACGTAGAGCGCGCGCGGGCGGCGCCCCCCGGCCCGCACGGCGCGGGCGGCGGCGCGGACGGCCCGCGGGTCGGGCCCGCCGTCGGGGCCCTCGGGCACCGGGACGGTGGTCAGGTCGAGCAGCCGGGCGGCGCCGGTCACGCCGACGTAGCAGGGCGAGCTGACCAGCACGACGTCGTCCGGGCCGGCGCAGAGGGCGCGCAGCGTCAGGAGCATGCCCTCCTGGGCGCCGACGGTCAGCACCAGGGCTCCGGGCGGGACGGCGAGGGCCTCGTCGTTGGCCAGGGTGCGGGCGACCAGGTCGGCGATGATGCCCTTGGTCGGCCCGTACTGGAACAGCGTGGTGCGGACGGCGGCCCGGCCGGCGCCCCGGGCCGCCAGGTGGTCCAGATAGGTGTCCAGGTAGGTGTGGACGTCCTCGGGCTCGAAGAAGCCCTCGTAGGGCCGGCCGGGGGCGAAGGAGACGGCCCCGGGGTAGCGGGTGCTGACCTCGTTGAGGAAGGTCATCGCGTCGAGCAGCGGGTCGGCGAGGGAGGCGTGCAGCTCGGACAGTTCCAGCGGCGGGACCGGCTCCGGCGGCTTGGGCGCGCTCACCGGAGGGCCTCGCGCAGCCGGTCGGCGGCGTACCGCTGGGCGTCGCCGGCGGCGTCCAGGACGCCCGTCATGGCGAAGAAGCCGTGCGGCATGCCCGCGTACCGCCTGGATTCGACGGGGACGCCGGCCGCCCGCAGCGCGTCGGCGTAGCGCTCGCCCTCGTCCCGCAGCGGGTCGTACTCGGCGGTGATCACGGTGGCGGGCGGCAGGCCGGCGAGGCTCGGGGCGCGCAGCGGGGAGGCGTGTGGGTGGTCCCCGTCGGCGGGGTCGGCCAGGTAGTGGCCCCAGTACCAGGCCACCGAGCGGCGGTTGAAGAGCGCCGGGTCGTCGTGGTCGCGCAGCGAGGCGGTGTCCGCCCGGTGGTCGGTGTTGGGGTAGACGAGCAGCTGGTGGCGCAGGGCCGGGCCGCCCTCGTCGCGGGCCAGCAGGGTCAGTGCGGCGGCGAGGTTGCCGCCGGCGCTGTCGCCGCCGACGGCCAGGCGCGCCGGGTCGATACCGAGGCCGGCGGCGTGCCCGGCCAGCCAGTGCGCGGCGGCCCGGCAGTCGTGGACGGCGGCGGGGAAGGGGTGCTCGGGGGCGAGGCGGTAGCCCACGGAGGCGGTGACGCAGCCGACGGCGTTGGTGAGGCGGCGGCAGATGGCGTCGCTGGTGTCGGGCGAGCCGAGGGTCCAGCCGCCGCCGAAGAGGTAGAGCAGGGCGGGGAGTGCCGGGCCCGCGGCCTGCCCGGGGCGGTAGAGGCGGAGGGAGAGTTCGCCGCCCGGGCCGGGGATGCGGTGCTCCTCGACGGCGGCGACGGGCTCCGGGGTGCCGGCCGTGGCCCGGATGTCGGCGAGGTCGGCGGCCCGGGCCTGGGCCGGGGTGAGGGTGTAGAGCGGCGGTGCGCCGGCCTGTGCGCGGCGCTCGCGCAGCGCTTGGGCCTGGGGGTGCAGTGGCATGGGTCGTCCCGTCGAACTGGGGTGTGTGCGCCCGGGTCACCGGCTCGGGCCGGCGGCTCGGGGTCGGCGGTCTGCGGGGTCGGCGGTCTGCGGTCGGGAGCTGGAGGTCCACCGGTTGGGCTCAGCCTGCCAGGGTGGACGGGTTGAGGTCGTCCGGTCGGGGTGGACCGGTTGAGGTCGGCCGGTCGAGGTGGGCGGGTTGAGGTCAGCGGTCGGCCTCGACGTAGATCGTCTCGTCGGTGCGGAACGCGGTGTCGAGGTCGGCGACGTCGGCGCGGCTGCCCTGCCGGTAGGCGCAGCGGCGGATCTGCCCGGGTTCGAAGCCGGCCCGGGCGAGGACGTGGCGCAGCTCGTCCTCATCGTAGATCCACTGGTGGCCGTAGTGCCGGAAGATCTGGTTGACCAGGAAGGCCGGGCGGTTCGGCATCGGCGGGCCGAAGCCCATGGTCGTGAGGCGGCGGCGGTGCTTGGCGAGGAAGCCGTCGTCGGTGGCGTAGCCGACCAGGTAGCGGGCGAGGTCGGGGGTGGTGAGGCGCAGGACGCCGCCGGGGCGCAGCACGCGCCTGGCCTCGCGCAGCCAGCCGACGGCGACCGGCAGGGTGACGTGCTCGATCAGGTGCTCGGCGTAGACCCAGTCGACGCTGGCGTCGGCGAAGGGCAGCGGCCGGGCGATGTCGAGCTGGGTGAACCAGCGGTCGCCGTCGACGCGGTAGAGGGTGCCGGGTTCGGTGGCGGCGTCGGGGCTGGTCAGGGCGGTGAGGTCGGTGCCGAGGCCGGCCGGGTGGGCCGTCCGGAAGGCGGCGAACTCGATGCCGGTGAGACCGAGTTCGCGGAACTCCTGGTGGTCGCGCGGGAGCCGGTCGGCCGGTTCGAGGGTCTTGCAGGTGGCGACCCGGTCGCTGACCTCGTCGAGGCGGGCGGCGAGGCCCTCGGGGTCGTCCCAGTCCCAGCCGGGGAAGGCGTCCTGGTTCTTCATGTGTCGTCGGTCCTTCTGTCGGGGCTGTCGCGGGCGGTGGTTGCCCGGCCGGTCCCGCAGTTGCGCGGAGGTGCGGAGTGCGCCGGGCGTGCGGGCAGGTCTTCGGGCGGCCGGGCCGTGGTCAGACGGGCCAGGGCGCGAGGGCCGAGAGGTCCAGGTCGGCGGGCGTGGGGCGGCCCAACAGGGCCAGTGTGTGCTCCAGTTCGTCGCGGAGCAGGCCGAGGACACGCGCCGCGCCGGCCTCTCCCCCGGCGGCGAGCCCCCAGAGCACGGGGCGGCCGACCAGTACGGCGCGGGCGCCGAGGGCGAGCGCGACCGCGATGTCCGCGCCGGTGCGGACGCCGCCGTCGAGCAGGGCCGGGACGTCCGGCGGGAGAGCGGCGGCGACCTCGGGGAGGGCGGCGAGGGCGGGCAGTGCGCCGTCGAGCTGGCGGCCGCCGTGGTTGGAGACCACGATGGCGTCCACCCCGTGCTCGGCGGCGAGCCGGGCGTCCTCGGCGGTCAGGATGCCCTTGAGGACGATCGGGAGCCGGGTGCGTTCGCGCAGCCAGGCCAGGTCGGACCAGGTCAGGGTGGGGTCGAACTGTTCCAGCGCGTGGTCGGCGATGCCGGAGGAGCCGGCGCCGGCCCGGTGGCTGGCGGCCATCAGGGCCGGGTCGAGGTTGACGGCGCGGATCTGCGGCGGGACGGCGAAGCCGTTGCGCAGGTCGCGCAGGCGCCGGCCGATCCGGGGGGCGTCCACGGTCAGCATCAGGGCGGTGAAGCCGGCCGCCTCGGCCCGTTCGATCAGCGCGGCGAGCGCGTCGCGGCGGCGCAGCCAGTAGAGCTGGAGCCAGAGCGGCCCGGTGGCCGCGGCGGCGATGGATTCGAGGGTGGCGCTGGCGAAGATGCCGGCGACGAGCAGGGCGCCTGCCCGTCCGGCTGCCCGGGCGGTCGCGGTCTCGCCGTCCGGATCGACCAGCCGGTGGTAGGCCATCGGGGCAATCCCGACCGGGAGTCGGAGCTCGGATCCGAGCAACCGGACGGCGGTCGAGCAGCCGGAGACGTCGACGAGCGTGCGCGGCCGCAGCGCATAGCGGGCGAACATTTCCCGGTTCCCCGCGAGGGTGCGTTCCGCTTCACTGCCACCCTCGATGAAGTCCCATATTTCTGGGGGAAGTTGGGCGCGTGCAGCGCGCTCGATCCCGGCCAGCGTGAGTTGTCCCACGGGCATCCTCGTTCCCGGACGGCCGCGCTCGGACCAGTCCCGGTTCGGCAGCGTAGGAGGTCTACACCAGATTGGTATAGACCTTGATTTGACCAATCGTCTGTGCAAAGGTCTGGCAACGGAATTGACCGTATTGGTTGAGAACGGCGTCCATGTCAAATCTCCTCACTGCGTGGAGTGGCGTTGACCGGCATTTCCCTCTTCTCACTTCCGCCCTCTTCACCGCCGCACGCCGACGCCCCCCACGAGTGGGTGGACCGGTTGCTGCTGGCCGGTCCCGGGGGCGAGGAGTGCCTTCATTTCGGCACACCCGTCGACCGTGACGCACTGCGCGCCCTGGTCGGCGAGCAGGCCGAGCGGCTGGCCACGGCCGGCCTGGCGGCGGGCGGAACGGCCGCACTGCGGCTGCCGCCCTCGCTTGGCTTTGTCGCCGTGCTGCTCGCCTGCTGGCAACTGCGCGCCCAGGTGGCGCTGTTGGACCACCGGCTGACCGACCACGAGGTCGCCCTCGCGGTCGAACGGCTGGCCCCCCAGGTGCTGGTAGGGTCCGAACACCGGACCTCGGCGGCGCTGCGCGGCTTCTCCGAGGTCGACCCGGTGGCCGTCCGGCTGCCGGGCGGGCGCCCGGCCGCGACCGGCCATGCGCTGGTCCAGCTCAGCTCCGGCTCCACCGGGCCGGCCAAGGTCATCGCCCGGACCGCCGGCGACCTGGTCCGTGAACTCACCTGCTACCGAAAGCTGGTGGACTTCCCGGGCGAGGGCGAGCGGGTGGTGCTGCTCTCCTCGGTGGTGCACGTGCTCGGGCTGGTCGGCGGACTGCTGAACAGCCTGCACGCCCGCGCGCCGCTGACCGTACCGGCCCGGATGACGGCTGCGGGCATCCTCGCCGCCGTCGCCGCCGAACCGGAGCGGCCGACCACCGTGATCGGTGTCCCCTTCCACGCCGAGCTGCTGGCCGGCGCGGCCGCACCCCCGCCGCTGCCCCGGCTGCGACGGATGGTGGTGGCCGGGGAACTGGTCCGCCCGGGCCTGGCGGCCGCCTTCACCGCCGTGTACGGCGTCCCGCTCGGCACCATGTACGGGATGACCGAACTCGGTGTCATCGCGACCGACCTGACCGGCCGGCTTCACCCGGCCAAGCAGCCGGTGGACGGGATGGAACTTCGCCTGGTGGCCGGTGAGTTGCAGATCGGGACGGCCGCCTCGCCGTACCCCGGGCTGGACGACCCGACCCGTTGGTCGGACGGCTGGCTGCACACCCGGGACGCCGCCGTCCTGGATCCGGCCACCGGGCTGGTCGCCGTGCTCGGCCGGCGGGACTCG
Source organism: Kitasatospora sp. NPDC041988 (assembly GCF_055588525.1). Lineage (NCBI taxonomy): Bacteria > Bacillati > Actinomycetota > Actinomycetes > Kitasatosporales > Streptomycetaceae > Kitasatospora > Kitasatospora sp. NPDC041988. The sequence goes on from NZ_JBVJCO010000003.1 coordinate 176,567, forward strand.
CAGGTCTCGATCGGCGGGCTGAAGGTGGACCTCACCGAGGTCGAGCAGGTCCTGGCCGCCCTGCCGGAGGTCCGCGAGGCCGTGGTCGTCTTCGACGAAGGCGCCATCGAGGCGTACCTGGCCGCCGAGGACGGCACGGACCACGCGCTCGTCCAGGAGCGGCTGGCCCGGCAGCTCGCCGCCTACAAGCGGCCCCGCCGGCTGGCTTTCCTGCCACGACTGCCGCGCACCGCCACCGGAAAGCTGGTGCGCGACCCGGCCGCCCTGCGCGCGGCCGCAGGTTGAACCGCGTTTCCCCGCCGCACCCGGCCGAGTTCACCGCAATACCCGAATGGCCTTCCCGGCCGGGCTTGGGGCGATTGCCCCGCCGCACCCACCGCACCTTCCCCGCGGGCTGGCCGGCTCTCCCGCCGTATCCGAACGGAATTCCCCGACAGCCCGCACGCGCCGCCCGCGTGCAGGCACCAAGGAGCACACCATGCAGGACCGCATCCGCGAATTCGTCCTCGCCGCACTGGCCGAGATGCAGTACGACGTCTCCGAGGTCACCGGCGACACCGACCTCGGCCCGGCCGGGCTCGACCTGGAGTCGCTCGCCCTCGCCGACCTCTCCGTGCAGGTCGAGGACGAGTTCGGCGTCAAGTTCGACCTGGACGAGATGGAGAGCACCGCGCTGATGACGCTGGACCAGTTCACCGCCGACGTCGCCGCCCGCATCGCCGCCGTCGCGGCCACCTCGGGCAGCCCGGCGTGACCAGCCCCGCCCTCCCCGACCGGGCCGAGGTGCTGGAGATCCTGGCGGCGTTCGGGCAGCGCGCCGCCGACTCCGTCCCCGAGGAACTCGGATCACTCGAACTCACCTGGCTGATCGCCGAGTTCGAGCAGCGCTACGGCATCGAGACCGACCTCGACGACGAGCGGTTCGAGGCGATCCGGACCGTGGACGACGCCACCGCGGTACTCCGCGCGACCGTCCTGGCCGGCGCCGGGGCCGCGCCGGCCGCGCCGGGGCCGGCCACACCCGGGGCCGCACCGTCATGACCGGCCACGCCCCGCCCGCCGTCCGGCCGGTGGTCCCGCCCGCCGTCCGGCCCGTGGTCACCGGCGTCGGCGTGCTCAGCGCGGCCGGCACCGGCCTCGGCGAGCTCGCCGAGGCCACCGCCCACGGCAAGACCGCCTTCACCACGGTGACCAGGTTCGACGTCTCCGCGCGCCGGACCACCCGGGCCGCGCTGCTGCCCGGGCCGGTGGAGCTCGCCGACGCCGTGCTCGCCGCCGTGGACCAGGCCTGCCACCAGGCCCGGCTGTCCGCCTCAGGCAACGCGGGCATGCCCGTGCTGCTCGCGCTGCACAGCGACCTACGCACCCGGGCGGTCACCACGGCCGTCGCCGCCGGCGCGGCCGCCGCCTGGGGGGTCCCCGGCGTCACCCGTGTCTACACCGGCGCCTGCGTCGCGGCCGGCACCGCGGTGGCCGACGCCGCCGCGCTGGTCGCCGCCGGCCGGCACCCGCGGGTGCTGGTCGCGGCCGGGCACCTCGTCGAACCGGGCGTCTTCGCGGCCTTCGACGCCGGCCGGGCGCTGGCCCGCGACGGCGAGCTGCGCCCGTTCAGCGCCAGCCGCACCGGCACCCTGCTCGGCGACGCGGCGGCCGCCGTGGTCGTCGAGGCCGGACCCGCGGCCGGGCGGCGCGGCGCACCCGTCCTCGCCCGGCTGGCCGGCTGGGGCCGGACCGGCGACGCCCACCACGTCTGCCGCCCCGAGCCGGACGGCGAGGGCGCGGCCCGGGCCGTCGAGGCGGCGCTCGCCCGGGCCGGCCTCGGCCCGGCGGAGATCGGCTACGTCAACGCCAACGGGACCGGCTCGCCGCTGGCCGACCGGGCCGAGGCGAGCGCGCTGCGCCGGGTGTTCGGAGCGCACGCCGAGCGGCTGCCGGTGAGCTCCAGCAAGTCCGTCCACGGCCACGCCCTGGAGGCCTCCGCACTGCTCGAACTCGCGGTCACCATAGCGGCGTTGCGCGACGGCCGGCTGCCGGTGAACGCCGGCTGGCTCGGCCCGGACCCGGACGCCGGCCTGGACCTCGTCCTCGACGGTCCGCGCACCGCCCGGCCGCGCTACGCGCTCAGCCTCAACTCGGCGTTCGGCGGCGCCAACACCGCACTCCTGGTGGCCGCCCGATGACCGGCCTGCGCATCCTCGCCGAGGCCCGCTGGCCCGACCCCGGCCGGGCCGACCCGGACCGGCCCGGCCCACTCCCCCCGATCCCCGGCTTCTCCGCGTCCTCCTTCAACCCGCTGGTGGCCGAGACCGCCGAACGCTGTCTGCGCGCCCACCACGGCGCCGCCCCGGCCCCCGGCCGGACCGCCCTGCTGCTGGCCAGCGCCGGTGGCGACCGTGCCACTGCGCGGGCCATCGACGAGGCCGCGGCCTCCGGGCGGCGGGTGCCGCCCCTGCTGTTCTTCCAGTCCAACCCGAACGCCGTCCTCGGGCACATCGCCGCCCGCTGGGGCCTGACCGGGCCCGTGGTCGCGATCAGCCCGGTCGAGGCGCGGGCGGGCGAGGTGCCGCAGGACGCGCTCGACCTCGCCGCGCTGCTCCTCGCCGACGGCGACGCCGACCACGTCCTGATCGTCGCCGCCGAACAGGCCGACGCGGCCGGCGCCGCGGCGGACGACGGGAAGCCCGACACCGCCGAAGACGGCGGAACGAACGCCGACCGGGCCGTCGCCGTCCTCGTCACCACCGCCTGACCGGTACCGCACCCGTACCACCGCGCCCGCACCACCCTCACCCGAGCACACACCGTCACCGAGCACACCGTCACCCCGCATCCGCGCGAGCGGCCCCGCACGCCGCGTCCCGCCGTAGTACGCCCTGCACCATGGGAGGGATCCACCACCGTGAGCATCCGCAGTATCCGCACCCTTCTGGCGGACGACCCGGACGTCGGCGCCGGCAACGCCCTGACCAGCCGGCTGGCCCTCGGCCTCGGCCTGGACGAGCCGCTGCTGACCTTCGACACCCCGGTGGACGACCACCCCGCCTGGCAGCCGTTCACCCTGCGCGAGCTGGATCGCGCCGTCCGGGCCCGCGCCGCGGCACTGCACGGGCTCGGCGTCGGCCGCCGCGACCCGGTGGTGGTGTACACGACCGACGCCGCGGACCATGTGCTCGCCTTCCTCGCGCTGGCCCGGCTCGGGGCCATCCCCGCGCTGCTCAACCCGAACCTCGACGGCGAGCGGGCCGCCCGCTACATCGCCAAGCTCGGCCCGGTCGGCATCCTCGCCGACGCCGCGCACCTGGCCGCACTGGCCGGCCACGACGCCGGCGCCCCCGCGTTCCCGGAGATCTCCGCACTCGGCTCGGGCGACCCGGAGTCCGCGCCCGCGCCCTACCGGCACTGGTCCGGCGACCCGGTGGCGATCACCCACTCCTCAGGCACCACCGGCATGCCCAAGGCCGTGGTCCACTCGCACGCGAGCCTGTACGCGGCGATCCGCCACCGCCTCCGGCTGCCCCGCCCGCAGGGGCAGGAGCGGATGCTCAGCGCGCTGCCCGCGCCGCACGCGGCCACCCTGATCGCGGTCAACCTGGCGCTCAGCTCGCACACCCAACTCGCCCTGCTGTCCGGCCAGTCGGGTGCCGGCGTGCTGGACGCCATCGAGAGCTGGCGGCCCACCGGCGTGGTCGGATTCGCCGCCACCTGGGCCGACCTCGCCCACCATGACCTGGGCGCACGGGAGTTGGATTCCGTCGCGCTCTGGTGGAACACCGGTGACTGCGCGCACGAGGTGCACATCCGCCGGCTGATCGCGGCCGGCAGCCGCGAGTCGGTGACCCGGGAGGGCCGGGTCCGCCTCCCCGGCTCGCTGTTCGTCGACGGACTCGGCTCCACCGAGATGGGCCACTCGCACTTCTTCATCACCCACGGCCCCGGCACCGAGCGGTACGGCCGCTGCGTGGGCCGCCCGCACGCCTTCGTCGACTGCGAGGTGGTCGGCCCGGACGGCGAGCCGCTCGGCCCCGGCGAGGTCGGCGAACTGGCCACCGCCTCCCCCACCCTGGCCCTGGGCTACTGGAACGACTCGGCCACCACCTTCCGGACCAGGATCCGCGGCCGTTTCCTCACCGGCGACCTGATGTACCGGGACGAGGAGGGCTACTACTACCACGTGGACCGGCTGGTCGACTCGGTCGAACTCGGCGACGGAAAGCGGTTGTTCACCGCGATGTCGGAGGAGCGGGTGCTGGCCGCCTGCCCCGACGTCGCGGACTGCACGGTCGTCGCGGTGCGCGACGGCGAGCGGGCGGTCACCGACGTGCTGCTGATCCTGGCCGCCGGCGCCGACCCGGCGGCCGACCGCACCAAGGCGGTCACCGCCGCGCTGGACGAGGCAGCCGCGGCCACCATCCGCCAGGTCCTGGTGGTAACCGGCGACGACATCCCGCTCGGCCCGACCGGCAAGGTCCGCAAGGTGCTGCTGCGCCAGCGCTACCTCGACTCGGTGACCGGCCGATGACGCCCCACGCCGGCGGCCGCCCGGCCGCCGTGGTCACCGGCATCGGCCTGGTCACACCGGTCGGCCGCAAGCCCACCGAGGTCTTCGACGCGCTCACCGCCGGCCGCTCCGGCATCCGCGCGCTGCCGGAGGGCCACGCCGCGCACGGCTGGCTCACCGCCGCCGGGGTCGCGCCCGCCGTGGACGGGCGCGAGGTACTGCCGCCGACCGAGACCCGCTGCGTGGACCGGTTCGTGCTGCTCGCCCTGGCCGCCGCCGACGACGCGCTCGCCGACGCCGGCCTGGTGGTCGGCCGGGACGCCGACCCGCACCGCACCGCCGTCGTCCTCGCCACCGGCGGCGGCGGGCTGGAGACCTTCGAGCAGCAGTCGCACCGCCGGCTGGAGCGCGGCCGGCCCGGCGTCAGCCCCTACCTGCTGCCCGGCATGCTCTCCAACATGGCCACCGCCCGGGTCGCCATCAAGCACGGGATCCGGGGCTTCAGTTCGGCGATCGTGACGGCCTGCGCGGCCGGCGCCCAGGCGGTCGCCGAGGGCCTGCGGCTGATCCGGGCCGGCGACGCCGACGTCGTGGTCTGCGGCGGCAGCGAGTCCTCGCTGCACCCGACGATCGCCGCCGCGTTCACCAACGCCCGTGCGCTGTCGTCCGGCTGGGACGATCCGGAGCAGGCCAGCCGGCCGTTCGACGCCCGCCGCAACGGCTTCGTGCTGGGCGAGGGAAGCGCCGTCCTGGTCCTGGAGCGGGCCGAGCACGCGGACGCCCGCGGCGCGGCCGGCTACGCCGACCTGACCGGCTGGGGCGCGTCCACCGACGCCCACCACCCGACCATGCCGCGCCCGGACGGCGAGGGCGCCGCCGACGCGATGCGCACCGCGCTCACCAGCGCGGGTCTCACTGCGTCCGACATCGGCTACGTCAACGCGCACGGCACCGGCACCAAACTGGGGGACGTCGCCGAGACCGCCGCACTGCGCGCCGTCTTCGGCGAGGACGGCCCGGCGGTCAGCTCCACCAAGGGAGCCACCGGCCATCTGCTGGGCGCCGCAGGGGCGTTGGAGGCAGCGGTCACCGCACTCGCGGTGTCCCGGGGGACACTGCCGCCGACGGTGAACCTGACCGACCCGGACCCGGCCTGCGCGCTCGACCACGTCCGGGGCGCGGCGCGGTCCGCGCCGCTGCGGGCCGCCCTGAGCAACGCCTTCGCCTTCGGCGGCCACAACGTGAGCCTGGTCTTCGGGCCGGCTTCCACGCGGTCCGCCAAGTAGCGCCCGGACCGGCCGCGTTCGGCCGTGTCGTGACCCGGCCACGCACTCAGCCACTCGTCCTTCGCCACTCCCCCGGGGGGATCCCGTTGTCCATCCAGTCCATCACCCATGTCGAGTTCCACTGCGCGGACGCCGACAAGGCCGCGGCCGGCCTCTGCGCCGACTTCGGCTTCAGCCAGGAGGAGTTCACGCCCGAGGATTCGGCGCCCGCAGAGTTCACGCCCGAAGAGTTCACGTCCGAGGCCTCCGCGACCGACGGCCGGATGCCGCAGCCGGAGGGCCTGCGCACCGTCCGCCTGCGCCAGGGCAGCATCCGGCTGCGGCTCCTCTCGGCCGCCGACCCCGCCCACCCGGTGGCCGACTACGTCGCCCGGCACGGCGACGGCGTCGCCGTGATCGCGCTCGGCTGCACCGACCCGCAGGCCTCGCTGGAGCGCGCCGAGCGGCACGGCGCCCGCGTCCTGAACCGCGCCGGCGGGCTGGTGGCCGGCTTCGGCGACCTCGCACTGCGCTTCGTGCCGCACCCGCCGCAGACCACGGCGGAGCCGGCGGCCGGCACCCTGCTGGAGGCCCTCGACCACGCCGCGATCTGCGTCCCGGCCGGCGAGCTGGCCCCCGCGGTGAAGTTCTGCGAGGCCGCGCTCGGCATGCACCGGATCTTCGGCGAGTACATCGAGGTCGGCGAGCAGGCGATGGACTCCAGCGTGGTGCAGAGCGCCTCCGGCGAGGTGACCTTCACCCTGATCGAGCCCGACACCGGCCGGCGCCCCGGCCAGATCGACACCTTCCTCACCGACCACGGCGGCGCCGGCGTCCAGCACCTGGCCTTCCGCACCGGCGACATCGCCACCGCCGTCCGCACCATCCGGGGCCGCGGCGTCGAGTTCCTCAGCACCCCGGGCACCTACTACGACGCGCTGGCCGAGCGGCTCGGCGGCACCGCCATCCCGGTCGGGACGCTGCGCGAACTCGACGTGCTGGTCGACCAGGACCACGGCGGGCAGCTGTTCCAGATCTTCGCCCGCTCCACCCACCCGCGCCGGACGTACTTCCTGGAACTGATCGAGCGGCAGGGCGCGGGCACCTTCGGCACCGCCAACATCAAGGCCCTGTACGAGGCCGTCGAGCGCCAGCGCGCCACCGCCTCCGCCTGAGCACCCCAGCCCCAGCCCCGAAAGAGGCCACAACTCATGACCACCGCAATCGAGTTCCAGCTCACCGAGGCCGAACGCGCACTGCTGCCGACCCCAGAGGAGGTGGCCGGCTACCTCGAACACGGCTGGTACCTCTCCCGCCGGCTGTTCAGCGACGAGGAACTGGACACGCTCCAGGCCGCCACCGAGACGTACTACGAGGGCCACCGGGACCGCCGACTGCCCGTCCGGCCGCCGAACCTGGCCTCCTGGGAGCCCGCCCACGGCCCGGTCCAGCGGCACAACGACTACGTGCACTTCGAGAGCGACGCGATCGGCGCGATCCTGCGCAAGCCGCTGCTCGGCGCCGTCGCCGCGCTGCTCGCCGAGGCCGAGGAGATCCGGGTCTTCCAGGCGACGCTGATCTACAAGCCGCCGGTGCCCGGGGAGCCGAGCAACCGGGTGCCCTGGCACTTCGACAAGCACTACTGGCAGACCTCGTCCTCCGACCGGATGCTCACCGCGTTCCTGCCGTTCCACGACTGCCGCGAGGAGAACGGCACCATCACCATGGTCGACGGCAGCCACCGCTGGCGCGAGCTGGACTCCGGCGAGGACTCCACCCGGCACTTCGCCCACCGCGACCGCTCCGAGCTGGAGGAGATCCTCGCCGAGAACGCCCGTTTCAACGGGCAGCAGGTCCGCAAGGTGCCGATGCTGATCCCGCGCGGGCACGTCAGCTTCCACCACTGCCGCACCTACCACGGCAGCGGCCCCAACCTCGCCGCCACACCGCGCCGCGCCGTCTCGCTGCACCTCCAGGACGGCGCCAACACGTACCGGAAGGCCACCCGGCCCGACGGCAGCACGGTGGTCTACAACCACGACGTGGTGGTCGGCCGTACCGCCGACGGCCGGCCGGACTACGCCGACCCGGAGATCTGCCCGACGATCTGGCGGGGAGCGCGGTGACACCACGGACCCCGACGCCCGTCGCCCCCGCCGCCACACTCTCCCGCCTCGCCCCCCACGCCCCTCTCGGCAGCCCCGGGCAGCGGTACCGGATGCTGCGGCTGATCCGGGGCTTCGAGGAGCTGGCGCTCGGCCTGGTGAAGTCCGGGGTGATCACCGGCGGCATCCACCCGTACATCGGACAGGAGGCCGTCGCGGTCGGTGTCTGCGCCGCACTCGGCCCGGGCGACCGGCTCACCTCGACCCACCGCGGCCACGGCCACGTCCTCGCCCGAGGCGCCGAGCCGCACCGGCTGCTGGCCGAACTGGCGGGACGCGTCGGAGGGTTGAACCAGGGGCGGGGCGGCTCGATGCACGCCGCCGACCTCTCGCTCGGCATCCTGGGCGCCAACGGGATCGTCGGCGCCGGCGCGCCGATCGCGGTGGGCGCCGCCTGGGCGGCCCGGCAGGCCGGCGAGGACCGGGTGGCGGTCTCCTTCTTCGGCGACGGCGCGCTCAACCAGGGCGTACTGCTGGAGTCGCTCAACCTGGCCGCGATGTGGAGGGCCCCGGTGGTCTTCGTCTGCGAGAACAACGGCTACGCGACGACGCTGCCGGCCACCACCGCGGTCGCCGGCAGTGCGGTCGGCCGGGCGGCCGCCTTCGGCATCCCGGCCGTGACGGTCGACGGGATGGACACCGAGGCCGTCCGGGCCGCGGCCGAGGAGGCCGTGCACCGGGCACGCACCGGCGGCGGCCCCGGCTTCCTGGAGTGCCTCACCTACCGCTTCGAGGGCCACCACACCATGGAGCGCCGGATGAAGCTTCGCTACCGCACGGCGGAGGAGGTGGACGCCTGGCGGGCCCGCGACCCGCTGCTCCGGGCCGCCGCCGCGATCGGCGAGGCCCGAGCCGCCGGACTGGACGCCGAGGTGACCGCCGAGCTGGCGGAGGCCGAGCGGTTCGCACTCGCCTCCGGACACCCGGACCCGGCGGGCGCGTCGGCGTACCTGTACGCCGACGGACGGCAGCCGCGGGCGGGGGCGGTGACATGACCAGGCTCTCGTACACCAAGGCGCTCAACCGGGCGCTGGCCGACGAACTCGCCGCCGACCCGGCGGTCTGCGTCTTCGGCGAGGACATCGGCGCCGGGATGGCCGGTCCGACGCTCGGGCTGCTGGACCGGTTCGGGCCGGAGCGGATCGTCGACACCCCGCTGTCCGAGCAGGCATTCACCGCGATGGCGATCGGCGCGGCGCTGGCCGGCCGCCGGCCGGTGCTGGAGTTCCAGATCCCGTCGCTGCTCTTCCTGGTCTTCGAGCAACTCGTCAACCAGGCCCACAAGTTCTCGCTGATGACCGGCGGCCAGGCGGGTGTCCCGCTGACCTGCCTGGTCCCGGGCTCCGGCTCCCGGGACGGCTGGGCGGGCCAGCACTCCGACCACCCGTACAGCCTGTTCGCGCACGCCGGGGTGAAGACCGTCGTGCCCGCCACCCCGACCGATGCCTACGGTCTGCTGCGCTCGGCCGTCCGTGACCCGGACCCGGTGATCGTGTTCGCGCCGGCCGCCGCGCTGCCCGTCCGCGAGACCGTCACCTGGGAGCTGGCGCCCGTCCCGCTCGGCTCTGCCCGCGTGCACCGGGCCGGCACCGACGTCACCCTGGTCGCCGTCGGCCATCTGGTGCACGACGCACTGGCGGTCGCCGAGGAGCTGGCCGACGAGATCTCCGTCGAGGTGCTCGACCCACGCACCCTGTACCCCTTCGACTGGGCGGCGCTGGCCGCCTCGCTGGAGCGCACCGGCCGGCTGGTGGTCGTCGACGACTCCAACCGCAGCTGCGGCATCGGCGGCGAGGTGCTGGCCACCGCCGCCGAGGAGATGCGGCTCATCGCGCCACCCCGCCGGGTCACCCGCCCGGACGGCGCGGTGCTCCCCTTCGCCCCCGCCCTCGACCGCGCCCTCCAGCCCGGCCGGGAGCAGCTGCGGCACGCGCTGCGCGCCGTCATGAAGTAACTCGGGTGCGGCGCAACCTCTTTGCTGTGTGTCTCCATCGTGACAGAATCCTGCCCCACCCGTGAAGGAGCTTCACATGTCCAACAACCGTTACCACTGGGACCGTTCGCACCCGGGCCTGAGCAGCCTCCAGCAGGCGATCGACCCGCTGCGCCGCGAGGTCGTCGGCCACACCGTGTACGGCGGCCTGAACAACATCGGGCGGGTCCGCACCTTCCTGGACCGGCACGTCTTCGCCGTCTGGGACTTCATGTCGCTGCTGAAGAGCCTCCAGCGCGAACTGACCGGCATCGACGTGCCGTGGGTCCCGAACGGGCCGACCGCCAGCCGCCGGCTGATCAACGAGATCGTGCTGGTGGAGGAGAGCGACGAGCTCGGCGAGGGCTACACCAGCCACTTCGAGCTCTACGTCGAGGGCATGCGGCAGGCCGGCGCCGACCCGAAGCCGGTCGAGGACTTCCTGGAGCTGCTGCGCTCGGGCGCGGCCGTGCCGGAGGCGCTGAAGAGCGCCGGGGTGCCGCAGGCCGCCGTCGACTTCACCTCGACCACCTGGGAGATCATCGAGAACGCGCCGGTGCACTGCCGCGCCGCCGCCTTCGCGTTCGGCCGCGAGGACCTGATCCCCGACATGTTCGCCCAGGTCATCACGATCGAGGACCCGGACGGCGCGCTGACCGTCTTCAAGGACTACCTGGCCCGGCACATCGAGGTGGACGGCGAGCAGCACACGCCGATGGCGATGCAGATGCTGATCGACCTCAACGGAAACGACGACGCCAAGTGGGCCGCCTGCGCGGAGACCGTCCGGCTCGCGCTGAAGGCCCGGGTGCAGCTCTGGACGGCTATCGAGGAGGCCTTCCCGGTCTGATCACACCGCGTGAGCGAATGGGGGGCGACCGGACGACGGCCGTCCCCCGTTCCGGCGTTCCCCACTCCGGCGCCTCCCGTCCCGACCTCTCCCGTCCCCGCCTCCCCTGTTCCGGCGCCCCTCAGAGCACCTTGGGCACCGTGGCGGCCACCGCCGGCCGCACCTCGGCCGGGTCGCGGTAGCGGTGCAGCGCCGCCCGGCCCTCGGCGCCGCGCAGCCGGGCGGCCAGCCTGACCGGTAGCACGACGGTGGTGAGCAGACCGGCGCCGTGGAAGCCCTCGACCGTCCAGGAGACCCACGGCAGAGGGTAGTTGGCGGCCGGACTGAAGAAGACCGGCCGGTGCCCCTGGAAGGCGATCCGGTACGCGCCGAACCGGCTCCAGTTGGAGAAGCTGAACCGCCGCTGCTCCGGGTCGAAGCCGAGCGGCACGCAGTCACGCAGCCGCTCGCGCCCGAGCGACTCCAGGAAGGCCAGGTTGGAGCGGAGGTTGAGGTGCTCCTCGGTGAAGCGCTCGACCGCCGTCCGCAGAGCGGCGGCGAGCGCGGCCGGGCCGTCCTGCGGCACCTGCGGGAGGTGGATCTCGCTGAGCAGGTTGCCCACCAGGGCCGCCGGCAGGCCGAGCGGGCGGCGCGCGTTGACCGGGACGGTCAGCCGGCGTTCCACCAGATCACCGTCCAACTCCCGGATCACCGAGACCACATGGGCGCAGAGCACGTCGCCCGAGGAGAGCCTCCGCCCGGCGACTGCACCGAACTCGGCTCGCATCCGGGCGAGTTCGTCATCACCGAAGTAGATCTGGACGGTCCGGTTGGCTCGCGGGCCGGCCGCCACCTCGCGGGCCAGTACGGCGGCCTCGGCCGGCGAGGGCAGCCGGAATCCGGGGAGTCCGCAGTCCACGGCCGGCAACACCTTGTCCAGCAGGGCGTCCTGATCCTCGGTCAGTTCGGCCTCCGGCAGCTCCTCACCCTCCACCGCGGCGGACCAGGCGTGCATCAGCAGCATGAAGCTCTGCAGGTCGCCGATCGCGTGGTGCCAGGAGCAGCCGAGCACGGTGCCGCCGGCCGAGGGCCGGGTGAGCCGGACGGTCAGCAGCGGGACGCCGCCGGCCCGGGCGGCCGGGGCGTCCACCGGGTCGACCAGTTGCGCCCCGGCCGAGGTGACCCGGCCCATCGCCCCTGCGAGGGTGCCGTCGACGTCGTAACTGTCCACCGGGACACCGGAGTCGTCACAGACCACCTCCAGCGCGCCGCCGACGGTACGCAGCCGTCCGGCGAACACCGGGACCCGCTCCAGCGCACGGGCCAGCCCGGCGGCGAGCCGGTCCTCGTCGAGGGCCTGCTCGAAGAAGAGGACGACCGAGACGGAGAGGTCGGCCAGCATGGTGTCCATCAGCCCGCAGCGCAGCACCGCCCCGGAGGCCCGGCCGCCCCGGACGAGCCGGGAGTCGCGCAACTGCGGCCAGACGCTCATGTGTCCATCCCGGGGCTCGCGAGGAGTCGCGCACGGCAATGACGGGGAGTCGTGCACGGCAATGACAGGGCGGCACCCCCGAAGGGCGGGGCGGCACCCCGAACGATAGGGCAGCGGCCCGGCGCACATCCAGTGGTCCAGTCCAATTCACCGGCCGGACGGGCCGTTCCCACCCTGCTGCGCCCGCCCCGCCGGGCTAGACTCCAAGCATGGGAGAGCGCGCAGGCGCGCCCGTCGCGCCGCCATTGGTTCTGGTCACCGACACGGACTCGCAGCTCATCGACCCGGGCCGGGCGTACCACGTCGGCCGCGACCCGACCAGCGAGATCGTCCTCGACGACCCCCGGGTCTCCTGGCATCACGCCGTGCTGCGCGCCGCCTCCGGCCACTGGCTGCTGGAGGACGTCGGCAGCACCAACGGCACCTTCACCGACGGCCGGCGGATCCAGCAGGAGGACGTCGGCCCCGGCACCCGGCTGCGCTTCGGCGACCCGGCCGAGGGCCCGGTGGCGACCTTCGCCGGCCTGCCCGCGCCGGCCGCCGCCGAGCGGCCCTCGCTGATCGCCCCGCAGGCCTCCGGCGTCTTCCGCCAGCCCAGCGCGATCATCCGGCTGCCGGGCCGGACGGTGCGGATCGGCCGCGCCGGAGACAACGACCTCGTCCTGGACGACCTCGTGGTCTCCCGCTACCACGCCGAGCTGCGCACCCTCCCCGACGGCGGCCACGAGATCGTCGACCTCACCAGCCACAACGGGACTTACCTCAACGGCCGCCCGGTGACCAGGGCCCCGGTCGGACCAGCCGACATCATCGGCATCGGCCACTCCGCGCTCTGCCTTTCCGGCGACGAGCTGGTCGAGTACACCGACACCGGCGAGATCTCGCTCAACGTCCAGGGCCTGGTGGTCCGGGTCGGCCCCGACCACCGGGTACTGCTGGACGACGTCGGCTTCCCCCTCGCCGAGAAGGCCCTGCTCGCGGTGGCCGGCCCGAGCGGCGCCGGAAAGTCCACCCTGCTCAACGCCCTCACCGGCCTGCGCCCGGCCGACGACGGCACCGTCCTCTACGACGGGCGCGACCTCTACCGCGATTACGCCGAACTGCGCCGCCGGATCGGCCTGGTGCCGCAGGACGACATCCTGCACACCCAGCTCACCGTCCGCCGCGCGCTCTCCTACGCGGCCGAACTCCGCTTCCCCGGTGATACCACCAAGGAAGAGCGCGAGGCCCGGGTCGACGAGGTGATCCACGAACTCGGCCTGGACAGCCGCGCCGACCTGGTGATCTCCAGCCTCTCCGGTGGCCAGCGCAAGCGCGTCAGCGTCGCCCTGGAGCTGCTCACCAAGCCCTCGCTGCTCTTCCTGGACGAGCCGACCTCCGGTCTGGACCCGGGCATGGAGCGCTCGGTGATGACGATGCTGCGCAGCCTCGCCGACGACGGCCGCACGGTCGTCGTGGTCACCCACAGCGTGCTGAGCCTGTCCGTCTGCGACCGGCTGCTGGTGCTGGCCCCCGGCGGCCGCACCGCCTACTACGGCCCGCCCGAAGAGGCACTGGCGTTCTTCGGCTACGCCGAGTGGCCGGAGGCCTTCGAGGCTTTCGAGAGCGAGGACCACGCCGCCTGGCAGCGCAGGTTCCGGGAGTCCCCGCAGTACCAGCGGTACGTGGCCGCCGGCGCACTGCCGGCCGTCCCCGCCGCGGGCCCGGCCCGGGCCGGGAGCCCGATCGGGCCGGAGAAGCCGCAGGGCTGGTTCTCCCAGCTGGCCACCCTGGTCCGCCGCTACACCGCCGTACTGGCCGCCGACCGGCTCTTCCTCACCGTGATGATCGCCCTGCCGTTCATCATCGGGGTGATGTGCCGGGCGATGGCCGGCTCCCGGATCTCCTCGGACAACGCCATCAACGTGGTGCTCACCCTCTGCATCGGCGGGCTGCTCACCGGCTCCGCCAACGCCGTCCGCGAGGTGGTCAAGGAACGACCGATCTACCAGCGCGAACGGGTGGTCGGGCTCTCCAGATCGGCGTACCTCGTCTCCAAGGTGGTGGTGCTCGGCACGATCACGGTGGCCCAGGCCGCCGTGCTGACCACCGTCGGCCTGGCCGGGGTGAACCTCGGCCCGACGCTGCCCAACGGGGTCCGGGTGCACAGCGGCGTCGTGCTGCCGCCCCTGGCAGAGCTGATCCTGGCCGTCGCCATGCTGTCCTTCTCCGCCATGATGCTCGGCCTGCTGGTCTCGGCGCTGGTCCGCAAGGAGGAGGCCACCATGCCGATGCTGGTGCTCCTCTCGGTGGTGCAGATCGTCTTCAGCGGCGCCATGCTGAAGCTGCACGGGGTGCCCGGCCTGGAGCAGTTCGCCTGGCTGGTGCCCTCCCGCTGGGGTCTGGCCGCCATGGCCCAGACCGTCGACCTGCACACGATCTTCCCGACCGCCATCACCGCCGACCCGCTGTTCCGCCCCGACCGCACGCGCTGGCTGCGCTGTATGGGCATCCTGGTGGGCCTCTCGGTGGTGCTGTTCTTCGCCGTACTGGGTCTGCTGCGCCGGCAGGAGCCGGCGATCATGCGGAAATAGCGGAAGCGACGGGAGCAGCGAAGTAGCGGAGAGACCGGAAGCAGCCCTACGAGAAGCAGCCGGGAGACAGGCAGCCGCCCATGGACGAGTTCGCGTTCCGCCCGACCCACGTCGCCCCGCCCGACGGGATGGCCACCTGGGCGGCGCCGGACCCGGGGATGCCCTCCACCGCGCTGGACCCGCTGCTGCCGGTCCGGCTGATCGGCCGGCAGGGCGACTGGGGGCAGGTGCTCTGTTCCAACGGCTGGTCCACCTGGGTGGACGGCCGGCTGCTGGTCGCCCTCCCCGACGCGCCGCCCGCCGCCACCGGCCCGCCCTCCCGGACGGCCGACCCGCGCCCGGCACTGGCCGAGGCCGAGGGCGCGCTGGCCCGCTACCGCTCCCTGCTGGAGGACCTCGCCGCCGGCGGCGCCGACCTGGCGACCTTCCAGGAACGCTCGCGCGGGCTGCGGATCGGGCTGGTCATCGCCGGCGAGGCCCTCTGGGTGTTCGACCCGGTGCACGACCGCTGGTGCTACTGCGACGGCCTCCAGCTCCAGACCTACGCCGTGTCCGGGCACCCGAAGTCGGCGCCGCCCGCCCCGCCCGGCGTGTACGAGCCGACCCGAACGGGTGAACCGTGATCCCCCACGACCGGCCCGGCGGCGCGAAGCCATTCGGCACGGAACCGAACGGCCCCGGACCCAGCGGCGCGAAGCCGGACGGCGCGGAACCGAACGGCCCCGAGCCGGATGGCCCGGACCAGGTCGGTACGGAACCGAACGGTACGGAACCTAACGGCACGGACCAGGACGGCCCGGAGCAGGACGGCACGGAGTCCGCCGCTCCGCCACGCCCACGCGAGACGGAGAGCGCCCCCAGCCTGCCGTCCGGCATGGTCGGCCGCCAGGTGGCCGGCTACCGGCTGGAGGCCGAGATCGGGCGGGGCGGCATGGCCGTCGTCTACCGGGCCAAGGACCTGCGGCTGGGCCGGACGGTCGCGGTCAAGCTGCTGGCGCCCGAACTCGCGCGCAACGAGGTGTTCCGCCAGCGGTTCATGCACGAGTCGGAGGCCGCCGCCGCGATCGACCATCCGCACATCATCCCGGTGTTCGAGGCGGGCGAGGCCGACGGCATCCTGTTCATCGCGATGCGCTTCGTCGAGGGCGGCGACCTGCGCGGCCTGATGAACCACGGCGGCCCGTTCCCGGCCGAGCGGGCGGCCCGGCTGGCACTGCAGATCGCCTCGGCGCTGGACGCCGCGCACGACCGCGACCTGGTCCACCGGGACGTGAAGCCCGGCAACGTGCTGGTCGCCGCCGGGACGGACAGCGACCACCCCGAGCACCTCTACCTGGCCGACTTCGGCCTCACCAAGAAGTCGCTCTCGCTCAGCGGGCTGACCAGCGTCGGCCAGATCGTCGGCACCCTGGACTACGCGGCGCCCGAGCAGATCTCCGGCCGGCCGCTGGACGGCCGCTGCGACCAGTACAGCCTGGCCTGCGTGGTGTTCGAGATGCTCGCCGGGGCGCCGCCGTTCCGCCGCGAGAGCGACCTCGCGCTGCTCTGGGCCCACCTCAACGACCCGCCGCCCGCCCTGCGCGACCACCGCCCCGACCTGTCCGCCGCCGTGGATGCCGTGGTGGCCCGGGCGCTCGCCAAGGCCCCCGAACAGCGGTACAGCGACTGCCTTGCGTTCGTCGCCGAGCTGCGGGCAGCGATCGCCGGCGCCCCCGCGGCCGGCCCGGACGACGCATGGCAGTCGGGCGGACCGCCGACCCAGGTCGTCCCGGTCCACCGCTCGGCCTCGCCCGACGCGCCGCCGGCCGTCCCCGAGCCCCCGTCCTGGGCGGTCCCGGTCGTCCACCCGCCGCCGCGGCGCTGAGCCCGCCCGGCCCGAGCCCTCCCCCCTGAACGCGGAGCCCCCATGAACGCCGTCAGCCAGCTCTTCGCCCTGCTCGCCGCCGCGATCCACGTGATCGTGTGGCCGCTGGAGAGCTTCCTCTACGGGCACCCACGGGTCCGCTACCTGCTCACCGGCAGTACGGCGGACGCGCCCGAGGTGCGGCTCTGGCGCTTCAACGTCGGCTTCTACAACCTGTTCCTGGCGCTCGGCCTCGCCGCCGGTGTCACCGCCCTGCACACCGGCCACGAGACGGCCGGCCGCGCGGTGGTCATCTACGTCAGCGCCTTCATGATCGCCGGCGGGATCACTCTCTTCGTCTCCGAGCCCAGGCTCTGGCGCGGCGCCCTCGGCCAGGCGGTGCCCCCGGCGGTGGTCCTGATCGCCCACCTGGCCTGATGCCGGTCAGGTCCTGCCCACCTGGCCTGATGCCGGTCAGGTACTGCCCACCCGGCCTGACACCGGTGAGGTTCCGTCGACCTCGCCGCGCCGCCCCAACCGAGCCGCCAGCAGGCCGCCCAGCCAGCCCGCCACCAGACCCCACCCCGCCGCCAGCGGGACCGCCACCCAGAGCTGGGGGCTCAGCGTGAGCGTGCCGCCGCCGAGGCCGGCCAGCGGGTTGCCGCCGCCGAGGACGGACCCGAGGAGGTCGCCGAGCCCGCCCTCGCCGACACCGACGCCCAGCACCGAGAGGCCGTAGTCGGCGGAGACCCGCGTCCACACGCCGACGAGCAGCATGGTGACGGCCGCCGCGACGCCCAGCCGGACGGCGTGCCGCCAGAGCCGGACGCCGCGCGGCGAGCGGTATGCGGTGAGGACGCCGGCGGCGAGCATCATCACGGCGGCCAGCGGCAGCAGCCACCAGGCGCGGGCGTCCTGCTCGGCGAGGGTGCCGAGGCTGACGGTGGCCTCCTGGCCGTCCGGCGCGCGGAGCACCTCGGCCAGCACCTTGGGCACCGGCAGGCCGACCGCGCCGGCCAGGTGGCCGTGCCACTGCGCGCCGAGCCCGACACCGAACGCGAGCCAGGCCAGGTTGGGCAGGGCCAGCAGCAGGACGGCCATGGTCTCCCGGGCGTTGCCGTGCACGGCGGCGGTGAGCAGGCCCGCGACCACCCCGACCGCCACGTAGGCGAGCAGCACCAGCAGCATCGCGAACGCGGCCGGGCGGACGGCCTGCTGGAACGGCACCAGGGCGCGCGGCAGCGGCGCCCGGCGGGAGACCGCGAACGCGGCCGCCAGGACGACCAGCAGCCAGAGCAGCCCGAGGCCGATGGTGCTCGCCGCCTCCGCGTGGAAGCCGATCTCGGGGGTCAGGCCGAGGGCGCCCCCGAGCTGCTGGGCGAGGTCGTTGCCCACCGGGACGGTGAAGGTGTGCCGGGCGCCGAGCGTGAGCAGGACGAGCGCCACCACCCAGACGGCCGCCGTCCGGGCCACCCGGCCGAGCAGTTCGCCGCCGTGGGCGACGGCCCGGAACCGCAGCTGGCGCAGGAACACCTCGGCCATGGCCAGCGCGCCGAGCAGGCCGACGGTCAGCGGCATCGCCGTGATCCCCGCGTCCACCTGGGCGAAGAAACCGGCGCCGCCGTCGAGTTGGACGGACCCGCCGACGGCCAGCGCCAGCGCGGCGGCCAGCACGGACGGGAATCCGCCGCCCGGGAGCGCGTCGGCGCCGGCCGCCCAGAGGCCGAGCGCGGCGACGGCCGCCATCGTGGCGAGCCCGGCGAGGACGACGGCGAGCGCGTCCAGCCAGCCGCGCAGGATGCCGGGCGGACCGGCCGCCGCGGTGGATGGCTCCGGGTGCATACGGGCTCCTGGTGGACTCGGGTACCCCCCTCGCGTCTGCTCCCAGGTTCACCCAGGACGGCCCGCCGCGCGCTGCGTACGGACGGTCACGACGACGCCCACCGACGGCTTCGACGGCTTCACCTGCTGTTGCGGCGTCCGTCCGGCCGGGGCAGAAATGGAAGCGGTGGGGGAGCCTGTGGTGCCGGCCGTTTCGCCGGCCGCCTGCGAAACGGAGCCTCGATGAGTTCCCAACCGCCTTCCGGACCTCCTTCCGGGCCGCCGTCCGGCCCCCCTTCCGGCCCGCTCTCCGGGCCACCCTCGGGCGGGCAGTCGGGCCCGCCGTCCGTTCCCCCGTCCGGCCCCTCCGGGCCCACGGGTTTCTCGGGCGGAGCCGGCGGCTCCTCGGGCGGTGCGCCGGGTGGGCCGTCCGGCGGGCGTCCGACGCCGTGGTGGCGTTCCGGCAAGAAGCTGGCGCTGGCGGCGGGCACGGCGGCGCTGGCCGTGGTGGCGACGGTACTGATCGTCAACAGCAACAGCGGCAGCAGCGGCCAGGCCAGCGATGCCATCCCGGCCGCCAACGAGGTGGCGCTGCAGGCTCCGAGCGATCAGGGCCCGGCGCCGTTCACCCAGTCGGTGGAGACCGCCGGTGTCTCCGCTCCGGCGCCGACCTCCGCCCCCGCTTCGCCGACCGGCGGCACGAAGAGCACCGCAGCGGCCTCACCGACCGGCATCCACAGCGTGCAGGGCTCGTCGGCCGGACTCTACGCCGGGGCGATGTCCAAGCCGGCCTGTGACGTGGACCGGCTGGTCTCCATGACGTCGACCGGGGACACCGGCCGGGCCTGGGCGTCCGCCCAGGGGATCGAACAGTCCGCCATCCCGGGCTATCTGCACTCGCTGACCTCGGCCTACCTGCGGGTGGACACCCGGGTCACCAACCACGGCTACAAGGGCGGCGCGTCGGTCGCCTACCAGTCGGTGCTGCAGGCCGGCACCTCCGTCCTGGTGGACGCGCAGGGCGTGCCCCGGGTGCGCTGCGGCTGCGGCAATCCGCTGAAGCCTCCGACGCTGGTGACCAACGCCAAGTACACCGGCAAGTCCTGGACGGGCTTTCAACCGTCCACGCTGGTCATCGTGGTGGCGGCGCCGCAGCCGGTGACCGAGTTCATCCTGGTGAACGTCTCCACCGGCGGCTGGTTCGCCCGGGTGACCGGGCAGATCAAGGTGGACCGGCCGGTCCAGCCGCCGAAGGAGCTGGCTCCGGGTATTCCGCCGGCCGAGCCGATGAAGCCGGCCTCCCCGTCGGGCTCGGTGTCGGGCTCCACCTCGGCCAGTACCTCGGGGTCGGGCTCGGCCTCGACCTCCGGCGCCAGTTCCGGCTCGACCTCGGGTTCGACCGGTCCGTCGACCGGGTCGGCCTCGGCTTCCAGCTCCTCCGGTTCGCCGTCTGGGCCGTCGTCCTCGGCGAGCAGCGGCTCGGCATCGGCCACGTCGTCGACCTCGTCCGGCAAGCCCACGGTGAGCGTGACACCGTCCACGGCGACGACGACGACGACCGCGAAGACGGCGACGGCGACGGCGAGCACGGCGACGGCGAGCTCGGCGACGGGCACGACGACCTCGGCCCAGGGGTCGGCGACTGCGACGGCGACCTGTGCGACCGTCTCGCCCTCGACCCTCCCGCCCTGCACCACCCCCACGTCCAGCTGACCCGACAGCTCCCCCACGGCGGGGGGGGGGGGGGGGGGGGGGGGGGGGGGGGGGGGGGGAGGGGGGGGGGGGGGTGCAGGCGGCGGGACGGCGCCGACCGCTAACA
>NZ_JBVJCO010000003.1:196853-261396 GCF_055588525.1 Kitasatospora sp. NPDC041988
TCCCCCCCCCCCCCCCCCCCCCCCCCCCCCCCCCCCCCCCCCCCCCCCCCCCCCCCCCCCCCCCCCCCCGCCGTTCCATCGGCACCGACCGGCAAGGTTGGATAATCAAATGGACTAACGCTAGAGTGAGTCGCGATTTCAAACCCACTGACCTTCCATCGCCCCGGAGCCCCTCGTGACTCTCCCCCGCCCCGCCGCGACCCGCGTCCAGGAGGTGCCCGATGCCGCGCACTGACCGCAGCGGGACCGTCCTGCTGGCCGCCTGCCTCGGCCTGTTCACCGTCTTCGTGCAGACCACCCAGACCATCGGCACCCTCGGAGCCGTCCGCGCCGACCTTGGCCTGGACGCCGCCGAGCTGGTCTGGATCCCGAGCATGTACACCCTGGTGGTGGCATCCGTGGTGCTCGGCGCGGGCGCCTTCGCCGACCGCTGGGGGCGGCGGCGGATCTTCCTGCTGGGAGCAGCGGCGATGGCCGCCGGCGGCCTGCTCCTGGTGTCCGCCGACAGCCTCGCCGCCGTACTCGCCGGGCAGGCGGTCGCCGGCCTCGGCGGCGCGCTGATCACCCCCAGCTCGCTCGCCCTGGTCACCCACGCCTTCCCGGACCCGCGCCGCCGGGCCGGGGCCATCTCCGCCTGGGCGGCCGCCTCCGGCCTCGGCCTCGCGCTCGGGCCGATCGCCGGCGGGCTGGCGCTGCGCTGGTCGACCTGGCACACCGCCTTCTGGCTCGGCCCGGTCGTCGCCGCGGTCGCCGCGGCCGCCGCCCTGTGGGGTGTGCCGGAGTCCCGGGTCGAGGGCGGCCGGCTGGACTGGCCGGGGCAGTTCCTCGCCACCGCCGGGCTGGCCCTGCTGATCTACTGGCTGATCGACGGCGGCCACCACAGCTACCTCGCGGGCGTGCCGCTGGCCGCCGCCGTCGCCGCGGTCGTCCTGCTCGCCGCCTTCGCCGTGGTCGAACTGCGCCGTGACCACCCGCTGCTCGACCTGCGGCTGATGCGCAACCCCTCGTACAGCGCCGCCCTGCTGCTGGCCGCCACGGTGCTGTTCGGCTTCGTCGGCCTCTCGCTGCTCCAGGTGCTCTGGCTGCAGCAGGTGCGCGGGCTGACCGCGCTCCAGGTGGGCGTCCAACTCCTCGCCGAATTCGGCGCGTTCATCGCCGCCTCGATACTGTCCGGGGTGCTCGGGCGGCGGGTCGGGGCCGCAGCGCCGATCTTCACCGGGCTGCTGTTGGCGGCGGCCGGCGCCGCACTGTTCGCCGGCGTCGGACCGGCCGACGCCTTCGGCGGCTACGCCCCGGCGCTGGTGGTCTTCGGCTTCGGCTGCGGCCTGGCCAACGCGCCGTCCACCGCGCTGGCCGTCGGTCAGGTGCCGCGCGGAAAGGAGGGCGTGGCGGCCGGGACGGTCAACGCCGCCCGCCAGGTCGGCGCGGTCCTCGGCACCAGCATCCTCGGCACCCTGATGACCACCCGCTTCGAGGACCGGCTCGGCAGCCTTGGCCACCCCCAACCGCAGGACGTGGCAAGGGCGTTCACCGATGCCGTCGGCCACGCGGCCACGGTCGGCGCCGCCGTCCTGCTCGCCGGAGTGGCGGCCGGTGCAGCCCTGCTCACCCTGGCCCGCCGCACCCGGCCCACGCCCGCCCCGACTACGGCTCCGACCCCGGCTACGGCTACGGCTACGGCTACGGCTACGACGGAGACGGTCGCCGCACCGAACTGAGAGACCGCCAATTGGCCTGGCCGTCACGATCCTGCGCTCCGGACCGCTCTCGGGGTGCCATCCGGCGGTCACATCCCGGCCGGCTCCGGCGGGTAGTAGGCGATGAGTTCGCCGCCGATGCGCCAGGTGCCGCCGTCGGCGGCGGCTCCCCGCATGCCCAAGAGGGTTGCGGCACCGGCCAGTTCGACGGCGGTGATGGTGCCGGTGGAGGAGAAGCCGAAGGTCCGGGCCGGTTCCCAGTCGGTGCTGTGGCGCAGCCGCCGGCCCATCTGGGCCCAGCCCTGCGGCCCGGCGGCGACGACCCAGGCATCCGGGGTGGCGGCGGTGAAGCGGCGCGCCGGCCGCAGCCAGGAGGCGGCGTCCTCGGGCCAGTCCACGACGGCGAGGACGGTTCTGCCGGCCCCGCGCCACCCGCCTGCGAGGGCGTTCGCGGCGGTCACCGAGGCGGCGTCGCGGCCGTGGCCGATCACGACCGTGCCGATCCGTGGCCGGGATGCCGCCAGCAGGCCGAGGAGTGCGGAGAGTTCGGCCCCGGTGTGCGGCCCGGGCGGCGGCAGGTGACCGCCCGCACGCGGGGCGAGGGGCGAGCGGCTGTGCGCGGTGCTCATGCTTCCTCCTTCCTCCGGGCCTTCCAGGCCGCGTACTTGGCGGGCAGGCAGGCCGCGCACGGGCGGTAGCCGGCCGCGACGGCCGCCGGCTCGTCGGCGAAGAACACCCGGTGGCGCACGTACCCGCCGGCCGCGAGGGCGCGCAGCGCGGACGGGCAGTCGAGCCGTCCGTACAGGCGGGCCCGGCGGTGGCCGCCGAGTGTGCCGGGAGTGGCGCTGCGGTAGCTGCGGCCGTCGTGGCCGAGCAGCGCGAACGCCGGCCCCGCGGGCGAGGGCGCGTCGGTCGTGGCCACGGCGGGTCAGACCGCGTCGTGGAAGACGAGGCCGAGGGTGTGGCGGCGCCCGCTGCGTACGGTGCTCGCGCCCTCGTGGGCGAGGAGCTGCTGCTTGCGGTCGAGGCCGCCCGCGTATCCGGTCAGCGAGCCGTCCGCGCCGATCACCCGGTGGCACGGGCGGACCAGCAGCAGCGGGTTGGCGCCGATCGCCGCCCCGATCGCGCGCACCGCCGAACGCGGGATGCCGGCCCGTTCGGCGAGGCGGCCGTAGGTGGTGGTCGTGCCGTACGGGACGGTCTCCAGCGCCGCCCAGACCTGCCGCTGGAAGTCGGTGCCGCGAGTGGCGCACTCCAGCTCGAACGTGCTCCGCCCGCCGGCGAAGTACACCCGGATCTGCCGGGTGATCTCGGCGAACGCCTCCGGCCGGTGGGTCCAGTCGTCCTGGACGACGGCGGCGTTCCTCTGCCCCGACATGGACACCGAGGCGAGCGCGGTGCCGCCGGTGGCGGTGGCGGAGGGCTCGCCGACCAGCAGCAGCTCCCCCACCGGGGTGTCGATCGTGGTGTAGGCGGTCATCGTGGCGCGCCCCTTTCTCAACTGTCCGTCTCCCGTACCGTTCTGCGTCCACTCTGTGGGTCGTCGCGCGCGATGTCCGGCGGGATTCGGACACGGCGTTGCGGTCGGCCGGGGTTGATCATCGGCTGCAGGAGCGGACCGAGTCGAGTGCGGAACCGGACGGTGACCGGAGCCGCCTCCGTACCCGTCCGGTCTCCGCGAGCGTCGGACAGCGCCCCGGCCTACCGTGGTGGAAGGAGAGCCGGCAGCCCGCGGCCGACTGCCCCGCAGTGCGCGGGCGGCTCCACTGCCGGCGGCTCCTCACCGGGCCGGAGTACGGCCATGGAACGGGGGTTCCCGTGCAAGAACCCGTGATCGCCACCGCCCTCCTGATCACCCTGACCGGCTGGTGCGCGGTCCACTGCGTGCTCGTCATCGCGGGGCGTCGCTGCCCGGACCGCCGACTGGAAGCGACCGAGATCGTGATGGCGCTCGCCATGGTCGCGATGATGGCACCGGCGTTCGACCCCCTGCCGAACGTCTTGTGGGCGGCCCTGCTCGCCGCCTCTGCGGCCTGGCCGGCACTCCTCCTGGCGGAACGGGTGGGACGCCACTCCAGCTCGGCCTTGGCCGGCGCCTGGCACCACTACCCCCACCACGCACTCAGCGCGGGCGCGATGGCCGCCCTGATGCTCTTCATGGCGCCGGTGCACCACCACGCCGGTGGCGGTGCCGGCCACGCGGGCACCCACGCGGCGGTGCCGGAATGGACGCTGCTCGCACTGGCCGCGTACTTCTTGGGCTACGCCGTCTGCGGGGTCGGTTCACTGCTGCCGCGCCCGGCCGTCGGCGTCCGGCTGGTCAGTGCCCGTGAACCGGTCGTCCTGACCTCACCCGGGCCGGTCGCCGCGCGGCGGACGGTGATGGCCATCGGCATGTTCTACATGCTGGTCGGCATGAGCTGACCGTCGAGAAGGCCTCGGCCCGACGACCGGCCGGGGGGGTCAGGCGCCGTCGCGCCTCACCGCCAGGAAGCTGGCTGTCTGTCCGGCCTTGGCCAGGCTGGAACCGCTCCCGTGGTCCTCCGCGCGCAGCACCGTCCCGGCGAGGGTCATCCGCTGGCCGATCCCGGTCTCCCAGTGGGGCAGGACGATGCCGTCGTACTCGTAGTGGAAGTCCGAGATGGGGCTGTCCGGTCGGCCCCTTCCGGTCAAGGTGAACGCGACGCGGGACGAGCACGACGCCCTTCCGGTCATGTCCATCGCGATGGGTTCGGCCCCGGGTTCCTCCGAGAAGACCAGCTCACCGCTGACCGCGCCGTCCGGTTCTGCGACGAGCCTCAGCTCCAACTGCGCGAACCGAAGCTTGTTGAAGTCGTCGACGGGCTCCGGCCGGTCGAGAAAACTCCGATACGTGTACGTCCCGGTCAGCTCTACGACGTTCATTTTGCCTCTCCTGAACAAGGTGACGCGCATCGAGCACGCCCCTCCAGGGTGGCGCGACCGCCCCGCCCTCGCGACAGGGACGGCGCCGTCCGTGCGTGTACGCCGCACACGAGGGGTCACCCCTGTCGAACGGGTGATTCCCGACTTCACCCCCACCACTCGTCTGGATGGCGAAGCAGGTTCACCCCCATGAAGGTTTGTAGCCGAAACATGATGGGTCGGACTGTCGACGCCGGTAAGGATCTGGGGCGCCCCACTCGGGCGTCCCCGCCCAGAACTAGGAGCAACATGGCGAACGGTGTCGCGTTTGTGCGGCAGGACGCTAGCAAGATGGATACCTGGGATCCGGTGCTGTACTGGTATGCCCGGGCCGTGGGAAGGATGCAGCAGCGGCCGGCCACGGACCCGACCAGCTGGGTCTTCCAAGGATGCATCCACGGCCGGCCGCCCACCGTCTCGGAGACGAACGAGGCCTTCGACCAGTGTCCGCACGGTGGCTGGTTCTTCCTGCCGTGGCACCGGGGCTACCTCCACTACTTCGAGCGGATCGTCCGCGCAGCCATCAAGGAGATCGCTGCCGAGGAGAACATCACCCCCGACCCCTCCACCACCTGGGCCCTGCCGTACTGGGACTACGCGCTGGACGTGCCCGACGGGAACCCGGTCACCGACTTCACCTCGCGCGCCCTGCCGGAGGCCTTCCGCAGCCCGAAGATGCCGTCCAGCCCGGACGGCGACGACCTGACGCTCGACAACCCGCTCTTCCTTCCGGACGCGCCGGTGCCCGACTCGGATTTCTGGAACACCCCCCATCGCGGCGCGGGAAAGAACTCGGCCTTCGAGGTCATCCGCTACACGGACGTCAATCCCTTCACCGCCATGAGCCAGCCGGTCTTCTCGGCCACACGCAGCCATCAGACGACTCACCAGCCGAGCTTCGGCAGCGAGATCACCTACACCACCCTGGACCACTTCCACCGTGGCGGCTTCGGTGAGCTGGAGAACGTTCCGCACAACCAGGTCCACGGTGCTGTCGGCGGTTGGATGGGCATGGTGACCGGCTCCCCCCGTGATCCGATCTTCTGGCTGCACCACAGCAACCTCGACCGGCTCTGGTCGAGCTGGCTGAGCCGGGACAACGTCAACCCGAACCACACGTCCTGGCTGGACGAGCAGTTCATCTTCTTCGACGAGAACGGGCAGATTCAGCGGCCCGCCACCAAGGAATTCCTGGGCATCGATCCACTCGACTACGGGTACGACTCGCTGACCGACGGGACGGGGACCCGGCGCACCGTCGTGCCACCGGCCCCGGTCACCCGAGCGGGCGAGCGCGTACTGGCCGCCGCCGTGGCCAACCCCCGGCAGCTGCTCAGCGTCCAGGGGCCGACCGAGGTGAGCCTGGAGCCGGCCGGCGACGCCGGCCGAGCCATGCGGGCCGCGGTCGCCGGCGCCGTGCCGGAAGCCGGCCTGATCCTCACCGTCCACGGTGTGCGCACGAATGTGCCGCCCGGAACGCCCTTCCACGTCTTCCTCAACGGCCCCGGGGGCGAACTCGACCCGGACGGGCCCTACTTCGTCGGCTGGATCTCCTTCTTCGGTGCGGCGGACCTCGATGGCCTCCATCACGACCACGGCGGCCACGACGTGAGCTTCGACGTCAGCGAGCAGGTCCACCGGCTGCGGGAACAGGGTCTGCTGCCGGACGGGTCGGTCACCGTCTCCATCGTGCCGTCCATCCCCCAGCCGGTGGCCGGTGCCGCTGCGGGTGCACCCGCAGCGGAGGGCGCGGTGGCCGCCCCGCAGCCCAGCTTCGAACGCATCAGCCTCACCACCGTGTAGCCCGTCCAACCGCCGCTGCACACCCGCGGGGGGGGGGAGGGGGGGGGGGGGGGGGGGGGGAGGGGGGGGGGGAGGGGGGGGGGGGGGGGGGGGGGGGGGGGGGGTGGGGGGGGGGGCGGGGGGGGCGGGGGGGGGGGGGGGGTGGTGTCGGTTACGGGGGAGTTTTCCGCCCCTCCTCCAAACCCCCTCCCGCTCCCCCCCCCCCCCCCCCCCCCCCCCCCCCCCCCCCCCCCCCCCCCCCCGCGGTCGGCACTGGCGGGAGTCCGTGGTCGAGCGAGCTGAGCCTGCTTGTCCAAGGCTTCGCATCGTCACCTGCTATCACTGGCGAGGCCCGCAGAGCACCCCTGTCACTCGGCGGCGGCGAGATGCCACACGCCGTCGGCCAGGTCGAGCGTTGCCAGATAGTCGGCCCGCTCCGGTAGCTGCCGGCCAAGGCGCCACTGCTCGGACAGGGCCGACAACCTGACGGTCGCCGTGGTCCCGGAAGCGGCCCCGACGGAGCCCCATGTCCCGACCGGGTGGACGGCGCAGTCGACCCCCTGCTCCGCTGTGATCACTGCCGCATCCCCCTTACGCACTCACCCGCGCTCTGACCTGCTCGGACCATCATCCGCCCCACCACCGCCGGCTTCTGCAACAGGATCGGGACACTTCCCGAACCGGCCCGCGAACGACCCCCACTTACCGTGATCACACCGGTGAACCCGCACCGGCCGAACGCCAGCAGGAGACCCTCATGCGCACGCGCCGCATCGCCCTCGCCGCCGCCGCCGTCGCGGCGCTCGCCGCCACCGCGACGGCCTGCGGGCCGGACAACGGGGACACGGGCTCCACCGCTGCCGGCAGTTCCGCCCCGGCCGCCGCACCCACCGCGACCGCACCCACCGGAGCCGCACCGACGAAGGCCACCACTGCGCCCAAGTCCTCCGCGACCTCCGCCCCCTCGTCCCCCGCCGACAAGAGCGGCTTCGGCCAGACCTGCGGCGCCAACGACCTGGCCCTCAGCGCGAAGACCGAATCCCAGGCCGGCGGCTACATCCTGATCACGGCCAAGGCCAAGCCGGGCATCACCTGCACGCTCCCCGGGGCGCACCCCACCATCGCGTTCGGCTCGGGCGGCATCGAGGCCACCAACGCCGAACAGGCCACCGGCGATCCGATCACCCTGAGCGGCAGCAAGGTCGCGTACGCGGGCGTCATGGCGAAGACCACCAAGGGCAACCAGGCGGTCGAGTTCACCGACGTCATCGTGGCCATCGGCAAGGCCGACCCGAATCCGGCCGGCATCCCCGTCGGCAACACGCCGGTCGACAAGCCGATCGTCACCAACTGGCACACGATTGCAAAGGACGCCGTCCCGGGCATCTGACGATCGTCCACGGACCGTCGTCGGCCGGACTGCCCTCACCGCCGTGCCGGCGAACCACGGCCCACCCGCACCCACCCCCGGGACGTCCTACGAAGCGCGCCTCCGGGTCCCGAGATCCGGGCCGGCGGGCTGACGTCGGCGATCTACACTGCCTGCGAGGGTGGAACACCCGCGGTGTCGAGCGCGCGGCACCCAAGCCCCCGGGTCGAGATCGGAGCGAATGGTGAAGGCGGCTCAGTTCAGCAGGTTCGGAAGCCCCGATGTCCTGGAAGTCGCAGATCTCCCCGCCCCGCATCCCGGGCCGGGCCAAGTCCGGATCGCGGTGCGCGCGGCCGGCGTCAACGTCAGCGACTGGAAGAAACGCCAGGGCCTGATGGACCAGGACCAGGAGCTTCCGCAGACCCTGGGCCACGAGGCGTCGGGCGTCGTCGACGAACTCGGCGAAGGCGTGTCGAGCGTTGCCGTCGGCGACCGCGTCTTCGGCCTCTCCGGCGCGGGCGCGGCCCAGGCTGAATCCGCGGTGCTGGACTACTACGCGCCCATCCCGCCCTCGCTCGACTTCGCCGCCGCCGCGGCACTGCCCTCCGCACTGGAGACGGCCGCGCGCGCACTCGACCAGCTCGGCGTAGGGGCCGGCTCCACGCTTCTGATCAACGGTGCCTCCGGCAGCATCGGCAGCGCCGCGGTCCAACTCGCCGTGGCGCGCGGGGCACGGGTGATCGGCACGGCCGGACCGGCCAACCATGAGTACCTGCGCTCCCTCGGAGCCGAACCCGTCGCCTACGGCGAGGGCATGGCCGAGCGGGTCCGGGCGCTCGCCCCGGACGGCCCCGACCTGGCCCTCGACGTCGCCGGCAGCGGCGTACTGCCCGAACTCATCGGGCTCGCGGGCGCCCCCGCGAACGTCGTGACGATCGCCGACTTCACCGGCGCGCGGGAGCATGGCGTCAGATTCAGCCGCGGCGACACCGGCCGCGCACTGTACGTGCTCAACGAGATCGGCCCGCTGATCGAAGCCGGGCGATTCGCACTCCCCACCGTACAGACCTTCCCACTCACCGACATCGCCGAGGCGCACCGCGTCGGCGAGGAAGGCCACGTACGCGGGAAGCTCGTGCTCCTGGTCGACTGAGCCGGCCGCCGGACCGCTTGCGGCAGGTGGACTACCGGGCAGTACAGCGGTGCCCGAGGCCGCCGACCGGCACCCGTCCCATGGGCCCGCGGCGGCCGCGCGGCGAGTTGGCACGAGCCGGGACGGCGCGGCGGCGGAGGGCCCGGCCCGCCGTCCGGACTCTCCGGGCGCAGGCGCGAGCAGCGCGCCCGGTGCACAGTAGTGTGACCGCGCGACGCCCCGGATCCGGTGCGCCTGCGTGCCGGATCCCGACCTGACGGAAGGTTCAGCAGTGGCAACCGACTACGACGCCCCGCGGACGAACAGCGACGAGGAGGAGGTGGAGAGCGTCGAGGAGCTCAAGCGGCAGCGCACCGAGCGTTCGCGCGGTACGTCCGACGTCGACGTGGCGGAGGAGACGGAGTCCGTGGAACTGCCCGGGGCCGACCTCTCCGGCGAGGAGCTCACCGTCCAGGTGGTGCCCGTGCAGGGGGACGAGTTCACGTGCTCGCGGTGCTTCATGGTGCACCACCGCAGCCGCTTCGCCCACGAGGAGGGCGGACAGCCGGTCTGCCGGGACTGCGCGCCCTCCCCCGGCGACTGACAAGGGGCCCGACGGCGGCCGCCGGTGTCCAGCCCGTACCGGCCACAGCTCCGGTCGGCGGTTACCGGGTCGCCAGGTAGACGGTGAAGTCCATCGGGCCGGCGGGCACCGGCAGGAAGGTCGGGGTGGCGTCCGCGCCCCAGTCCTGCCGGACGTCGCCGAGGACGGCATCGACCTCGGCGGCGAACCGTTCGGGGCCCTCCTCGAATCCGTTCTCGACCCACATCTTGTAGCGGTAGAGCTCCTCGCCGGTGCCGAATCGGGCGGAGCCGCCGGGGGCCGTCGTGAACTCCATCGGCTTCTGCCGGCCGACGGCGTCCGGGCTCCACGGATGCCACGCCAGCAGGCCGGCGGGCGCGGCGGCGATCACCACCACGGCGAGCGCATCCCGCCAGACCCTCCACTGGCGGATGCGCCCGCTCGCACGATCCGGCGGGTAGGCCTCACTGCGCCGGAATCCGGCGAAGATCCTCACCGGCCCCTCCCCAGGGCGGGGTGACCGCAGGAGCGGCGGGTTCTCCCCCGGTGGGCGGGCAGCGGCACCCGGGAGCTCGGGAGGACGGTGGAAGCCGGTCAGGGGCAGCGGGCTGGGGGCATGGACAGACATGGTGGCGCGATGACTCCTGCACGGGGATCGGACAAGTACACGCTTGTGTAGGAGACAACGCGCCGGAACCGACCGCTGGTTCAGCCGACTGCGGGAGCGGGCTGCGGCCGGCCTTCGAGCAGCCTGGCCCGGCCGGGCCAGGCCGGGCCTGAGTCCCGAGACGACTGAGCATTCAACCTGAGCCGACCTGCGAGGGGCGCGGCACGAGCAGCCCCGGCGCCGAAGTCCGCATGCCGGCACCCCGCGCACCATGGGGCGCGTGCACAGTGAGCACCTGCTGCCCGCCCCGCCCGTCAGGCGGTCCCGGGCAAGCGGGTGGCTCGGTGCTCGACCCACCAGGCCGGGGCGCACGCCACGACGGCGTCGACCTGGTCCTCCAGGCGGTGGCCGGTCTCCAGGTCCGCGTAACGGTGGCCCGCGACCAGTGCTCTCATATGGTCTGATCAGTCCGGTGGCGTCGGGAGCAGTTGCTCGGTCCAGAGGGTCTTGCCGTCAGCTGCGAAGCGCGTGCCCCAGAGCTGCGCGAGCTGGGAGACGATGAACAGCCCGCGCCCGCCCTCGTCGACCGTGCGGGCATGGCGAAGGCGCGGCGCTGCCAGGCTGCGGTCGCGGACCTCGCAGGTGAGCATCCGGTCGTGGATCAGCCGCAGTTCCAGCGGCGGGTCTCCGTAGCGGACCGCGTTGGTGACCAGCTCACTGACGATGAGTTCGGTGTTGAAGGCCGTCTCCTCCTCCACCCGCCATGCTTTCAGCTGGGCGCGGACGTGGCCACGGGCGGTGCCGGCGGCCGTCGGGGCGGTCTCAAGCGGCCAGACGGCGACCCGGTCGGCGGGGAAGGCGCGGGTGCGGGCGAGGAGGAGCATGGTCCCGCCCGCCTGACCGCCCGCCCGGTCCCCCGCGTGGAGCCGGTAGACGACGTCGTCGCACACCTCCCGCAGCGAGCGGTCGGCGCCGGCGGCCATCCCCCGAAGAGCCGCAGGGATGCCCGCCGGGGCTTCGTCGCCGTCCGGGACACCGGCGAAGACCAGGACGCTGCCCTCCGGGAGCTCGAAGGTCGCGGTGGCGAAGGGAGCGCCGTCGGAGCCGCCGAGTGGCGGCCCGGCCGGGATGTCGGGGACGTCGACGGTCCCGTCGGGACGGGCGACGAAGGGTCCGGGACAGCCCCCGGCTCGCGCTGCCGTACAGCTGCGGGTCAGCGGGTCGTAGACGGCATACACGCAGGTCGCGGCCAGTGCCTCGCGGTGCAGCGGATCGGCCGGGGGGAGCGAGGCCCGTTCGGTTGCCAGGAGCCAGGAGGTGTCGTGCAGGCGCGCCATGAGCTCGTCGGGTCCGAGGTCGAAGGCGGCCAGCGAACGGATGACCGTGCGCAGCTGTCCCATGGCGGCGGTGGCGTTGATGCCCGTCCCGGCGACCTCGCCGACGACCAGGGCAGTGCGGGCGCTGGGCAGCGCGATGGTGTCGTACCACCCGCCGCTACCCGAAGGGCTCAAGGCGACGATGGCGGTCTCCAGGGCGATGTGCGAGACCGGGCGCCGGGGAAGCAGATGACGTTCGAGCGTCGCCGCGACGGTGTGCTCCTGGGTGTAGCGGCGGGCGTTGTCGACGCACAGCGCGGCATGGTCGGCGAGTTGGCGCACCACCGCGATGTCGTCCTCGCGGAACGCGGCCCTCGGCGGGGTGCGGTAGAGGCTGACCAGGCCGAGCACGGCGCCGCGCAGTGCGAGTGGCGCGGTGATCAGCGTGTGGGCGCCGAGGGCGCGGATCGCCTCGGCGCGTGCCGGGTCGGCCGCCAGCCAGGACGGGTCCGCGCCGAGGGCGACCACCCGGGGCTGCAGGTCCGCCAGGGACAGGGTGAACGGGGTCGGCGCAGGGATGGTGCGGACGTCTCCGACCGGGTGCGCCTGCGGCTGCTGCTCGCCCGTGCTGCCCCGGAATGCAACGCGGCGCAGGGGGACGTCGTCGGGTAGCGGGGCGAGCGGAGGGTCGTCACCGCGCACCACCCCGTCCACGACCTCCACGACCGCGACGTCCGCGAAACCGGGCACCAGCACGTCCGCCAACTCCTGGCAGGTCACCACGGTGTCCAGGGTCCGTCCCACGCTCCGGTGGACGGCGTCGAGCAGCGCCATGCCGGAGCGTGCCCTCTCGCGGTCCGTGACGTCGACCACCGAGATCGCGAGCCCGAGTGCGCGGCCCCGCCGGTCCGCCAGGCGGAAGGCCGAGATCGAGTGAAGGTGCTCGCCGGCCGGGTCCTCCTGCGGGCGGACCCTGATGATGCGGTCCAGGACGGGGACGCCGCTCTCCAGCACGCCGCGGGCGACGGCCTCCGCCTCGTCCGGGTCGACCAGGTCGTACGCCTCGGTGAAGCGGCGCCCGAGGAGGCCCTCCGCGCGGACGCCCCGCATGGCGGGCGTGGCCGTGTTGATCCGGACGACCCGCAACTCGGTGTCGAGCACGTGCAGGCCCACCGGTGACAGGGTGAGCAGGGCGTTCAGCAGGGCCTGCTCGGCCTCGTTCACCGGGACGGGGCCGCCACCTTGCTCGCCTCGCGACACGGACGTCACCTCCCGGGGGCAGGCTCGGGGCTCACCGAACCCCGAGGGTCCCCACTTCAAGGTGTATCGCGCCGTGCTGGACTGCGCGACTCGCCCGACCGGGGCCCCGCGGCGGCACCCGTCCGGGCGGCACGGCCGGGTGGGCCCGCCTCCGCTGAACGTGGGCCTCCGGTGGACGAGGGTCCGCCTCCGGCGAACGGGGTCAGTGCGCGAGGACCGCCTTGGCGGTGACGATGACCAGGCCGAGGGCCAGGTTGGCCAGCCCCTCGACCACCACCTGACCGCGGCTCGCACCGGCCCGCACCGCTCCGACGACCGCCCAGGCGACCTGCTGGGTCACGGCAACGCTCAGTGCCAGCCACGCCGTCCCGACGAGGTCCAGCCCCAGGACCGGGCTGATCAGGACCGCTGCCGCGGGGAGCAGCGCCGCCTCCACGATGGACGACTCGTGCCGCGCGACATGCCGGGCCTCCCGCCAGGTGATCGGTTGTCCGACCAGCCGCTCGCCGGCAAGCCGCGCGTACACGTGGGTGCCCCAGAACACGAGGCCGGTGACGATCAGCAGGACGGCGAGCTGGAGACGCGGGTACTCGGCGACGGCGCCCGCCGTCGCCACCACCGAGGCGGCGAGCAGGGAGCCGTAGACCGCGCCCGCGTAGTCCGTGCGCTCCACCGCGGGCGGTCCGCCGAGGTCCCCTTCCCGGGGCGGGACGGCTGGGCTGTTCATCCGGCAAACATAAGCGGCGCGGTCGGGGCCGACCCGGCGAGGCGGACCCGCCGCCCCGGGGCCCGTCCGCCGGATGGCCGCCGGGTACGGCCACGCCGTAGCCGCACCAGGGCCTTCGGACATCGCCGGCCGCAGCCGGAACCTCCTCCACCTCCGACCGGATGCGCGAACCGGGTGCCGCGCGCAGCATGAGGGCATGAGCACGCTCGTGCCGCCCTCGGTGCCGACGCCCGATGTGGTGGCCGCCACGATCGGCTCGTCGAGCCTCACCGATGGGCTCCCGGCAGCCGACACGACGGACCGGGCCCACGACCGCCTGGATCCGGTGCGGGGCCTGAGCAGCTGCCCGGCCGGCCTTCCGGGGGTGCCGGCCCGGGCGATCCGTCAGGGCTTCCCGGCCACGGGCGTGGCGGGCAACGAGGTGGCGTCGTTCCCGGGCCTGTCCGGCCCGCCGACCGGCGCCCCGCCACCCGCTCCAACGCCGACCTCGACCACGACCTCAAACCCCGCCAACGACTCGGGCCGGCCCAGGCTGTTCCGGGACAGGAGATCAGCGCCATGAACCTCGCGGCCGACTACCCACTGCTCAACGTTTTCTGGACCATCTGCTGGGTCTTCCTGTGGATCCTCTGGTTCATGCTGCTCTTCCGGATCCTCATCGACCTCTTCCACGACGACTCGCTGAGCGGCTGGGCCAAGGCCGGCTGGGCGGTGTTCCTCGTCCTGCTGCCCTTCCTCGGCGTCTTCGTCTACCTCATCGCCCGCGGACGTGGCATGGGCGAGCGCGAACTCAACAAGGCGCAGAAGAGCCAGGAACAGTTCCGCGCCTACGTGCGCGAGACCGCAGCCCCCGACCAGGCCACCACCGCCGAGCAACTGGCCAAACTCGCCGAGCTGCGCAGCTCCGGCCAGATCACAGACGAGGAGTTCGCCAAGGCCAAGGCCAAGATCCTGACCTGACCCCGGACGCCACGACCCCGGACGCCACGACCCCATGCCGGCGGCCCCGTGCCAGCGGCCCCGTGCCGGCGGCCTCGTGCCCGGCGGGTCGATGGCGGCAGCGGCGGTCCCTTCTGTCGCGGAGTGCGGCCCGGGCGATCCGCCGTGCGGGAGTGCCTTGAAGGCGGCACTCCGGTGCGGCTCGTCCGGGCGCACGACGCCGAGGGCGACCCGATCGAGCGAAGGAGCTCTCTATGAACGCCTACCCGGCGATCGCCGATCACGGAATCATCGGCGACCACCAGACCACCGCGCTGGTGTCCTGCGACGGAACGGTCGACTGGTGGTGCGCGCCGCGGTTCGACTCCCCAACATGTCGCCTGACGCTGGTCGCCGCGGCGTTCGCCCTCGCCGAGCAACTCGACCGGGCAGAACGCGGCGGCACCGGTGAGTGACGCCGCTCCGGCCTCACGTACAGCCGCCGCCCTGCGGCGGGTCATCGCCCCGCTCGCCCTGGCCCAGTTCATCTGCAGCTTCGCCGGCTCGAACATGAACGTGATGATCAACGACATCAGTGAGGACCTCGACACCACCGTCCAGGGCGTGCAGGTCGCGATCACCATCTTCCTGCTGGTGATGGCCGCCCTGATGATCCCCGGCGGCAAACTGACCGACCGCTACGGCCGCAAGCGGTGCCTGCTCACCGGCCTTTTCGTGTACGGCGTCGGCGCGCTGCTCAGTGCCGCCGCGCCGGGCCTGGGCGTCCTCATCCTCGGCAACTCGATCCTCGAAGGCGTCGGCACCGCCCTGCTCATCCCGCCCGTGTACATCCTCACCACGCTGCTCTTCACCGAGACGACCTCGCGTGCCCGCGCATTCGGGACGATCATGGCGCTCGGAGGCATCGGCGCCGCGGCCGGCCCACTGATCGGCGGACTCATCACCTCGGCGCTCAGCTGGCGCGCCGCGTTCGTGTTCCAGGCCCTGGTCATCGTCGTGATCATCGTCCTCAGCCGCCGCATCGAGGACCCCCTGCCACCGGACCCGACCCGCCCGTTCGACACCGTCGGCACTGTGCTTTCCGCCGTCGGACTCGTCCTCGTCGTCACCGGCATCTTGGCCGCCGACGACAACCTCTGGCTGATGCTCGCCCTCCTCGCCCTCGGCGCGCTCTTCCTGACCGCCTTCTTCCTCTGGGTCCGCGCCAGGGAACGGGCCGGCAAGGAGCCGCTGCTGTCGACCAGCCTGTTCCGCAGCCGCGTCTCCAACCTCGGGCTCGTCACCCAGAACACCCAGTGGCTGCTCCTGATGGGCGTCTCCTTCACCGTCGCCTCCTACCTCCAGGTCGTCCGCGGCTACGACGCGATCCAGACCGGCGTGATCTTCACCGCCGCCACCCTCGGCATCCTCGCCTCCTCCCTCGCCGCCGAACGCCTCGCCAAGCGGCACGCCCAACGCACCCTCATCCTGACCGGATTCGCCGTCACGATCGCCGGCATCGTCGTCCTGATCCTCGTGGTCGGCGGCTCCCCCAGCGCCTGGGCCTTCGCCCCCGGACTGCTCCTGATCGGGCTCGGCCTCGGCGTGATGCTGACTCCCTCGGTCAACATCGTCCAGTCGAGCTTCACCGAGAAGCGACAGGGTGAGATCTCGGGCCTGTCCCGCAGCATCTCGAACCTCGGCTCCTCCCTCGGCACCGCCATCGCCGGCACCATCCTCGTCGCCGGTCTCACCAGCCACGCCTACGCCGCGGCCATGATCACCCTGGCGGCAATCGGACTCGTCGGACTCACCGCAGCCGCACTCCTGCCACACACCCCGTCACCCGCGCCCACCCCCTCCGAACACCAGGGCGGGCCCGGACCGACTGCGGAAAGCTAGCACCGGCCCACCGGCCCACCGGCCAGGTGGCCTGGCGTCAGGCCTCATGCCCGGAGGCGCACCGGAAGGCTCCGCACGCCGCGCAGGAGTGTGCTCGCCCGCCAGCGGAGGTCGGCGGGCTCGGCGTCGAGGGCGAGGTGGGGGAAGCGTCCGAGGAGGGAGCGCAGGGCGATGGCGGCCTCGGTCCGGGCGAGCGGGGCGCCGAGGCAGTGGTGGATGCCGTGGCCGAAGGCGAGGTGGCCGCGCGGTTCGCGGCGGATGTCGAAGCGGTCGGGGTCGGGGAAGTGGTGCGGGTCGCGGGAGGCGGCGGCGAGTGAGACGAGGACGCTGTCGCCGGCGGGGATGGTGGTGCCGCCGATCTCCACGGGTTCGGCCGCGTGACGGAAGGCGGCGGCGCCGACCGGCCCGTCGTAGCGCAGGGTTTCCTCGATCGCGGCGTCGACCAGGCCGGGATCGGCGCGCAGGGCGGCGAGTTGGTCGGGGTGGGTGAGGAGGGCGAGGGTGGCGCGGGAGATGAGATTGACGGTCGTCTCGTGCCCCGCGACGAGCAACAGGAAGGCCATGCCGAGGAGTTCATCGGCTGACAGCGGGGGCACGCGGTCGCCCCCGGGCCCGTCGCCGACGGACGGTGCGGCGACCAGCGCGCTCAGCAGGTCCCGGCCGGGGGTGGAGCACCGGTCCTCGATGAGGTTGCCCAGGTAGTGGGTCATGCCGGCGACCGCCGCACCGGCGGCCTCGGCGGAGCTGGGCGCGACGATCTCGGCCGACCAGGCGTGGAAGTCGCCGTGGTCGGCCGCCGGTACGCCGAGCAGTTCGCAGATGACGGTCATCGGCAGCGGCAGGGCGTACGAGGCGACGAGGTCGGCGCGGCCGGCGGGCGGCAGCGCGTCGAGCAGGCCGTCCGCGATCTCCTGGATGCGGGGGCGCAGCGCCTGGATCCGGCCGGGGGTGAAGTCGCGGGCGACGAGTGTGCGCAGCCGGGTGTGCTGGGGCGCGTCGGTCTGGAGCATGTTGAGGCCGATGGCGTGGCCGCCGTCGTCGTTCCAGGAGGAGGAGTGGCGGATGTCGTTGCGCAGGCGGGGGTCGGTGAGGGCGGCCCGGGCCTCGTCGCGGGCGACGATCAGCCACACCTCCCCGGACTCCGGCACCAGGACGCGGTGGACGGGCCCCTCGGCGCGGAGTGCGGCGTAGACGGGGTACGGGTCGGTGGTGACGTCGAGGCCTGCGGGGGCGAGGTCCTGAAGCGTTGGAGCGGTCACGGCGGGTCCCTCCCGGCGAGAAAACGGGGACTGTTCCCCGCTTGACGGTCCGACCGTACCAGGAAACGGGGAGAGATCCCCACTTGACGGCGGCCCAGGTGGCGCGTGCTCGCCACCGTCCGGGGTTCACCACGTCCGCCGTGGGCGCGACCCGGCGATCCTCCCGACTCGGGAGTGACGAAAAGGTCTGCAAATAGCCGGATTTCCTTCTCCTTTCTTTACTCTCCGATGGCATTACTCCCCTTGTTGCCTTGGTGTTCGATGCGCTGGAATTCGAGCGTTGTCGGGACGTGCGGCCCGGAGGCATCGCGCGTCCGACCCGGATCCGCGCGCCTGGGCCAAGCAACCTGACGTCTCATCAGACGAAAGGATGTCCATGATCGGCTGGCGGAAATCCCAGCTGGCAGCTGCCGTCACAGTCACCGCCGCGTCCCTGGTCCTGACCTTCGGGACCAGCGCGAACGGCGCGCCCGTCCCCGACTCCGCGAACGCCCAGGCGGCTTCGGCGGCCTCGGCGGGCTCCGTGGACGGAGCTCCGGTACCGGTGATCGTGATTCTCAGGGACCAGATCGCCGAGGCCCCGGCTGACGCCGGGCACCTGGGCGCACGGAAACAGAAGGCGACGTCCGCCCAGGCACCACTGCTGGATCGGGTCAGGGCCGGCGGCGGCACCAACATCAAGAGCTTCGTGGTCGGAAACGCGTTCTCCGCCACGGTCAGCCCGGCTCTGCGGGCGGCGCTGCAGGCCGACCCGGCGGTCGCCTCGGTGGTGACGGACGAGCAGGTCGCCGTCGCCCCGCCGACCGCCGGCAAGGGCACGGGCAAGGACCGGACGGACACCCCCGCGGCCGCCCCCGGAGGCCAGGCGCCGAAGGCGACGGCCGCCGCCCCCGCAGCAGCCGCGGGCGGGAAGGGCGGCGAGGAGAACGCGACCAACACCGTCTGCCCGTCCGACCCGGCCAAGCCGCTGCTGGAGCCGGAGGCCCTGTACTCCACCCTCACGGTCGGCACCGCCGGTTCGCCCGGAGCCGCCGACCTGGCCACCGGCAAGGGCGTGAAGGTCGCGTACATCGCGGACGGGCTCGACCCGGAGAACCCGGACTTCATCCGGGCCGACGGCTCGCACGCCGTCGTCGACTACCAGGACTTCTCGGGCGAGGGCACCGACGCACCGACCGGTGGTGCGGAGGCCTTCGGTGACGCCTCGGCGGTGATCGCGCAGGGCCGCCAGGTCTACGACGTCTCGAAGTTCGTCAACCCCGCGCTCCCGCTGCCGGCCGGTTGCAACATCCGGGTCCGGGGCATCGCCCCCGACGCCTCGCTGGTCGCCCTGAAGGCCGGCGGCGAGATCCTGCCGAACTCCGCGATCCTGCAGGCCATCGACTACGCGGTCACCCACCACGTCGACGTGCTGAACGAGTCCTTCGGCGGCAACGTCACCCCCGACAGCGGTGCGCACGACACCATCTCGCTCTTCAACGACCAAGCCGTCAGGGCCGGCGTGACCATCGCCGTGTCCACCGGCGACGCCGGGATCAGCGGCACCATCGGCACTCCGTCCACCGACCCGAACGTGATCGCGGTCGGTGCCTCCACCGACAACCAGAACTACCAGCAGACCGGTTACGCGGCGGCCCGGTTCTCCAACGGCACCTGGGACAACAGCCGGATCTCCGCGCTCTCCTCGGGCGGTTTCACCCAGGCCGGCCGGACGGTCGACCTGGTCGCCCCGGGTGAGTCGGACTGGGCGCTGTGCTCGCCCGACACCGCCAAGTACACCGACTGCAGCGGCTTCAGCGGCACCGGCTCCCCGATCCAGCCGTTCGGCGGGACCAGCCAGTCCGCGCCGATGGTCACCGGAGCCGCGGCCCTGGTCATCCAGGCGTACCGCGACACCCACAAGGGGGCGTCCCCCGCTCCCGCGCTGGTGAAGAAGTTCCTCACCGGCACCGCCCAGGACCTGGGGCTGCCGGCCGAGGAGCAGGGCGCGGGCCTGCTGAACGTCCGCGCGGCGGTCGAGGCCGCCCGGGGCTACCAGAACGGCCCGGGCGCGAAGGACGGCAACACCGTCGTCGTCACCACCGGCCAGGTCGACATCACTGGCGCCCCTGCCTCGACCCACACCGCCGACGTGACGGTCACCAACACCGGTTCCACCCCGCAGACGGTGAGCGGTGCCACCCGCACCTTCGCCCCGCTCTCCGACGACCGGCGGACCGTCCAGCTGAACTCCTCCTCCGACCAGACCTTCAAGTACGCCACCAACGGCGCCACCTGGGTCCAGCAGCAGGTCACGTTCAGCGTTCCGGCCGGCGCCGACCGCCTGGCGGCGTCGATCGCCTGGCAGGGCGCGGCCAGCCCGGTCGGCAACGGCCCGGTGGTCCGGATGACCCTGCTCGACCCTTCCGGCCGGTTCGAGACCAACACCCGTCCGCAGGGTGGTGCGACCCCGGCCGACTTCGGCCTGGTGGACGTCCCGCACCCGGTGGCGGGTGACTGGACGGCGATCCTCTACACCCCGGCCGGCCAGAACGGCTACACCGGCCCGGTCCTGCTGGACACCGCCACCCAGCGCGCGGTGCCGGCCGGCGCCGTGAGCCCGCAGGTGGTCGAGCTGGCGCCGGGCGCCAGCAAGACCCTTCACGTCCAGGTCACCACCCCGGCGAGCGGCGGCGACGCCAGCGAGTCGGTCACCATCGCCACCTCCGACGGCCGCACCACCAGCGTGCCGGTGGTCCTGCGCAGCCTGGTCCCGGTCAGCCAGGGCACCGGCAGCTTCACGGGCACCCTCACCGGCGGCAACGGCCGCGGCAGCTCGCCCACGCAGAGCTTCGCCTACGCCTTCGACGTCCCGAAGGGCCGGCACGACCTGCGGGTCGGCGTGACGGTCGCCAAGGACCCGAAGCTGCTCATGCAGGGCGCCCTGATCAGCCCGAATGGCACACCGGTCGACATCGAGGGCAACGCGCTCCTCGACGCGAGCGGCAAGCTCACCGGCACCACCGCCGGTGTCTCGGCCACCACGGTCAACCCTGCCGCGGGCCGCTGGCGGTTCGTCCTGAACGTGCTCGGCCCGGTCAGCGGCGCGGAGCTCAGCCAGCAGTTCACCGGGACGATCGGCCTCGACCTCGACCGGGCCACCGCGGCCGGCCTGCCGAACGACCCCCGCACGAAGCTGGCGGCGGGCAAGCCGGTGACGGTGAGCGTGAACTACACCAACAACACCGTCGCCACCCAGAACGTCGCGACGGACGCCCGGCTCGACGGCCGGGTCGACCTTCCGCTGGTGCCGCAGGGCACCTCGGCGACGGTCGGCCTGCCGCTGACCGTCGAGTCGTCCACCCCGTCGTTCCTGGTCCCGCCGGGCACCGACGCGCTGACCGCGGTGTCGGCCTCCTCGGTGCCGGCCCACCTGGAGATCAGCGGCGCCGCCGGATCGCCCGACCTGTTCGGCGACCTGAAGAAGGCCCAGAACGGCTCGACCGTCTCGGTCGCGCGGGACGCCGGAAGCCCCGCGCAGCCGATCGTCCCGGGCAGGTGGAGCACCTACGTCCAGCAGATCGGCCCGTTCGGCACCGCCGGTGCCCCGGCCGGTACGGCCACCATCACCGCCACCGCGCACACCCAGGCGTTCGACCCGGCGGTGGCCTCCAACACCGGTGACCCGTTCGCCGCCGCGGTCAGCGCCACCGCCCCGGCCGCCGCCCCGGTGGCCGTCCAGCCCGGCGCCACGGGCACGCTGCAGGTCACGCTCACCCCGACCGGCCCGAAGGGTGGCACCGTCCACGGCGTGCTGTACCTGGTCTCCGGCCCGACCGGGGTGGCCACCGCCAACAACCAGCTCGGCACCACGGGTTCGGTTCTGGCGGCGATCCCGTACAGCTACACGGTCAACTGACACCTCGTCGGACCGGCCGAGGCCGCCCCGGGACTCCGGGGCGGCCTCGGCTGCTCTCCGGTCGCCGGAGCCGGCCATCCCGGGCGCGCCCCCCTCGGCGAGTGCCAGGGGCTACGGGCGCTCCTCGTGGTGGCCGCAGAGCCAGGCCAGTGCCCCGTAGGCGCCCAGGGCGTAGTCGGCGTCCACACCGCGCCCGGCGCCGGCGCGGATCTGGACGGCGGCGGCCTGGAACTCCGCCAGCAGCTGCGCCCGGCACGGCCCGACGGCACCGACGGCCGCCGACGCGGTCACCGGGGCGCCCACCTGGGTGCCCACCGCCCAGCGGTAGGCGCCCAGCACGCCGTGCTCGTAACGCGTCCACGGCTGGCGGCGGTTGTTGGCCGTCTCCAGGGCGGCGAACACCTCCGCCACGGAACGCACTCCCACCGCCACCATCGTCGTCTCGTCGGCAGTCATGCCCCCGACGCTACGACCGTGCCGGCCCCGGCGCCCGGCATGCTCCCCTGCTCCGGCGGGCGGGCGCCCGGTCGGGCCGCCCGCCCGCGCGGCCTGGCCCGGGTCACGGCGGCCCCCGCACCGCTGACCCGGCCGGGTGAACCTGTCCGCGGGCAGCGGCCGTTCACCGGCTCTCGATACCCACCGTCCCGTGCAGCAGCAGGCCCGCCACCCGCGCCTCGTCCAGGCT
Source organism: Kitasatospora sp. NPDC041988 (assembly GCF_055588525.1). Classification (NCBI taxonomy): domain Bacteria; kingdom Bacillati; phylum Actinomycetota; class Actinomycetes; order Kitasatosporales; family Streptomycetaceae; genus Kitasatospora; species Kitasatospora sp. NPDC041988. The sequence continues at coordinate 218,932 of NZ_JBVJCO010000003.1, forward strand.
CCGGGTGAACGCCGCCACCCGCTCCTGCGGCTCCAGGCTCATCAGGCCCGCCGGCCACGTACCGGGCGGGACCACGATCACCACCACGCCACCGCGCCTCTCCGCGGCCGCCAGCCAGCCGGGCGAGACCGCCACCCCGGCGGCCGGCTCCCAGACCTGCCGGCCGCCCACCAGCACCAGCCGCTCGAACCGCTGCCCGCCCACCTCCACCACCCCGGTGGTCTGCGGCGGCTCGCCCGCCGCGAGGACGAACCCGCTGTCCACGGCGTCCACCACCAGCTCGCCGTGCAGCCGCGCACCGACCTCCACGATCGCCTCGGCGACCAGGGCGCCCGCCGACTCGCGCACCGCGAACGCCCACACCATCGGCGCCCGCCGGGCACCACCATCCGCCTCGTCTGCCACACCCTGCCCAACGAGCCGGCCGCCCTTCGGCTTCCCCTGCGGAAGAGTCCTTTTTGCGGGAGGTCCCTCGTCCAGAGGCCTCCGCCGCCCCCTCGCCGCCCGCGCCGCCCCGGCTTCTACGGCCGGGAGCGCCGGGAGGAGGCCCGGATCTCCAGCCTGGTCTCCACCAGCGTGCCCGTCGGCTCCTGGCTGCCGCTCTCCAACGCGGCCACCAGCAGCTCGATCCCGGCCACCGCGACCCGCTCCGGCTGGAGGCTGAGGGTGGTCACCGGCGGGTCGGCGTATTCGGCCGAGGCGTCCTCGCTGACGCAGACCAGCAGCAGATCGCCGGGCACCGAACGGCCGTGCCGCCGGGCCGCGTCGAGGACCAGCGGCGGGCTCGCCTCGCTGGCGACCAGGAGCGCGTCCGGCGGCTCGGCGCCGCTCAGCGCCTGCTCCACCGCCGCGATCGCCGGGCCGCTGCCGGGCGCGGTGGAGAGCACCACCTGCGGCTCGGCCCCGTGCCGGGCGCACCAGCCGCGGTAGGCGTTCAGCATTTCGATGTGGAAGCGGATCGCGGTGTCCGGCACGACGGCCGCCACCCGCCGCGCGCCTTCGGCTCGCAGGTGGTCCAGCACCTCTGTCACGGCGGCCTCGGTGTCGATGTCCACCCAGTGCGCGCCGGGGCGGCCCTCGACCGAGCGGTCGGTGAACACCGGGATGCGGGCCGCGATGAAGTCCTCCACCAGCGGGTCGCCGGCCACCGGGTCGGCGACGATCGCGGCCTCCAGCGGCAGGTCGGCCCAGGCCTCCGGGGCCGAGCCGGTGGGCAGCATCACCAGCGCGTAGCCGTGCCGCAGCGCCTCCCGCGCGGTGGCACCGGTCAGCTGCGCGTAGTACGGCGAGTCGAGGCAGGCCCACGGCTCGGTGGCGAACTCCCCGACCGCGCAGCCGATCAGCCGGGCGTGCCCGGCGCGGAGGAGGCGCGCGGTGGCGTTCGGCCGGTAGCCGAGCCGGCGGGCGGCCTCACGGGCGCGCTCGCGCACGGCGTCCGACATCCGGCCGGTGCCGTTGAGCGCGGCCGAGACCGTCGTCTTGGAGAGCCCGGCCTCGCGGGCGACGTCGACGAGGCGGACGCGGGGCACGGCCGCCGGGCCGCCGGGGCGGGGGTTATCGGTCATGTGCTGATGCTGCCAGCCCCGAGGGCTCCGCGTCACCCTCCCGTGACCTGTGGAAAATCGTTCCCGCAAACCCTTGTGCGGGAACGTTCCCGCATCAATACTCGCCACCAACTCCCAGCGCCCCCACAACCCCCTGAAAGGGGTGGGTCTCCTTGCGCATGCCCAGATCCGCCAGCCTGCTCGCCACCGCCGTCCTGGTCGCCTGGGCGGCCACCGGCTGCTCCGGCGCCACCAAGAGCGGCACCGACTCCGCGAGCGGCGCCGCCTACCAGGTCACCCCGGACACCCCCGCCGCCCAGGGCCCGATCCCGTCCTTCACGTGGTCGCTGTACGCCGAACCGCAGACCCTCGACTACGCGCTGGCCTACGACTACCCCCCGAACACCGTGCTGGCCAACGTCTGCGAGCAGCTGTTCCGGGTCACCCCGGACATGAAGACCGTGCCGGCCCTGGCCGCCGGCTTCGCCCACCCCGACCCGCTGACCTGGGTGTACACCCTGCGCGCGGGCGTGAAGTTCCACGACGGCTCGACCATGACGGCGGACGACGTGGTGGCCTCCCTGCAGCGCCACCTCGACCCGGACACCGGCTCGGCCTGGGGCACCGCCTTCAAGAACGTCGCCTCGATCGAGAAGTCCGGCCCGCTGGGGTGACGATCAGGCTCACCAAGCCCGACGTGCTGCTGAACGAGCTGCTGGCGGCCTCCCCCGGCACGGTCGAGAGCGCCGCCTTCCTCGCCAAGGCCGGCAAGGACTACGGCACTCCGAAGGGCGGGGTGAACTGCACCGGCCCGTACGCCGTCGACAAGTGGGCGCAGGGCGACAGCCTCACCCTGAAGAAGTACCCCGGCTACTGGGACACCTCGCTCGCCCCCAAGTCGGACAGCGTCAGATTCGTCTTCATCCAGGACCCTGCCGCCCGCGCCAACGCCTTCCTCTCCGGATCGGTCGACGGCGGGTACATGGTGCCGTCCGCCTCGCTCGCGCAGCTCAAGGCGTCCCCGCAGGGCACGGTGCACTTCGGCCCGAACACCGCCGCCACCGAGCTCGCCGTCCTCGACCTCAAGGGCACGCTCGGCGACCCGAAGGTCCGTCAGGCGCTCTCCAAGGCGCTGGACCGGCCCGGCATCATCAAGGCCGCGGTCGGCGGGGTCGGCACCCCGGCCAAGGCCCCGGCCGCGCAGGCCGCCTGGGGCGTCGCGCCGGAGCGCACCGCCGACTACTTCGCGGCCCTGCCCGAGCCGGTCTACGACCTGGCGGGGGCCAAGAAGCTGGTCCAGGAGGCCGGCGCCGGCGGCAGGAAGGTCGTCGTGGCCACCAGCACGCTCGCCCCCGAGATCGGCGTGGTCGCCAACGCCGTGCAGGCGGCCGGCAAGCAGATCGGTCTGGACGTCGAGCTGAGGCCGGTCGCGCCCGACGCGTACACCGCGCTGTTCACCGACCCGGCCGCGCGGGAGGGCATCGACCTGGTGGTCACCAACGGCTACGACAGCACCCCCGACCCGCTGGAGTTCTACCAGTCGCTGCACACCGGCGACTTCGGCAACTACGGCAGCTGGTCGAACGCCGAGTACGACGCGCTCTTCGACCAGGCGATCGCCTCCACCGACCCGGTCACCCGCGCCGACCTGACCGCGAAGCTCCAGCAGATCGCCGTGCGCGAACTCCCCGGCATCCCGCTGTACGAGCAGCCGTACTCGGTGTTCCTGAACAAGCGGATCACCGGCGCGCCGACCGGCATCGCCCAGCTGTACTACCCGTGGGCGGCCACGATCGGCGCCGCGAAGCGATGACCCGCCACCTTCTCGGCCGGCTCCTCGGCCTGGCGGGTGTGCTGCTGGCGACCTCCTTCGTGGTCTTCAGCGCCGTGCACCTCGCCCCCGGGGACCCAGTGGCCTTCCTGCTCAAGGGCCATCCGGCGACGCCCGAGGCCCGGGCCGCGATCACCGCGCAGTACCACCTGGACGACCCGTTCCTCACCCAGTACCTGAAGTGGCTCGGCGGCGTCCTGCACGGGGACTTCGGCCGCTCCGTGCAGTTCCGCCAGGACGTCGGCCCGCTGATCTCCTCGCGGCTGCCCGGCACCGCCCTGCTGATCGGGTACGCCGCCGCGCTGATCTGCGCGGTCGGCGTGCCGGCCGGCGTCCTCGCCGCGCTGCGCGGCGGCTGGTTCGACCGGGCCGTGCTGCTCGGCACCGGCGTCACCACCGCGACCCCGCCGTTCGTCAGCGCGATCGCGCTGGTCTCGCTCTTCTCGGTGCAGCTCGGCTGGTTCCCCGGCCCCGGCTCCCAGGGCACCGGCCTCGCGGGCCGGCTCTACCACCTGACGCTGCCCGCCGCCGCGCTGGCGGTGACCCTGGCCGGCCTGCTGGCCCGGGTGACCCGTTCGGCGATGCTCGACGAACTCGGCCGCGAGCACGTCGAGGCCGCCCGCTCGCGCGGCGTCCCGGAGCGCACGGTGGTACGCCGGCACGTGCTGCGCAACGCGCTCGGCCCGATCGTCACCGTCGGCGGCACCATGCTGGCCGGCCTGCTGGTCTCCACCTCGATCGTGGAGACCGCCTTCAACGTCCCCGGCATCGGCTCGCTGCTGGTGCAGTCGGTGACGGTCAAGGACTTCCCGGTCGTCCAGGCGCTCACCCTGCTCACCGTGACCGGCTTCGTCGTGGTCAACCTGGCCGTGGACCTCCTCGCGCCGCTCGTCGACCCCCGGCTCTCCCTCACCCGCCGAGGTGCCTCATGACCACCGCCACCCTGGCCGGGCCGGGCCGCCGCCCCGGCCTGCGCCGCCTCCGGGCCTTCGGGCAGGGCCCGCTGTTCACCGCGGCCGTCGTGGTGCTGGCCGTACTGGTCCTGGCCGCGGCCCTCGCGCCGCTGCTCGCCCCGTACGAGCCGGACCTGATCGACCTGCAGTCCGGCCTCGCCGGCAGCAGCGCCGACCACCTGCTCGGCACCGACCAGTCCGGCCGCGACGTCCTCTCCCGGCTGCTGTACGGCGCACGCACCGGTCTGCTCGGGCCGCTGCTGGTGGTCGGGGTCTCGACGCTGCTGGGCATCCTGCTCGGCGTGGTGGCCGGCTGGCGGGGCGGCTGGGCGGACGCCCTGCTGTCGCGCGCGTTGGACGTGGTGTTCTCGTTCCCCGGGCTCCTGCTGGCGATCATGTTCGTCGCGGTCACCGGCCCGGGCATGACCGCACCGGTCATCGCCATGGCGGTCGCCTACACCCCGTACGTGGGGCGGCTGGTGCGCGGGATCGCCCGGCAGGAGAAGAGCCGGCCGTACATCGAGTCCTACCTGGTCCAGGGCTGGTCGGGCCGGACCATCTGCCTGCGGCACCTGTTGCCCAATATCGCCCCGACGGTGCTCGCCCAGTCCGCGATCAACTTCGGGTACGCGCTGATGGACCTGGCGGCGCTCTCCTTCCTCGGCTTCGGCGTGCAACCGCCGAGCGCCGACTGGGGCGCGATGATCAACGAGGGCCAGTCGGCCGTCCAGCAGGGAGCGATGCTGCCCGCGCTGGCGCCGTCCGCGTGCATCGTGATCGCCGTCGTGGCGTTCGGAATCGTCGGCGAGGGCATCGCCGACCGGGTCGCGAAGCGGGATCGGTGAGAGCCATGACCACGCCCCTGTTGGAGATCGAGAACCTCCGCGTACGGCTGCCGGACGGGCGGGCCGCCCGCCCGATCCTGGACGGTGTCTCCCTGCACGTCGCGGCCGGCGAGACGGTCGCGCTGGTGGGCGAGTCCGGCTCCGGGAAGTCGGTCGCCTGCCGCAGCGTCCTCGGCCTGCTGCCCGAACACGCCCGCACCGACGGGCAGGTCCGGGTCGGCGGCCGCGACGTGCTGACCCTGGACCGGGCGGGCCTGCGCGAACTCCGGGCCCGTCAGGTCGCGATGGTCTTCCAGGACCCTCGCGCCTGCGTCAACCCGCTGCGGCGGGTGGGCGACTTCCTCACCGAGGGGCTGCGGGCGGCCGGCACACCCGCCGACCGGGCCGCCGACCGGGCCCAGGAGCTGCTGGAGGCGGTCGGCATCCGCGATCCGCGCGGCGCCCTGCGACGCTACCCGCACCAGTTCTCCGGCGGCATGCTGCAACGCGTCGTCATCGCGGCGGCCCTGGCCGGCGAACCGGCCCTGCTGCTCGCCGACGAGCCGACCACCGCGCTCGACGTCACCACCCAGGCCGAGGTCATCGCGATCCTCACCCGCCTGCAGGCCGAGCGCGGCACCGGGATGCTCTTCGTCACCCATGACCTGGAGCTGGCCTCGGCGATCTGCGACCGCGTCTACGTCATGTACGCGGGGCGGATCGTGGAGACCCGGTCCGCCCGGGCCCTCTTCGACCGCCCCCGCCACCCGTACACCGCGGGCCTGCTCGCCTGCACGCCGCGCCTCGGGCCCGACGCCGCGCCGCCGCGCCCCGTCCCCGGCCGGCCGGTCTCGCTCGCCGAGTCCCCGCCGGGCTGCGCCTTCGCCCCGCGCTGCGGCTTCGCCGAGGAACGCTGCACGGCCGCTCGGCCCGCCCTGGAACCGCACGACGACGGCCTCGTCGCGTGCCTGCGCGCCGACGAAGGGATCCTGTCGTGAGCTCATCCCCCGGCCTGGTCGTGAACGGGCTGCGGAAACGGTTCGGCGATCACCTGGCCGTCGACGGGGTCTCCTTCACCCTGCCGCCGGGCGGCTCGCTCGGCATCGTCGGCGAATCCGGCTGCGGCAAGACCACCACCGCCCGGATGCTGGTCGGCCTGGAGCAGCCCGACGGCGGCACCGTCCATCTGGACGGGCGCGACCGCTCGGCCCGCGCCCGCGGCCGCACCGAACGGCTGGCCCGCGCCCGGGAGATCCAGATGGTCTTCCAGGACCCGTACCTCTCGCTCGACCCGCGGATCACCGTCGGCGCCTGCGTCGACGAGGTGCTGCGGCTGCACGCCGCAGCGGACGCGCCCGCACGGCGCGCGCGGGTCGCCGAACTCCTCGACCAGGTCGGGCTCGGCGCCCGCGAGGCCGCCGCACTGCCGCGCGCACTCTCCGGCGGGCAGCGCCAACGGGTCGCCATCGCACGGGCGTTGGCCGCCGAACCACGGGTACTGATCCTGGACGAGGCGGTCGCCGCACTCGACGTCTCCATCCAGGCCCAGATCCTCGACCTGCTGGCCGGCATCCGCCGGGAGGCCGGCATCGGCTTCCTCTTCGTCAGCCACGACCTCGCGGTCGTCCGGCACACCACCGACCGGGTCGTGGTGCTCCGGGACGGCCGGGTGGTCGAGTCCGGCCCGACCGCCGACGTGCTCGGCAACCCGCAGCACGCCTACACCCGGCTCCTGCTCGACTCGGTCCCGCGCCCCGGCTGGGCCCCGGCCCGCATCGCCGAGGGCCGGCGCGCCCTGAACCACCCGTCCGAACGAGAGAGCGTCAGATGACCGACTCCACCGAACTCGCCCACCTGCCCGCCACCGAGGCGCTGCGCCGCTTCCGGGACCGCTCGCTGTCGCCGGTCGAGCTGATGACCGCCGTCATCGAGCGCGCCGAGGCGGTCGAGCCCCGGGTCAACGCGCTCGCCGAGCGCACCTTCGAACAGGCGCTCGTCGCCGCCCGCAGCGCCGAGGCGCGGTACGCGGGACGGGGCGAGCCGCCGCGCCCGCTGGAGGGCCTGGCCGTCGCCACCAAGGAGGAGCAGCCGATCGCCGGGCGCCGCGCCACCGACGGCTCGCTGGCGTTCGAGCACGAGATCGCCGACCGCACCCACCCGGTCGTCGAGCGGATCATCGATGCCGGCGGGATCGTGCACGCCCGCACCACCACGCCGGAGTTCAGCTGCGCGGCGTTCACCCAGTCCCGGCTCTGGGGCGTCACCCGCAACCCGTGGAACCTCGCCTACTCCCCCGGCGGCTCCTCCGGCGGTTCGGCCGCCGCCCTCGCGGCCGGCGAGACCACGCTCGCCACCGGCTCGGACATCGGCGGCTCCATCCGGCTCCCGGCCTCGTGCACCGGCACGGTCGGCTTCAAGCCCCCGTACGGCCGGGTGCCCGCGATGGCGCCGTTCAACCTCGACACCTACTGCCACGACGGCCCGATGGCCCGCACCGTCGCCGACTGCGCGCTGCTGCAGAACGTCATCGCCGGACCGCACCCGCTGGACGGCGTCTCGCTGCGGCCCAAGCTGGTGCTGCCCGAGCGGTTCGAGGGCGTCACGGGCCTGCGGATCGCCCTCTCCGTCGACCTCGGCGACTGGCCCGTCGACCCCGAGGTCGAGGCCAACACCCGCGCCGTGGCACAGGCGCTGCGCGCGGCGGGCGCGGTGGTGGAGGAGGTGGACGTCAAACTCTCCCGGGCCGAGGTGCGGGAGGCCGCGATGATCCACTTCGGGGCGGTCTTCGGCGCCTACGTCTCCTCGGTCGCGGCCGAGCACGGCGCGCTGCTCACCCCGTACGCGCTGGCCTTCGCCGAGGAGGTGGGCGAGGCCTGCCGGGAGCCGGGGACGTTCCTGGCCGGCCTGGAGACCGAGGCCCGGATCCAGGCGGTGCTCGGCGAACTGCTCGACCGCTACGACCTGCTGCTCTGTCCGACCACCGGCACTCCGGCCCTGCTCGCCGACGACGACTACACCGTGACCAAGGTGTCGGTCGGGGGCCAGGAGCTGGAGCACTATATGGACTCCGCGCTGACCACGGTGTTCAACATCGCCGGCCGCTGCCCGGTGCTGAGCGTGCCCTCCGGGGTCGCCTCGACCGGGGTGCCGACCGGTGTCCAGCTGGTCGGGCGGACGTACGACGACGTGACGGTCTTCCGCGCGGCGGCGGCCCTGGAAGCCGTCCGGCCGTGGCAGCGCATCGCTCCGCTCTGATCGTGCCCACCGGCCTCGGGGCCCGGCCGCCCGCCCGGCCGGGCCCGCTCCGTCCGCCGCCGACCGCGACCGGCCCGGCCTCACCTGGCCGACGGCTCCAGCCGGGCGGCGGCGGCGTCCAGCAGCAGCTCCAGCGCGAACGGGTACCCGCTGCGCCGCATGTCGGCCGCGAGCAGGCGGGCCGTCGCGGCGATGTTCGGGTGGGTGGCGGCGGGCAGCGTCGCGTAGTTCGCCCGCCAGACCGCCAGGTCGGCCGCCTGCGCCGCCGACGGGAGGGCCAGTGCGGCCGCGTCCAGGGCGGCGAAGGCGAGCGCCTGGTCGACGAAGGCGTGGTAGATCCGTACCGCCTCACCGTCCGGGAACCCGGCCGTCCGCAGCACCCCGAGGATCGCCTCGACCGCCCGGGTCTCGTTCTCCCGGCCTGTCGTCCGGTGGGCCGCCAGCATCGCCGCCTGGGGGTGCGCCTGGTACGCGGCGTGGATGCGCAGCCCGATGTCCCGCAGGTCGGCCCGCCAGTCGCCGGTGGCCCGCCGGCCCTGCTGGGCGCGTCCGATCAGTTCGTCGGCGATGGCCAGCAGCAGGTCGTCGGTGCTGCGGAAGTACCGGTACAGCGAGCTGGGGTCGGCGCCGAGGGCCGCGCCGAGCCTGCGCACGGTGAGGGCGTCCGCGCCGTGCTGCCCGATCAGCTTCAGCGCCGTCTCCACGATTACCTGCGCAGACAGCACCGTGCCCTGGCGGGTCGGCCGTCTGCGCCGCCGCTGCGCCTCCGGGACCACTCGTTCGCTCATGCCGCGGAGCTTATGACAACGGCATTGACGTGTGAAGCGCGCGGACGGTTTCATTTCCAGCCACCGGCCGCCCCCCATCTCCGGCCGGCTCCCCCCACACGCGAGGCGGTACACCCTTGGCACCATCGGTCCGGGACCGGGGCCACGCCCGGAGCACCCAGGTCGCACACCCCCACGCGACCATGCGCAAGTCGGTCGGCATCCAGGACGGCGTGGTCATCGCCGCCTCGACCACGGCGGCCACCACCAGCATCGGCATCGGCCTGGGGCTGACGGCGGGCGTGGTCGGCCTGCACCTGCCGGCGCTGACGCTGCTGGCGTTCCTGCCGGTGCTCGCGATCGCCGGCGGCTACGGTCGGCTCAGCCGGGTCGAGCCCAACGCCGGCAACAGCTACAGCTGGGTCGGCCGTACCCTCAACCCCTGGCTGGGCTTCCTGTCGGGCTGGGTGAGCATCGTCGGCACACTCCTCTTCATGGCCTACACCACGGCGGTCACCGGCTCGGCCGTCCTCCAACTGGCCGGCCAGGCCGGACTGCACCGCCTCGCGGGCCTCACCCTCGACCCGGACTCCACCCTGCAGACCACCCTGATCGGCCTGACGGTGCTGGCCGCCGCCACCGTCGTCGCGGTCCGCGGCCTCGACCTCGCCGCCCGGCTGCAGAAGTACCTGCTGGTCTTCGAGTACGCGGTGCTGCTGGCCTTCTGCGGCTACGGCCTGGTCGCCGGCGACCAGCCCTTCTCGCTCGACTGGTACAACCCGTTCGCCATCCCCTCGCTCTCCGCCCTGGCCCAGGGCATGGTGCTGGCGGTGTTCTGCTACTGGGGCTTCGAGTCGGTGTTCTCGATCGGCGAGGAGGTCCGTGACCCGCGCGACGCCTCCCGGGGCGGGTTCATCGCCCTCACGGTGATCATGCTGCTGCTCCTCCTCGCCGGCACCTCCTTCCAGCGCGTCCTGCCGCTGGACGAACTCGCCGGTAACGGCGCCCAGGGCCTCAGCTACTTCGGCGCCAAGCTCGCCGGCCAGCCGCTCGCGGCACTGCCGCTGGTCGCGCTCACCCTCTCCGCCGCCGCTTCGCTCCAGGCCTCGGTCATCCCGACCGCCCGCGGCATGTTCGCCATGGGCCGCGACGGCACCCTCGGCCCGGTGTGGACCAGGCTCCACCCCCGGTTCGCCACACCCGCCGCCGGCACGGTCCTGATCAGCGCCCTCGCCACCGCCCTCGCCCTGGCCTCGCTGACCGTCCCGACCGTGAGCGACCTGATCTCCGCCGCGGTGAACGCCAGCGGCATCATGGCCTCCTTCTCCTACGCGCTGACCGCCGTCGCGGCCGCCGTGCGCTTCCGCCACCTGCTGCGCACCTCCCCGTGGGAGGGCCTGCGGGCGGTGGTGGCACCGCTGCTCGGCGCGGCCGTGCTGCTCGCCGTCGGCGGCTACCTCGCCTGGACCTTCTACAGCTCGGCCGACCACTTCGAGCTCAACGCCGGCAACGGCTGGTTCCAGCTGCTGGTGCCCGCGCTGATGGTCGGGTCCGGGCTGCCGGCCGCGGCCTGGGCCCGGTGGGTGCGCAGGTCCCCGTACTTCGTCCGCGGCCACGGCGCCGCGGGCGACCGGCCGGGCGCACCCGACACGCCCGGGACACACGACACGCCGGGGGCTGACGTGCACCGACCCGCCGTAAAGGCCTAGACCATTGACGCCGGCGCCCGGGCCGGTTTAGATGGCGGGACCTCCGGTGCAGAAGGGGGCCGCGCCGCCTGAGTCCGGTGCGACGCACCGGAACAAGAGACGGCCTCCTCCCGGGCACCCTCACCGAGGGCGGAAGGAGCCCCCGAAGAGGCGGTGCCATCCGTGGACGCTGTTGTCTCCGAAGTGCCCGGTACGTCCGGCCGCACTTCCCCCACCACCCGTCCGAACCGGGCCGGGCGGACCGCTCCGCTCTGGATCGTCGAGATCCCGGTGGCCGCCGGCACCGGGAACGGCCGGCAGATCTGCGCGGTCCACGCGCGGTGCGAACGGGAAGCCCTACATGAGGCCCTGAAACGGGCCCTCGACCCCGCCTCCGTGGCCCGCCGCCGCGGCGCCGCCCTGGACCCGGGCAGGGCCACGGTCACCGCGTGGGACTGGCGGCAGACGCTCCTCTGACCGGAGGGCCCACCGTCGGCGGACCCCTCCGGCAGGGCCGTCCGGGGTGCCCGCCCTACCCGTTCGGCGCAGTCCGAATCGTGGGGACGGCCCGGAGTTCACAGACTCGTATGCGGGGGTGGACTCAACCGGAGAGGCATCCTCATGAGCAACGCTCTTCGCCGCGCCGTCGCGGTGGCCGCAGTGGTTTCCGTCGGAGTCGGCCTGGCTTCCTGCGGCAGCGCCAAGCAGTCGACCGGCAGCACGTCCTCGGGCAGCGCGAGCGGAAGCGCGGTCGGGGCGGTCAAGATCGGCCTGCTGCTGCCGGAGACCAAGACCACCCGGTACGAGCAGTTCGACCGCCCGCTGATCGAGAAGAAGATCAAGGAGCTGGCGCCGAACGCGCAGATCGACTACTACAACGCCAACCAGGACGCGACCACCCAGCAGACCCAGGTCGACACCGCCCTGACCAAGGGCGACCAGGTCCTCATCCTGGACCCGGTGGACTCCAAGTCGATCCAGTCCTCCGTCCAGAAGGCCCACGACGCGGGTGTCAAGGTGGTCTCCTACGACCGCCTGGCCCAGGGCCCGGTCGACACGTACGTGTCCTTCGACAACCACAAGGTCGGCCAGTTGCAGGGCCAGGCCCTGGTGGCAGCGGTGGGCGACAAGGCCGACGCCGGACAGATCATCATGATCAACGGCTCGCCCACCGACCCGAACGCGGCCGACTTCAAGGCCGGCGCACACAGCGCCATCGACGGCAAGCTGAAGATCGGCAAGGAGTACGACACTCCCCAGTGGGATCCGAACACCGCCAACCAGGAGGCCGCCGCGGGCATCACCGCGATCGGTGCGAACAACGTCGTCGGCATCTACTCCGCCAACGACGGTATGGCCGCCGGCGTCGCCACCGCACAGAAGGCGGCCGGGATCAACGTCCCGCTCACCGGTCAGGACGCCCAGCTCGACGCCATCCAGCGCATCCTGATCAACACCCAGACCATGACGATCTACAAGCCCTTCAAGCCGGAGGCCGACGCCGCGGCCGAGATGGCCGTCAGCCTCGCCAGCGGTGCGACCCTCAACCCCACCGTCGTGCCGACGACGGCGATCAACGGCAGCAACAACAAGACGCTGGCCAACCTGATCACGCCGATCGTCGTGAACAAGGACAACATCAAGACCACCGTGGTCCAGGACGGCCTCTACACCGTCGCCCAGATCTGCACGCCGGACTACGCCGCCGCCTGCACCGCGGCCGGCCTCCAGTAGTCCGACGCTACCCCGTCACGAGCATGCCCCGTCGCCAAACCGGAGACGGGGCAAGGGAGTTGGTCACTGTGGCAGGTGAGACCGTACTGGCCCTGCGCGGGGTCTCCAAACGGTTCGGCGCCGTCCAGGCGCTCACCGACATCGAGTTGGAGGTGCACGCGGGCGAGGTCTTGGCACTGGTCGGCGACAACGGCGCCGGCAAGTCGACGCTGGTCAAGGCGATCGCCGGCGTGCACCAGCCGGACGAGGGCGTCATCGAGTGGCACGGCAAGCCGGTCGCCATCCACCGCCCCCAGGACGCCCAGCAGTTGGGCATCGCCACCGTCTACCAGGACCTCGCGCTCTGCGACAACCTCGACGTGGTCGGGAACCTCTTCCTCGGCCGCGAGATCCGGCGCTTCACCATCCTCGACGAGGTCGCGATGGAGAAGCGCTCCCGCACGCTGCTGGACACCCTGTCCATCCGCATCCCCAGCGTGCGGATCCCCGTCGCCTCGCTCTCCGGTGGTCAGCGCCAGGTGGTCGCGATCGCCCGCGCGCTGATCGGCTCGCCGAAGGTCGTGATGCTGGACGAACCCACCGCGGCCCTCGGCGTCGAGCAGACCGCCCAGGTCCTCGACCTGGTCGAGCGGCTGCGCGAACAGGACCACGGCGTGATCCTCATCAGCCACAACATGGCCGACGTGATGGCCGTCGCGGACACCGTCGCGGTGCTGCGCCTGGGCCGCAACAACGGCGTCTTCGACAGGCGCTACACCAACCAGGAAGAGATCATCTCGGCCATCACTGGAGCCACGGACAACGCCGTGACCCGTCGGAAGGCCCGTGGCCAGGAGGATTCCCAGTGAGCGAGAACTTCCCCGGGGGCACTGGGGGCGGCGAGCCCGAGCGCCACCACGTCCCGCTGCCCGAGGACAGCATGCCCAAGGGCGGCGTCAACGCGCCCGTCCCGGTGGCGCCCGAGGCCACCCCGGCCGTCGATCCCCGGCTGATCGTCCGCCAGGAGGGCATCAAGGGGTACCTCAGCGAGTTCCGCCGCCGCCTCGGCAGCGGCGAACTCGGCTCACTGCCGGTGGTGCTGGCCCTGATCGTGATCTGGGCCGTGTTCGGCAGCCTCGACAGCAGCTTCCTCTCCGCCCAGAACCTCTCCAACCTGTCCCAGCAGATCGTCGGCACCGGCATGATCGCGATCGGCGTGGTCTTCGTACTGCTGCTCGGCGAGATCGACCTCTCGGTCGGCTCGGTCAGCGGCCTGTGCGCGGCGATCTACGCCGTCCTGAGTGTCACCGACGGCGTCAACCAGTACGTCGCGCTGCTCACCGCACTCGTCGGCGGTGCGGTGGTCGGCTGCATCCAGGGCGTCTTCTTCGCCAAGGTCGGCGTCCCCGCCTTCGTGGTCACCCTCGCCGGTAACCTCGGCTGGAACGGCCTGATGCTGCAGATTCTCGGCACCACCGGCACGGTCAACCTGCCCGGCAACGACATCGTCTCCCGGCTCTACAGCACGATCTACGGGCAGCAGATCGCCGCCTACGGCACGGCGGCGATCGGCGTCCTGATCTTCCTGGGGGCCTCGCTGTTCGACGCGCGCCGCCGCCAGGCCGCGGGCGTGCCGTCCCGCCCTGCGTCGGACATCGCGGTGCGGACCGTGGTGCTGGCGATCATCGCCTTTCTCGCCGCCTACACGCTCAACCAGTACAAGGGGCTGCCGCTGGCGCTCCTGATCTTCCTGATCTTCATCGTGGTGCTGGACTTCGTGCTGCGCCGCACCGGCTACGGCCGGCAGGTCTTCGCGCTCGGCGGCAACATCGAGGGTGCCCGGCGCGCCGGTATCAACGTGTCCGGGATCCGGATCAGCGTGTTCGCGATCTGCTCCACCATGGCCGCGGTCGGCGGCCTCTTCCTGGCCGCGCAGATCCAGTCGGCCAGCCAGACCTCCGGCGGCGGCAACCTGCTGATGAACGCCATCGCGGCGGCCGTCATCGGCGGCACCAGCCTGTTCGGCGGACGCGGCTCGACCTGGTCGGCCCTGCTCGGCGCGCTGGTGATCGGCTCGATCCAGTCCGGGATGAACATCGAAGGCCTCAGCAACGCCATCCAGTTCATGGTCACCGGCGCGGTGCTGCTGGCCGCGGTGGTCATCGACTCGCTGGCCCGCCGCACCCAGAAGGCCGCCGGCCGCGCCTGACGGCAGGCCTTCGCTCTCAGCCGGTGACCGCCAGTTCGGCAACCACCGCGCGGTGGTCCGTCCCCTGCACCCGGTGCTCGGCGACGGACACCGCGGTCAGCGCGTCACCGTGCAGGACGTGGTCGATCTGGATCACCGGCGGCAGGTAGGAGAAGTCGGCGTTGCCCTCCGGCCAGGTCGGTGAGACGCCGCGGCCCAGCTCCTCGTGGGTGTCGGTGAGGCCGGTGGCGAGCAGGTCACGCATCGGCGCGTGGTCCAGGGTCGCGTTGAAGTCGCCCAGGAAGACGGCGTTGCGGGTGGCGCCCCGTGCCGCCGCCCGTAACCCGTCGAAGTCCACGGACCAGCGGCGGGCGTCACCCAGCGGGTAGTAGGTGTGCACGGCGGTCAGCCGGACGGTCCGCCCGCCGACCGAGACGTCGGCGGCCACCTGGGCGCGGGCCGCCTCCGGGGCCGAGGCGTCCAACGGCGTCAGCGGCAGCCGGGAGTAGATCGCGGTGTCCCGGCCCGGCCGGAGCTGACGGTAGGGCAGCAGCTCGGCGATCCCGGCCCGGTCCAGCGCGGCGGGCGCGGCGCCCCAGAACTCCTCCACGGCGAGCACGTCCACCCGCTGCTCGCGCACCAGGCGGACCAGTGCGGCGGCGTCGACCTGCCCCATGTACACGTTGCTGGTGGCCACCCGCAGCCGCGGCGCGTCGGCCGCGACCGAGCCGCCCTCCGGCACGAACCTCGGGACCAGCCAGAAGAGTTGGAGCACGGCCAGCGCTCCAGCCACCCCCGCCGCCCACCATGAGCGCAGGGCCAGCAGCACGAGCAGCGCCACGAGGGTGCCCGCCGCGGCGTAGGGCAGCAGCACCATGGGCATGGCCAGCGAGGTGCCGTCGTCCCAGCCGCCGAGCCGGACCACGGACAGCGCGGCCGGCAGCGTCAGCCCCGCCGCGCAGAGCCCGACCAGAACCCGCCTGGTCCAGCCCCACCAGCCCGGCCCGGGCCCGTCCGCTGCCTTCTTCCCCACCCGTCACTCCCGTCCGTCGGCTCCGCCGGGAAGACGCCGCCCGGCGCCCGCCGGTTCCGGGTGGCCGCTCGGGCCCGGGTGGCCGGCCCCGGGTAGCCGGCTCCGGGTAGCCGGCTCCGGGCAGCCGGGCCCCGGGTCGCCGAGACAAACCGATCGCCGCAGCGCGGTACGGCACGGCAACGGGGTGCCGCGACCGGGGCCCCGGGGCCGGGTGGGTCAGGCGGAGGCGAGGCGGGCCGACCACTTTGCGCGCCAGGCGAGCGCGTCGGTGACGCCCTCGGCGATGGTGCGCCGGGCGGTCCAGCCGAGCAGCTCGCGGGCGGTGTCGACGGCCGCGTAGCAGCCGATGACGTCGCCGGGGCGCGGGTCGGCCTCGCGGACGTCGAGCTTCACGCCGACGGCCTCTTCGAAGGCGGCGATCAGTTCGCGGACGGTGGTGCCCTCGCCGGTGCCGACGTTGATCACCCGGTAGCGGTCGGCGGCGGTGGGCTTGACCACCTCGTCGAAGCGGGTGAGCGCGGCGACATGGGCGTCGGCGAGGTCCTGCACGTGGATGTAGTCGCGGATGCCCGAGCCGTCCCGGGTCGCCCAGTCCGTGCCGGTGACGGTGAACGGCGTGCCGTTGGTGTGGGCCTCGATCAGCTTGCCGAGCGCGTGGGTGGGGTTGAGATCCTGGAGGCCGGTGCGCAGCTGCGGGTCGGCGCCGACCGGGTTGAAGTACCGCAGAGCGATGACGCGGATCCCCTCGGCGCCGTCGCCCCGGGTCCAGTCCTGGAGGACGTGCTCCATCATCTGCTTGGTGCGCGCGTACGGGCTGTTCGCGTCGACCGCGCAGGTCTCGTCCACCCGGGCGTCCGGGGTGGGCGCGTAGATCGAGGCCGAGCTGCTGAAGACGACCCGGGTGCAGCCGTTGCGCTGGAGGGAGTCGAGCAGTTCGACGGTCTTGGCCACGTTCTCGCGGTAGTAGAAGAGCGGCTTGGCGACCGACTCCGGTACGACGATCCGGGCGGCGCAGTGCAGGGTGGCGTCGATGTCGGGGTGCTCGGCGAAGATCCGGTCGAGCAGCGCGCCGTCGGCGATGTCGCCCTGGTAGAACACCCGGCCCTCGACGAACTCCGCCCGGCCCTTGGACAGGTCGTCGAGGATGACGGGCGTGATGCCCTGGTCGAGCAACGCGGACGCCACCGTGCCGCCGATGTAACCCGCGCCACCGGTGATCAGGACCTTCTTCATCTGCGGCTGCTCCCTTGCCTGGTCGGACACCCTCGGTCGGTGCCCGGTGACGGTGGGGACGACCGCGCCGGACCGGTCGGTTCCGCCGGCCGTGGATCACTCCGCAGGACTGCGGGTCAGCTCCGGCGGCAGCGGCGGCGCAGCCAGTAGCCGGTGGCGACCAGGAGGACGGCCGCGACGGCGGTGCCGATGGCCGCCCAGGCGGCCGCGTCCGAGGTGCTGTCCGTCTCCGAACCCTGAGGGGCCTGCGCGGCGGTGGCGGGCTTGCCGGCGCCCTGGGCCGGGGTGGGCCCGAGGGTGACGGCCGGGGTGACTGCGGCGGTGGCGGCCGGGCTGGGCTCGGTGGTCACGCCCGGGGTGGGTCCGAGGGTGACGGCCGGTGTGGGCGCGGCGGTCGGTCCGGCGGCCGTGGGGGTCGGCAGCGGCGGGTCGGTGATGGCCGCCGCCTCGACGTCGAGTTCGCGCTCGCCGTGCCCGAGCGAGGGGAAGGCGCAGTCGACGGTGATCCGCCAGTGACCGGCCGGCAGGATCTCCCGGGTGGTGTAGGAGCCGGGGTGGCCGGGGACGGCGACCAGCCGCCACGGGCCGGCCGAGCGGCCGTCGGCGGAGGTGGCGGCGAGCGTCCCGGCGAACTCCTCGACGACCGGCTCGTGGTCGTTCTCGAAGGTGGCGACGGTGGTGACGTGCCCGTTCTCCAGGCCGGTGACGTCGAGGTGGACGGTGTCGCCGTGGGCGGCGGCGGGGAGGGCGGCGGGTCCGAGGACGACCGCCCCGGCGAGGGCGAGGGCGGCGGCGAGCGGTCGGGTACGCATGGCGGGGGTTCCTCGTGGGGGCGTGACCCGGGTGCGGCCGCCGCCGGTGTGACATGGCGACGGCCGCACCCGGGTGGGTGGTGGCGGGGTCGGGGCCCGTCTTCGAACGCCGTCAGGCAGAGGCGGGTTCGAAGACGGGCCCGAGGTCAGGTCAGGAGGCCTTCTGCAGCGACCAGGACTGGTAGGCCTGGCCGTTGGGCTTCTGCAGCTCCAGCAGCCAACCGCCGTAGTACCAGCGGTTGCTGACGCCGAGCACCAGGGTCGAGCCCTCGGCGCTCAGGGTGAACCCGCCGCCCGACGGGGTGAGCACCCACTTCTGGGCGGCCGCGCCGGAGCAGGGCTGCTGGGCGAGGTACTGGCCGGCCACCGGGCCGCCGCCGAGCTGGAGGCACTTGTCAGAGCGGGCGGACTTGATCCGCACCGCGCCGGACCCGGCGTCCTCGAAGGTCCACTTCTGGTTGGCGTAGCCGGTGCGCTGGTAGGCGATGGCCACGGTGCCGTCGTTGAGCGAGCTGCCCCAGAGGTCGGCGGCCTGCCCGGTGAGCCCGTTCACCATGGTGTACCGGGTGCCGGGCTGCGGACGGCCGGCGTCGGCGAGGGTGCGGAAGGTGGCCGCGCGGCCGGGCTTGGAGACGGCGCCCGCACTGTCGCGGACGGCGACGGCCACGGTGTACGAGGTGCCGGGGGCGAGCCGGACCAGGCCGACCACGGTGGCGTGGACGGTGCCGATGGCCTGGCCGTTGAGCAGCACGTCGTAGCCGGCGGCGGCCGGGACGGCGGGCCAGCTCAGCACGGCCGAGTTCTGGGTGATCTGACTGGCCGTCATGTCAGGTCCGGTGGCGCCGCCGGTCGGCGTCGCGGTCGGGGTCGGGGTCGGGCTCGGGGTGGTGCCGGTGGGCGACGGGGTCCCGGTCGGGCTCGGGGTGGGACCCCCGGTGGCCGTCGGGGTCGGCGTCGGGGTCGGGGTCGTAGTCGGGGTGGGGGTGGTGGTCGGGGTGCGGGTCGGCGAGGCCGTCGCGGTGGGCGTGGGGGTCGGGGTGGGGTTCGGGCCGGTACCGCTGCCGGCGATCAGGAAGCGGTTGTTGGCGACGTTCCAGTGCGTGGCCAGGTAACTACCGGCCGCGGGCGCGGTGTTGTAGTAGTCGTCGTGACGGCAGTCGAGCCGGGCGTCACTGGCGTTGTCCGGGCAGACCGTCTTCATCGCCGGGTAGTACGGGGTGTCCGAGTAGCACATGAGGTCCCACTCGTCGACGCAGTGGCCACCCTTGCTCGAGTTGGGCGCGCTGTTGCTCACCGCGCCCAGGTTGTGGCCGAGTTCGTGCGCCGCCGTGTGGCCGCCCCAGCAGCCGGAGTCGGTCCGGCCGTACGAGGGACCGAAGTTGCTCTGGTTGTCCTGGCCGGGCCGCTCGTCACCCGCGAAGGTGCCGATGCCGCAGTACACCTTGGCATCGGTGAACATCATGTACTTGCGGTCCTTGCGGTTGAAACCCTGCGCGGCGAGCGCGCGGTTGCTCGCGTTGAAGTCCTGGATCTCGGAGTCCGAGATCTGCACGTTCAACACCGAGGCGGAGCAGTCGGGTTCGGTGACGAAGCGGACGTGCCGGACACCGCCGGTCTCCTGGGCACTGGCGTTGTAGATGACGTCGACTTCCGCCGCCCACTTCTTGAACGAGGGCAGGTACTGGGCGAAGCGGTCGTTGCCCGGGCTGTGGACGTACACCACCTGGACCCGGTTGCCGGCACTGCCGTCGCCTTCGCAGACCACGGCGGAGCCGCCGGCGGCGGGCGTCTGCTGGGGTGCTGCGGGGGCGCCCGCCGCCGGGGTGCCGGCGTCGCTGAGGAGCGCCTTCTGGCCGGCGTCGAGAACGGGAGCCGAACCCTTCAACAGGTCGGCCGCGGCGGGCGGCTGGGCGTCGGCCGGCGGCGTGAGCGTCGGCGCCTGGGCGGCCGCGGCGGCGACCGGCGGGACGTCCTTGCGGATGTCCACGTCCTTGGGCGGCGCATCCGGCCCGTGGCTGCACAGCTGCCCGCCGGACACCTCCAGCGAACCGGCGCACAGGTCGCCGGTCGGCAGGGTCAGACCGGCGTAGACCAGACCGCGCTCAGGCTGGTCCTTGGGTATCTCGTGCAGCGGCGCGGCCTTCTGATCCCGCTTCGGGGCGGGCGCCCGGGTGGCGCCCTCGGCGGTACCGGTCTCCCCCGGCCCACCGTCCTCGGTGACGACCCCGGCCGTGCCCGCCTCCGCCCGGTCGGCCGATCCGTCCCCCGCCGCCGTGACGCCGGCCCGAACGGCGGCCGGCTCCATCGCGGTCTGGATGCCCAGTACGCCCGCGACCAGTCCGGCCGTGACCGCCACCGCCAGCAGCGCCGT
This sequence comes from Kitasatospora sp. NPDC041988, assembly GCF_055588525.1. Classification (NCBI taxonomy): domain Bacteria; kingdom Bacillati; phylum Actinomycetota; class Actinomycetes; order Kitasatosporales; family Streptomycetaceae; genus Kitasatospora; species Kitasatospora sp. NPDC041988. The sequence goes on from NZ_JBVJCO010000003.1 coordinate 239,144, forward strand.
CCGGCGCCCCGTCCTCTTTCGCCGCTCGCGCCGGTGTTCCGTGCCCCGGTGTCCCATCGCGCTCTCCTGTCCTCGGTGCGACGGCCCGCGCGCCACGCGACGTGGCGGCTGGGCCTTCCGACACTCCGGAGACCGGGCACGGCGGGAGGGGATAACAGAAACCTTTTTCGAAATTCGATCGGGCGGGCCCGCGACACCGGTCGCGGACGCTGCCACGGGCCCTTCACCGGGCCTGACGGCAAGTCCGTTCGCGCACGGGCGGAGTGCTCCGTCAGGCGTCGGTACGCCCGTACGCGACGTCCTACGGACTGCGGGAGTGGGGAGGTTCTGACCTGGGTCCGCAACGGCCGGTGGCCGGGCGCGGACATCGACCCGGCCGGTGACCCGGCGATCACGATCGCGCCGGACCGCCCGGCGGTGAGCGACCCTCAGCACGGCGGCACGCGGCGGTGCCGGGGGGCGCGCTCGGGGGGTACGCGCTCCCCGGCAGGGGGTGGTGGCGGCCACCCGGCCGGGCCGCCCGCGGGTCCGGGCTCCGGCTGCCGTGACCGGAATGCTAGACCCGCCGGACGACCCTGACCAGAGCCCTGACCAGCAGATTTCCCGCCCCGGACATGCCATTCGGACCCACCGTGCACACCCGCACCACCACCCGCGGCACCACCGACGAAGCGTCACTCCGGCCGCCACGGCAGCCTCCGATCCGGGTTCTACGACTGGCCGAATGGTCGCCGGGACGCGCCGTGCGAGACGGCCGGCGCGCTGCAGTGCGCCGAGCTCCCGGCGAAGACACCCGTGGCGGAAGCAGACGCTCAGGCCGCCACGTCGAGCAGCGGGACGGCGGTCCGGCGGGCCCTCGGCGCGTGCATGGCGGCGAGGGAGGCGGCGAGCCGGGCCGGCTCGCCCGCCAGCCAGAACCGCAACGCGGCGGCGAGCGCGGCACTCGCCGGGCAGGTCCGCAGCCCGGCGGCCAGGGCGAGCCGGTCACCGAGCAGCGGGAGGAGGTCGGCAACGGGCGAGGGCAGCCAGAGGGTGACGGCGCAGGGTGCCGGGAGGGCCAGGACGCGCGGCAGCCGGAGCGCGGCGGCGTCGCCGTGCAGGGCGGGGATGACGTCGAGCAGGCCGTCCGCCGCCACCTCCGACACGTCGCTGCCGTGGCCGCGCGCGAGTGCGCGCAGCAGCGCCCGCTCGGCCGCGGTGATCCGGACGGTCAGCATGACTTCTTCGCACTCCATGGTCCTGGTTCCCGCCTTCTGCTTCGGGTGTGCCCGTCGGTGGGTGTACTCGTCGCTCGCCTGCTCGCCTGCTCGTCCCCGGGGCCGGGGCCCGATCATGTTCTGCCCGTCAGCAGGCCTCCTCCACCGGCGCAATCAGGCCGTCGTGGCCGTCGTCGCAGCGGTGGCGGTACACCCGGCCGAGACCGTCGTCCGCATCGGCGTGGAAGTCGAACGGCAGGCGGTTGAGGCCGCGCAGACGGGTCATCAGGGTCCTCCTCGATTCCGGGCCGTACGGACGGGTCGGGCCGAACGGACGGGTTGGGCCGAACGGACGGGTTCCGGACCATGCTGGACCGGCGGAGGCCCTCCGGCCGAGGGCCGAAAGGCCCTGCCTGCGGGGCAATGGCAGACGCCCCGGACGAGGCGGTCCGCGCAGGTCAGGCCCTCCGCACGGAAGCGGGCGCCCGGGCACGAGCGTGATGCGCTACGCACCGCGCGGTCGTCCCGTCCGACGACCGGTTGCGGACGCCGTCCGCCCCCGGCCAGACTCCGCCCGTGACCGAGACCGACACCGACACCGACACCGACACCGACACCGAGACGATCCCGCTCGACCGGGGCGACCCGCGCTGGGTCTTCCCCGCCCTCACCGAGGCCGAGGCCCCCGCCGTCGAAGCCGCACTCTCCCGCGCCGCCGACCGGTTGCGCCGGCTCGCCGCCGGACTCGGCGTTCGGGCGGGCGAGACCGGGGCGGGGCTGGAGTACCACCGTCACGGGTGGATCGTGGCGGCGACCGTCACCGGCTTCGTCGAGGCGCCGGGCCTGCTCGTGGTCTGCGCACTGGGCTTCCCGCGCCGGTGCGGGTTCGACCTGCGCTGGGGGCCACCGTGGCGGGCGCAGGTGGAGATCGAGGTGGCGGGCGAGGTGGTGGGCGACTGGGAGGAGTGGTTCGAGCACGCCGTCGAGGCCGCCGAGGGGTTGGCCGGAGCGGCCGACCGGTGGCTCGACCGGGTGGACGCCGACTTCCCGCGCGTCCAACGGGCCTGACGGCGCGGGACCGGTCGAGTCCTCACCGGTCGATGCCGACACCGGTCGGTGCCGCGACTGGTCGGTGCCGCGACCGGTCGGCGGGCTTACCACACCTCCGCCGTCCGGCTCGCCCACCGCGCGCGCCGCGCCCGGGGGACGGCGGCACGATCGGCCGATGGAGTGATCCCCGGAGGTATGGCGCAACGCTCGCCGGACCGGCGCGTTTCCTATGGCGGGCGCCCCTCTGTTCGTGGCGCGCGCGGGGGTCCGCCCTGACTGGGGCCCTCGGATCCCGCCTGTCGCGGCGGCGGCTCCGGCGGGCCCGCCGCGCCGGCCGCACTGATGAGAGGTGATGTCATGCCCCTGACGACCGAGCCCCGTAGACCGATCATTCCCTCCAGAAGCACCCCCCGGCCGGCCGCCACGGCCGCTCCCCCGCTCGCGCCGGGCGCACTCCCCGGCCTCGGACACGCCCCCGCCCTGCTGCGCGACCCGCTCGGCTTCCTCGGCTCGCTCTCCCGCCACGGCGGCGTGGTGCGGATCCGGCTCGGACCGCGCACGGTCTGCGTGGTCACCGACGCCCGTCTGGTTCACACCCTGCTGGTGGCGCTCGCCCACGACTGCCCGCGCGGCGCCGTCCAGGACACCCTCAAGACCGCGTTCGGCGACGGCCTGCTGATGTCCGAGGGCCAGGCGCACCGCGACCGCCGCCGGGTCGTCCAGCCCGCCTTCGGCCCGGACCGGATGGCCGGGTACCTCGCGGTGATGCACCAGGTCACCGAGGAGCGGGCCGGGCGCTGGCAGCCGGGCCAAGTCCTCGACGTCGCCAAGGAGATGAACCACCTCGCGCTGGAGATCGTCACCCGGACGCTGTTCGACGCGAAGCTGAGCGAGGACGCCGCACTCGCCTTCCACCGGGCGCTGCCCGACATGGTGAAGGGTCAGATCGTCCAGTCGCTCTACCCGCACCCGGCGTTCGCCCGGCTGCCGCTGCCGGTCAACCGGCGGTTCGACGCCGCCGTCCGGGTGCTGAACCAGGTGGTCGACCAGGCCGTCAACGGCGGTGCACGACCGACAGGCTGCCCGGTCGGCGGCTCCGCGCGGCCCGGCGGCAGCGCGGACCCCACCCTGCCCGGGCTGCTGCGCGCCGCGACGGACCCCGCCACCGGCCGTCCGCTCACCGAGGCGGACGTTCGCTCCGAGGCGATCACCATGTTCGGCGCGGGCACCGAGACCGTCTCCACCACGCTCACCTGGCTGATCGACGAGCTGCTGCGGCACCCCCGGGTGGAGGCCCGCGTCCTCGCCGAACTGGACGAGCACCTCCCGCCGGGCACCGTCCCCACCCCGGAGGCGCTCGCCCGGCTCACGTACACCCGCAGCGTCACCCAGGAGGTGGTCCGGCTGCACGCGCCGAACGCCTTCCTGATGCGAACCGCGAGCGTGCCGGTCGAGCTCGGCCCGTACCGGATCCCGGCCGGCACCGAGCTGCTCTACAGCCTCACCGCACTCCACCGAGACCCGCTGCTCTACCCGGACCCGCTGCGCTTCCACCCCGGCCGCCGGTACGAGGGCGGCGGCGCGGCGAGCGCGGGCCGGCAGGCGTTCCTGCCGTTCGGGGCGGGCAAGCACAAGTGCATCGGTGAGGCGTTCGCCTGGGCGGAGTTGACCGTGGCCGCCGCCGCGATCCTGCGCCGCTGGCGGCCGACTGCGCTGCCTGGCACCCGGGCCCGCGAGGTGGTCTGGACCACGGTCCAGGCCCAGGGCCTGCGCGTCCGGCTCGCCCCGCGCGAGACCCCCGGCGCCCCGACGACACCCACCGCACGACCGGCCACCACACGACCGCCCACCGCACCGACCACCGCCGCCCTGGGCACTGCCGCACCGGCCGTCCGCATCCCGGGCACTGCCGTACGCATCGCCACCGTCCCGCGGCCGGCCCCGCCCGCGTACCCGACGCCGCGCCCACCCGCCGCGGCCGCCCGCCGCCGCCTCCCCGGCGAGCTGCGCACCGCCACCGCCCGGCACGCCGACTGGGCGCTCCACCACGGTCTGCTCTCGTCCGCCGAGCTGCCGCGCTACCAGGCCTACACGCTCCCCGGGTTGATCGGTCACTCCTACCCCCGGGCCCGGGGCGCCGAACTCGACCTGCTGGTCGACCTGCTCGGCTGGTTCACCATCCTCGACGACCGCTTCGACGGCCCGCCCGGCCGCCGACCGCCGGAGGCGCACGCCGTCGTCCAGCCGCTGCTCGCCGTCCTGGCCGGGGACGCCCCGGCGCCCGCGGCGGGCGACCCGCCGCTGCTGCAGTCCTGGCGCGAGCTGTGGGAGCGCCAGTGCGACGCCATGTCCCCCGCCTGGCGCGAGCGGAGCGCCGCCGAGTGGCGGTCCTGTCTGGAGACCTTCCTCGCCGAGTCCGCCCACCGCGCCGGGCGCACCTCCCCCGGCCTGCCGGAGACCGTGCGGCTGCGCCGCCACGCCAGCTGCCTCTACCCGTTCATGAACATACTGGAGCGGGTCCACGGCGCCGACGCGCCGACCAGGCTGCACGCCGACCCCGCACTGCACCGGCTGCGGGCGCACACCGCCGACGCGGCGACGCTCATCAACGACCTGTACTCACTGGAGCGGGAGGAGCTCCAGGCGGCGGTGGCCTTCAACACCGTACTGACCCTGCAGCGCGTCCGCGGCTGCACCCGCGCCCAGGCCGCGGCGGCGGTCCGCGCCCGGGTCGCACGCCTGAGGGAAGAGAGCGACACCCTGCGGCGGCGCCTGCTGCTCCGCCACCCGGCCGCCCACTGGTACCTGAACGGCACCCGGGAGCTGGTCGACGGCGTCCACACCTGGACCAGCACCACCCGCCGGTACGTCAGTGAGGGTCAACGCCTCAAGGAAGGCCACCGCCTCAGTGAGGGTCACCGCCTCAGTGACGGTCTCCGAGGGCGAACAGCAGGATGACGAACCCGGCGAAGAGGTGTGTGGCGAAGATGTAGATACCCGCGCGGATCAGCATGGCCTTGCGCCTGCTCTTCTCGTCGCTGATGGCGTCGGCCATGGCCGGCTTCTCCTTCGGGTCGGGCGGTCGTTCCGCGTGGGCGTGGTCCGGGCGGGCGGCGGCAGTGCGCCGCCCGGTGCTCAGCTGCTGGTCGCGCGGGCGGCGCGCCCGGCATCCGCAGCCTGGACGGCGCGGGCGCCGGGCGCGCGGAGCTCGGTGAGCAGCACACCCTGGTCGGTGATCAGGTCGGTGAGGATGCGCCGGGCGGCTCGCAGCAGTTCGGCGACGTCCGGCGTGCTCAGCGCGTAGACCACGGTGTTGCCCTCGCGGGTGGCCGTGACCAGTTGGGTCCGGCGCAGCACCGCGAGCTGCTGGGAGAGGTTGGACGGCTCGACCTCGATCTCGGCCAGCAGCTCGCGCACCGGCCGCGGCCCGTCCTGCAACAGCTCAAGTACGCGGATGCGGACCGGGTGCCCGAGGGTGCGGAAGAACTCCGCCTTCGCCTGGTACAGCGGGACCGGCATCGTCCGTTCTCTCCCTGGTGCTCGGCGGCGCACGGTGGTGCCCGGTGGGCGGGTGCCCAGTAGCCGGTGGCCGGTGCCGCCGGTGGCCGGTGCGGCCGTGGAGCATCATCCCCGCGGATGAAGAATTCTTCAAGTCGTCATCGCATCGCGGCCGCGCGGGCCCGCGGGCGCACCCGCGATCCCCGACTGCCGCACCCTCGCGGCCGAGCCTTCGCGGGCCGAACGGCCAGGGCCCGGGAGTCCGCCAACTCCCGGGCCCTGCCGTACTACTGGTCAGTCATCAACACGGGACCACGACGTCCACGGTCACCGGCGCCGGGTTCCACGGGTAGGCGGCCACACTGAAGCTGCCGTGCACGGTCGACCCGCACGGCACCGTGCCGCCGACGCCCCGTACCTGCACCGTGCTGGCCGTGAACAGCGTGTACCCGCTCACCGATCCGAGCGAGGCACCGCCCACCACCTGACCGGAGAGCCCGGTGATCAGCTCCTTGGTCGTCGGCGCCGGGCCGCCCGGGCTCGGCGGGCCGGCCAGCGCGATCTGCCCGTAGAACTGGACGCCGCCGCCGGTGACCTCGGCGCACACCTTGGTCGACAGTCCGGCCTGCAGCCCGGACGCGCCACAGGTGACGGTGGTGGTCGTCGCGGTCGCCGCACCGGCCTCGGCCGGGATGGCCAGCAGGGTCGCCGCCCCGGCGACGCCCGCCGCGAGCAGAGTGATTCGGTTCATGCGGTTCTCCGTCTCTCAATTTCTCACAGTGCTCACATGTGACATTTCACATGTGGCATGCCGTAACCCTGGCACACGATTCGAACGCCCGACCGCCGATCGGGCATCGACTCACCGGACAGACCGGAAAGCGGCCTTCGATGGCTCGATCCCGGCCTCCTCGCCGCCTGGTAGGGCCACACGACCCCCGGACCGGCTCGAACCCGTGTCCTTGACCGGCCACCGGGCGTTGAGCGGGCGTGAAGCGTCTCCTCGCGATCGCCGCCGCCGTGACCGCCGCCCTCACGCTGACCGCGGTCGCCGCCCCGCCCGCGTCACTGCTCGGCGGCGAGGTCCGCCGGCTCCCCACCGAGGAGCGGGTCGTGGCGCTCACCTTCAACGCCGCCTGGGACGAGACCGGACTCGACACCGTCCTCGCCGAGCTGCGCGAACGTGCCGCCCCCGCCACGTTCTTCCCCACCGGGCAGTTCGCCGAGCAGCACCCGGACGCGGTCCGCGCGATGGCCGGCGCCGGGCACGGCCTCGGCAACCACTCGTACAGCCACCCGTTCTTCGCCGACCTCGGCCCGCAGCAGGCGCGCGCCCAGGTGCTGCGCGCCGACGCCGCGATCCGGACCGCCTCGGGCGCCGAGCCGTTGCCGTTCTTCCGGTTCCCGTACAGCGAGACGACGCCGCAGCGGATCGCCGACGTCAACGCGCTCGGCTTCGCCGACCTCGAGTTCACCGCCGACACCAACGGCTACCTCGGCCCCGCCGGCGGCATGACCAGCGCCAAGGCCGTCGACCGCGCGCTCGCCGCCCTCGTGCCCGGCGCGATCCTCCAACTCCACGTCGGCGCACCCGACGAGAGCCCCGACCACCGGTGTCTGGACGCCGAGGCGCTCCCGCTGATCATCGACGCCGTCCGCGCCCGCGGCTACCGCATCCTGGACCTGCGCGAGGCACTCGACGGCTGAGTCAGCCGTCGAACACCGTATCCGGAGCTGTCCGTCACAGCGATAAGGTGTCCGCTGTCACCTACGCCGCCCTTCTGAGCTTCTCACCGGCCAGCAGGCAAGGGCGCAACGGATTGGATCTGGCCCTGTTGCGGCGGCCCGCGACGGCCGCCGGCACCCAGATTCCGCAGATCAGGATCGCCGCCAGCACAACTGTCAGCTGCCAACCGAACAGTGCTGCCAGCGCTCCCACGCTCACACCCAGCAGAATAGAACTAACACCGACCATCACCAGCGCAGCGAAACTGATGAGTCTTTCCTCGACCGATACGCGCAACAGACGCGAGGGCGTCAGAACCAGTCCCAAAACCGTGCTCACAAAGAGGCCAGCCATCACGGCGAATAGGATCCATTGCCAGCTCGGCAGGGGACTTAGGGCCCACGGCTGCCAGCCGAACATGCTCGAAACGAGCCTGGTTCCGCCCAGACCGACCGCGAGAGCCCCAACCAGCAGGGAACATGCACCGTAGAGCCGTGTCATCGCAATCGGCTCCGGGGGGTTGTCGCGCACGGACTTCCAGGTGTTCCAATCGACCGGGCGGCTGGCGGTGCGCTCCATGAGGTGCGAATCCGGGGCAACGAAGACCGCCAGGATGCGGCACTGGACCGGCCATGGCAACAAGGCAATGATGTCCCGGTAGACGGCCGGAACACCGCTGCCCCTCAGGAGCTCGTCCTTCAGCGGCTTGAGCAGGCCTGCGTTGTCGAGCGAGGCAGCCGGCTCGGCGCTCAGCAGTTCGGCGGTTCCGACAGGCCTGGCGATCGTGCGATTGGTTACCGGTAGATACCTGGCGTGGCGCGACAGGATGCGATCTGCCGCCTCCCGGGTGAGCTCACGCAACCTGTCCCGTTCCTCGGGGCTCAGTGGATCCCGGTCTGTCAGGCCTGCTGCATCGAAGCCTAGGGCAGCGACTGGAATACCTATCCGGAAATCGAGCTCCTCGATCCAGCCCGGAACCTCCGTCAAGTCCGGTTCGGCGTTGTCCGAATTTTCGAGACAACCACCGTCGAGCTCATAGGCGATCCGCCCAGCCACTCGGGGCAGTGGAGAATAAGTGGGCTCTTTGAACGGCTGCCAGACTGCCGGATACTCATTGGCCGTGCCGTATCGCTCCGACAATCGGAGCTGCCGGAGCCCGTCTTCGACGTCCGGGCTGGGCAACAGTGCGGCCAGTATCCAGGCCGCGGTGCGTGCCGTCGAGGGATCTTGGCCCCAGAGCAGCCCGGCGAGCTGTTGAGCTGCGGCCGGTGTGCCGATAACCCCAAGGCAATGCACGGCCCAGACGGCACCGCGCTGCGCGGCTTCCACGAGCACCGGCACCGCGATCTCACCCATGGCCTGTAGAGCTTCGCGGGCTTCGACATCCTCCGGGTTCTCCGCACTCTGCGCGATGGCCTCCGCCGCTTCGAGGCGACAGGAACTGGCGAGAGCCGTCAGAGCAGCCGATCGTCTCGGGTCGCCCCTGTGCCTGTTGGCAGCCTCCCACTCGAGCCCCTCCCGCACCCGTTGGCCGCGTGGCCTGCTGCTGGTTGCAAGCGCACCGAGCCCTTCGGCCACGGCCGTACCGTCGGCGCCTTCGGCCCCGAGGCGGCCGAAGAAATACTTCAGGACCTTGTCGGCAAAGGCTCCATCGAGATACGTCACATCACCCAGGCATTCCAGGGCGAGTACCTTGCGCCGAAGCTCCTCGCTTTCGAACACCTTCCTGACTACTGGAGTGCAATCCACCCTTGCCACCGCACACCACATCTTGACTGCCTCACGCCAGGTCTCCGGGGCTGAATGATAATGCGACATTATCAGCTCCGACGAGCCAGACAGTGCGGAAGCCGCAAGGTACTCCATCAGTGTGAGGTGGTTGAATATATAGAAACGCCCGATCGAATCCAGAGACTTTATCAACTGACTACGTTCGACTATCTCATTGAGCAGCGGCTCGACGTGTTCGACCCCCAGATCGAATCCTGGCAGAAGCTCTTTTATTGCATTTTCCAGCTGAGACTTCGGAATTGCCTGCCAGTCTCCGTCCTGCGTCGCGGACTCCATCCTGGCACGCGCTACGCGCTGCAGCACCAGCAGCTTCCGCTCGGCACTGTAGAGCCCTATAGCGGCGGTCCGCCCCAGCCTCCGATCTCGGTCCAGGAGATGAGTGACGGCAATGTCATAGAACCTGGCTCGAGAATTGGGTAGCGGACCAACCTGCTCGACCTGCTCCTCGGACTGCAGATAGGCGATCATCGTAAGCATGAGCGGACTGTGGGCCAGCCCCATCAGTTGCGGATCCGCCTGCAGGGCTTTGAAGATCCGACCGGCTTCCACAGGGCCCTTGATACCGGGCCACTTCCCGAGGAAGCGAAGAATAGCGACATCATCGAACTCCGCGAGGCGCACCACCTGGTCGAACTGCTCGGCCAACTGCTCGCGATAGGCGGCATTCCGGCAGGTCACAATGATCTGGCAATCACTGTGCGTCAGTGTGAATTCCTGGAGCGCATGCACCACGCGCCCCTGCTCGGCGTCGCCAACCTCATCCAAGCCGTCGAAGTAGACCCTTAACCTACCCGTACGCAGCGTCCGCTCGACCAGATCTTCGGCGTTTCGCACCCGCGCCCCCTGGAACTCCGCAATGATGAGCTCTTCAAAGCTCCCCCAGTCCCCCTTGTTACACCGATGCAGGTTCACCATGACCGGGATCTTCTCATCCCCCTCCTCGTCGGCCCACCGCAGCAGGGCATTCTTAAGTAGCAGCGACTTCCCACCCCCCGGCTCCCCGAGCAATACAGTCCGCTTCCGAAGCGCGATCAGGTCATAAACATCGACACGACGCCCGGCCACCACCCCTTGCAGGGGTATGTAAACTTGGCGAATATCAATGGGCCGCACCTCATCGCCCTGGCTGAATCCGAGCTTATGCTTCGCATATTTTTCGGTCACCAACCTGCGATAACGCCGCAGCCTCCGCCCGCCTACCGGCCGACTGCGTACAAACAGCCACCGGACGACGCTCAGGGCATTCGCGGCGGCCCGCCTTCCCAGTTCTACAAGAGCCCCCCTGAGGAATAGACCAAGGCCGACCAGGAGTAATCCGAGCAGCAAGTACCCCAGGCCTTGAGGAAGATCCAACAATTGACTTGCCATCGAAGGCCTCCTCACTGCGGCCGGTAATCCAAAAATGCCGCCTCCGTGCGCGGGCCCAAACACCGACAGGATTGCCCGACCTACCGGGCCCTTACCCTGCGAAAGCAATAGGATATCGTGACACGCTGTGACACGGTGGTAACAGATTCACATTTCCGACAAGTGCTTCGTGAAAAAAGCATTTCACTTTGCGCCTGGATGTCAATGCCCGTCCGAGACCGGACACGGGCCGGTGTAGCGCTGTCCACGCAGGCCGAGGGTGGCCGAGCAGCACTCACGAACCGGCGAGGGAGGAGCGCAGGGCGTCGACCCGGTGGAGGGCGTCGAGGAAGGCCCCGCGGTCCAGGCTGCCGCTGTCCAGGCCGTCGGCCAGGGCGCCGGCGGCGGCGTCGCCCTGGGACACGTCGCGACCGGAGCAGAGCAGCAGGTCCATGCCCGCCCCTGCGGCGGCGAGGGCGCGGGCAGGGGTGTCGCCGTAGGAAGCCAGGGCGCCGGCTTCGAGGGCGTCGGTGATGGTGACGCCCTGGAAGCGGAGGCGCTCGCGGAGTTCGCCCTGCACGACGGCGGGCGAGAGGCCGGCCGGGCGGGCCGGGTCCAGGGCGGGGTAGACGGCCCAGGAGGTCATGACCAGTCGGACGCCGGCGGCGATGGCGGCGCGGTAGGGCTCCTCGCCGCGGGCGCGGAGCTCGGCGAGCGGGACGGGGAGGGTGACGGGGCCCTCGTCGGTGTTCAGCCCGCTCGCGGCGGAGCCGAGGCCGGGGAAGTGCTTGGCGGTGGTGGCGACACCGAGACCCTGTTGGGCGGTGAGGAAGGCGGCGCCCAACGTGGCCACCACGGAGGGGTCTTGGCCGTAGGAGCGCTCGGAGTGGTCGATGAAGTTGTCAGGGGTGTCGTAGACGTCCAGGACGGGGGCGAGGTTGGTGTTCAGGCCGGCGTCGGCGAGGTTGCGTCCTGCGCCTGCGCCCGATCGGGCGGCTTCGGCGACCGGGTCGGGGGCCAATCCGGTACGGCGGGCGGAGAGTTCGGGCGCACCGGGGAGCCGGCGGACCTTGCCGCCCTCCTGGTCGGTCATCAGCAGCAGCGGCCGGGCGCCCGGCGCCTCGGCGGCGGCCTGGTTCAACTGCCCGACCGCGACGTGGAGTTGGTCGGGTGAGACGATGTTGTCGCGGAACAGGATGACGCCGGCCGCCCGGCCCTCGCGGATCGCCTGGAGCAGGTCGGGCGGCGGCGTCGGGCCACGGTAGGAGTAGACGATCCGCCGGCCGGCGAGCAGCCGGGAGTCCTCGGTCGGCATGGGGGTGTTCCTCTCCGCGATGGGCGGCGGCCGGTGGGTGCCGCGCGCCGTACCGGCCGGGGCCGGGGTCAGGGCGGTCAGCAGCAGGGCCAGCGCCGCGCAGCGGGCGGTCCGCCGGAGCGACGGCATGGGGCCTCCCGGGGCATGGGACGGGGCTGGACACGAGGGCTCGGCACAGACGGGGCTTGGCGACGGACGGGGCGTGGGGCAGCGGGGCGTGGGGCAGGCGGCACGTGGGGCGGGCGGGGCCGGGCACGGGGCTCGGGTCGGAGCGTGGGGCGGGCGGGGCTGGGTGATCCGGTGCGCCAGGCTATCGGGATCCGGCCCGGCCGGGCCCCGCACGACGCGCCCCCATTACCCCATCCGCCCCAACAATCGACCCAGCACGGCGACGCCCTCCGCGAGGTCGCCCGGCGCGCCGGCCGCGTAGCCCAGCACCAGCCCGGGCGGGTGCGGCAGCCGGGCGTGCCAGGAGAGCGGCTGCACCTTGACACCGTGCGCGAGCGCTGCCGTCGCGAGTTCGGTGTCGGAGCAGTCGAGCCCGGCCGGGAAGGTGACCATCAGGTGCAGACCGGCCGCCGCGCCGTGCACGACGGCGCCCGGCAGGTGCGCGCCGATCGCGGCGATCATCGCGTCCCGCCGCCGCCGGTGCCGCGGGCGCAGCAGGCGCAGGTGGCGCTCCAGCTCACCGGTCTCCATGAGCCGGGCCAGCACCAGTTGCGGAAGGGCGGCGTTGCCGAGGTCGGCGAAGCGTTTGGCGGCGAGGACGGCCTCGCGGTGGCGGGCCGGCACGAGCAGCCAGCCGGTGCGCAGGGCGGGGGCGAGCAGTTTGGAGACGCTGCCGGTGTAGCAGACCTGTTCGGGGAGGACGGCACGCAGCGCGGGCACGGGGGCGCGGTCGTAGCGGTGTTCGGCGTCGTAGTCGTCCTCGATGACGAGGCCGCCCTCGCCGGCCCAGCGGAGCAGTTCGCGGCGCCGTTCGCCGCCGAGCACCACGCCGGCCGGGAACTGGTGGGCGGGGGTGAGCAGCACGGCCGGGGCGCCGGTGGCGCGCAGGGCGTCGACCCGGATGCCGTCGGCGTCGACCGGGACGGGCGGGGTGGCGGTGAGCCAGTGGCCGAGGTGCTGGCGGGTGCCGAGCGAGCCCGGGTCCTCGACGGCGACCTCGGTGATGCCGGACCGGCCGAACACCTGGCCGAGTAGGGCGAGGGCCTGGGCGGCGCCGGCGACGATCAGCACCTCGTCGGGGTCGGCGCGGATGCCCCGGTTGCGGGCGAGCCAGTGGGCGACGGCCCGGCGGAGTGCGGGGGTGCCGCGCGGGTCGCCGTAGCCGAACTCGTGGGCGGGGAGCCCGTGGAGGACGGCGCGTTCGGCGCGCAGCCAGGCGGCCCGCGGGAAGGCGGCGAGGTCGGGGACGCCGGGCGAGAGGTCGATCCGGGCGGGGGTGGCGCGCAGCGCGTCGAAGCTCTCGGGGGCGGGCGCGGCCTCGAACAGGGCGGGCGCCGGGGCGGGCGGCCCGGCCGGCGGGGGCGGCGGCGCGGGGGTGGCGACGACGACGGTGCCGCCCCTGCCCCGCCCGGCGATCTGGCCCTCCTCGGTGAGCCGCCGGTAGGCGTCGGTGACGACCCCTCGGGAGACCTTCAGTTCCGCGGCGAGCACCCGGGTGGCGGGCAGCCGGCTGCCGGCGGGGAGGCGGCCGTCCGCGATCGCCCGGCGCAACCGCCGCGCCAGCCAGTCGGCGAGCCCGCCGGGCGGGGCGTCGGCGGTGTCGAGCTGCAGGAAGTCGACTCCGGCAGTTTTGGACCTGTCGACGGCCGGCTCTTTGGACCTGTTCACCGGTCCATTGTGCGGGCCAGGCTGGGGTCATGACGACGGAAACGACATTCCCGGAGACCACCTCGCCGTCGCGGGCCGCCGGCCCCGCGGAGAACCACACCTATGTGCACGGCTACTCGACGACCGAGGCGCAGCGGCTCGGCGACCAGGCGAACACCCTCGCGGAGCTGCTGCACGCGGGCACGGCGTACCCGGCGGGCAGCCGGGTACTGGAGGCGGGCTGCGGCGTCGGGGCCCAGACGCTGCACCTGCTGGCGGGCAGCCCCGGGGTGCGGCTGACGGCCGCCGACATCTCGGCCGACTCGCTCGCCCAGGCCCGCGCCCGGGTGGCGGCGCACGCGCCCGGCGCGCAGGTGACGTGGCACCACGGGGACCTGCACGAGCTGCCGTTCGCCGACGGCTCCTTCGACCATCTCTTCGTCTGCTTCGTGCTGGAGCACCTGGCGGACCCGGTGGCCGCGCTGGCCGCCCTGCGGCGGGTGCTGAGGCCGGGCGGCACGATCACGGTGATCGAGGGCGACCACGGCTCGGCGTTCTTCCACCCGGAGAGCCCCGCCGCCCGCGCGACGGTGGACCACCTCGTCCGGCTGCAGGCCGACGCGGGCGGCGACGGCCTGCTCGGGCGCCGCCTGTACCCGCTGCTGACGGAGGCGGGGTTCCACGACGTCACCGTCCGCCCGCGCACCGTCCATGCGGACGGGAGCCGCCCGGAGCTGGTCGAGGGGTTCACCCGCCGCACCTTCGTCGCGATGGTCGAGTCCGTCCGCCCCGCCGCACTCGCGGCAGGCCTCACCACGGCGGCCGCCTTCGACGAGGGCATCGCCGACCTTCGCCGCACGGCGGAGGACGGCGGGACGTTCCACTACACCTTCTTCAAGGCGGTGGCGGTCAACTCGTAGCGAGCGGGCCCGTTACCGCGCGTCGTCCCCGTCGCCCAGCGTGGTGAGCAGGGTGCGCAGGGCGGCCACCAGGGCCTCGGTCTGGGAAGCGTCGAGGTCTGCCAGGATGCGCCGTTCGGTGATGAGGTGGTCGGGGAGGGCGCGGTCGACCAGGGCGTGGCCTTCGGGGGTGAGGGCCACGTCGCGGCTGCGGCCGTCGGATCCGCTGGGGGTGCGGGTGACCAGGCCCCGGGCCTCCAGCCGGTCGAGGCGCTGGCTGATCGCGCCGGAGGTGACCATCGCGGACTGCATCAGCCCGGTGGGGGTGAGCCGGTAGGGCGGGCCGCTGCGGCGCAGGGTGGCGAGGACGTCGAAGGAGGCGGCGTCCAGGTCGTGTTCGGCGAAGTTCCGTTTCAGCTCGGCTTCCACGAGGCGGGAGAGCCGCTTGAGCCGGCCGATCACCTCCATCGGGGAGACGTCGAGGTCGGGGGGCTCCGCGCCCCACTGCCGCACGAGTCGGTCCACATGGTCTGCCACCGGTCCAGCCTAAACGATGCCTTAGCGGTGAGATACCTCACACCACCCGATTCACCCGACCGAGGTCAGATGCCTTAGCGCTGAGATACATTGGCTTAGTGCTAAGGAATCGACTCGGAATCGTGCTGGTGACCGCTCTCGCCCCCGCCATCTGGGGGTCGACCTACCTCGTCACCACGGAACTGCTCCCGCCCAACCGCCCACTGCTCGCCGCGGTGCTCCGCGCCCTGCCCGCCGGACTCCTCCTCCTCGCCGTCACCCGCCGCCTCCCGACGGGCAGTTGGTGGTGGCGCTCGCTGGTGCTGGGCGCGCTCAACATCGGCGTCTTCATGGCCCTGCTCTTCATCGCCGCCTACCGCCTGCCCGGCGGGGTCGCCGCCACCGTCGGCGCCGTCCAGCCGCTGATCGCCGCAGGACTCTCCGCCGGACTGCTCGGCGACCGCCTCTCGCTGCGCACCCTGCTCTCCGGCATCGCCGGCGTGGCCGGCGTCAGCCTGCTGGTACTGCGGGCCAACGCCCAGCTCGACGCCATCGGCATCGCGGCCGCGCTCGGCGGCGCCGTCGTGATGGCCACCGGAGTCGTCCTCTCCAAGCGGTGGACCTCACCGGCCCCGCTGCTCGCCACCACCGGCTGGCAGCTCACCGCGGGCGGCCTGCTGCTGGTCCCGGTCGCGCTCCTGGTCGAGGGCGCGCCGCCGTCCCACCTCACCGGCGCCAACCTGCTCGGCTACGGCTACCTCAGCCTGATCGGCGCCGCCGTCTCGTACGCGCTCTGGTTCCGCGGGATCCGCGCGCTGCCGCCGACCTCCGTCACCTTCCTCGGGCTGCTCAGCCCGGTGGTCGCCACCGCCCTCGGCTGGCTGGCCCTCGGACAGGACCTCTCGCCCGTCCAGGCCGTCGGCGCGGTGATCGTGCTCGGCTCGCTGGTCGCCGCCCAGACCCAGCGGCCGCGCGCCGCCACGGCGCCGCTCACCCGGCCCGTGGACGAGCAGCGACCCGTGGACGAGCAGCGCCCTGTGCGCGAGCACGCCGCCTAGACCTCCGGCCGCTCGACTCCCCCATCCCCACCGATCTCTGGAGAACCCCATGCGCATCACCGTGTTCGGCGCCACCGGCAACGTCGGCAGCCGCGTCATCGCCGAGGCCTTCGCCCGCGGCCACCAGGTCACCGCCGTCCTGCGCGACCCGGCCCGGCCGCACAGCCTGCCGGCCGAGGTCACGATCGCCACCGGCGACGCCCGCAACGCCGAGGACGTCAACCGGCTCGCCGCCGGCCAGGACGTGGTGATCAGCGCCACCCGCCCGGCGCCCGGCAGCGAGGGTGAACTGGCCACCGCCACCAAGGGCCTGCTGGCCGGCCTGGCCGGAACGGGCGTGCGGCTGCTGGTCGTCGGCGGCGCCGGCAGCCTCACCCTGCCCGGTGGTGGCGGCGCCACCGTCATCGACGGCCCCGACTTCCCGGCCGGCTGGCGCCCCATCGCCCTCGCCTGCAGCGAGCAGCTCGACCTCTACCGGGCCGACACCGCGGTCGACTGGGCCTACCTCAGCCCCGCCGCGCTCCTCGCGCCGGGCGAGCGCACCGGCCGCTACCGCCTCGGCCGGGACGAACTGGTCGTGGACGCCGCGGGCACCTCCGCCATCTCCATGGAGGACCTCGCCGTCGTCCTCCTCGACGAGGCCGAGCACCCCGCCCACCACCGCACCCGCTTCACCGCGGCCTACTGAGTGGCCCGGGAGCGACCCACCGGGCGCAGCGCGGGCGCGACCGTGCGCCCGGGCCCTCACTTCGTCGGACCGACGATGCGGGGGCCCGGGCGCGGCGGCGTCAGGGGGTGACGCGCGCGATCAGGAGGTGACGCGCTCGATGGTGACCGTCCGGAGGACGACGTCCTCGACCGGGCGCTCATCGGGAGCGGTCTCGGTCTTGGCGATCGCGTCCACCACGTCGGCGCCCTCGACGACCTCGCCGAAGATGGTGTGCTTGGTGTTGAGGTGCGGGGCCGGGCCGACCGTGATGAAGAACTGCGAGCCGTTGGTGCCCCGGCCGTTCCGCTTCCCGGCGTTGGCCATGGCCAGCAGGTAGGGCTTGTTGAAGTAGAGGTCCGGGTGGATCTCGTCGTCGAACTCGTACCCCGGGCCGCCGACGCCCAGGCCGAGCGGGTCGCCGCCCTGGATCATGAAGCCGGCGATCACACGATGGAAGACGGTGCCGTCGTAGAGCCGGTCGTTCGACGTCTTTCCGGTCTCCGGGTGCGTCCACTCGCGCTCGCCCTGGGCGAGTTCCACGAAGTTACGGACGGTCTTGGGCGCGTGATTCGGGAACAGCCTGACCTTGATCGTGCCGAGGGTCGTGTCCAGCGTCGCGATGAGGCTCTCTGCCACCGTGTGTCTCCTGCGTCGAAGGGCCGGGGGACGAGCCGGAGCCGCCCCCGCATTTCCGCGCATACAGTAGTCGACCGGTCGCGTTTGGAGACGAGCTGGCGGCCCGTCAGCGGAAGCCCCCGGCAGCGCGGCGGCCCGGGGCCGCCTCGCGTGCCACGGTCAGCGTGTAGGTGGTGGAGTCGCCGCCGCTGTCGACGTCCCTGGCCGTCACCTTGCCGGTCTCGCGCCGCACGCAGTCGGTCCCGGGCGTGTGTGCCGCCGTGCCGACAGGGGAGCAACCCGGCGTTCTTGTAGCGAAGTTGTGGAGATTCCGGCCAGAGGGGCGGGCCTGGTGTCCCTACCTACACCCCCAAGACGGGTGCCCACCCCATCGATCGCCCTGCTCCGGGCGGCCAGGATCAAGAACGTGAACGTGAACGCGACCATGACCAGCCCTGCCCCGTCCGCCCCTCCCCGCACCGGCACCCGTACCGGCCCCGGCACTCGCCGGCGCCGGACACCGCTCGCCGCCCTGACGGCCGCGCTGCTCGCCGCCGTCACCCTGCCCGCCACCGCCGGGGCCACCGGCGCCTCGGCCATACCTGCCACGCCCGCCGTCCCGGCCCGGTACGCCCAGCAGCACCTCGCCTGGCAGCCCTGCGCCGAGGAGCCCTCGCTGGAGTGCGCCACCATGGCCGTCCCGCGCGACTGGCACCACCCGGCGGACGGCCCGGACCTCACCGTCGCCGTCTCCCGGCACCGAGTGGCCGACCCCGCCCAGCGGCGCGGCACGCTCCTCATGGCGGCGGGCGGCCCCGGCGGCAAGGGCCTGCTGCGCCCGGCCGGCTTCGTCCACGACGCGCCCGCCCTCGGGGCCGCCTACGACGTGGTCGGCTTCGACCAGCGCGGGGTGGGCCACAGCACCCGGGCCGTCTGTCAGACCCCCGAGGAGTTCCAGGCCTTCTTCGCCGGGGACTTCCGCGACGACTCCCCCGCCGCACGGGAGCGCGTCATCGCCGACTCCCGCAAGCTGGCGGCCGACTGCGAGCAGCGCAGCGGCGGCCTGCTGCCCTACCTGACCACCGAGCAGACCGCCCGCGACATCGACCTCTTCCGCGCCCTGCTCGGCGAGCGGCGGATCACCTACTACGGCCCGTCCTACGCCACCATGATCGGGGCGTACTACGCGACGCTCTTCCCGCAGCGGGTCGAGCGGATGGTGCTGGACAGCAACATCGGCTTCGACGGCAGCTGGGAGCAGTTCCAGCTCGGCCAGCCGATGAGCTTCCAGCGCCGCTTCGAGGAGGACTTCCTGCCCTGGCTCGCGGCACGCGACAGCACCTACCACTACGGCTCCACCCCCGCCGAGGCCAAGGCCCACTGGGAGCAGCGGCGCGCCGCCCTGCACGACGACCCGCTCGTCGACGGCACCCTGACCATCGGCCCCAACCAGCTGGACAACGGCACCATCCAGGGCATCTACCGCATGGACAACGGCTTCTCGCTGCTGGCCACTTCACTGACGGCGCTGGAGGACTGGCCTGGTGCCGACCCGGCCGCCCGGGCGACGGCGCGGCGGGTCTTCGGCGACTACCTCAGCCCGGAGTTCGTCGCCGAGTTCTTCTCGGTGACCTGCAACGACACACCCTGGACCCGCGACCTCTCCGTCTGGGCCGCCCGGGGCGCCGAGAACGCCGCCCGGTGGCCACTGGTGGGCGCCCGGACGCTGGCCTTCGCCGCCGTCTGCGCCACCTGGCCGGCCCCCACCGCGCCGAAGGTCCGGGTCACCGGCGCCGGGCTGCCGCCCACGCTGATGCTCAACTCGGTGCACGACCCGGCCACGTACTACGAGGCCGCCCTCTCCGCCCACCGCGCGTTGCGCGGCTCCCGCCTGGTGACGGTCACCGGCAACGGCGACCACGGCCAGTACCCCGGCCCGAACACCTGCGTCCGCGACGTCGTCGAGTCCTACCTGCTCGCCGGCCGGATCCCCGCGCGCGACCTCACCTGCCCCTCCCCTCAGGTGAGTTGACCGGGGCGTCATGATGCCACCGGCCCGCGGACGCGGCGTGGCCGCCGGACGGACTCCGGCGCCCACGGGGCAGGAGCGGGGTGTCAGGGTACTCAGGGGCGGTCAGGTACTCAGGGGGCGCTCAGGGGCGATCGAGGGTGATGGAGTTGACCGGGGTGAGGTCGGCCCAGACGCCGTTCTGGGCGGGCATGTCGTAGTTGCAGTTGGTGCCGTTGTAGCCGAGGCACAGGTGGGAGTGGGCGCCGCCGGACTGGTTGTTGAGGACCCAGTGCCAGCCGGTCTTGTTCTGCAGGTTGTGGGCGCCGTAGCTCCAGAACACGTCGGTCGGCGGGGTGGAGGTGGGCGCGCCCTCGCCGTAGACGCAGACCGCCCCGTACGGGCAGCCGTCCCACGAGCCGTCGGCGGCCTGGGCGCCGGTGGTGCCGAGGGCGGTCATGGCGGCGGTCGCGAGGGCGAGCGCGGCGGCGGCGTGGATGATCTTGCGCATGGGTGGATCTCCCTCTGGTGTGGCTGGTCTGGCCAGTGGTCAGCAGCCTAGGAGGGGTGCGGCGGGAGCGGTCCCTGACAGATGACAGGGTCACGGCGCCGGGGCCTGGCCGCTCAGCGGCCCGACCGGTCGGCCGCGGTCACGACGGAACGCCCCCCCGGCTCCGGGGCCGCGAGGTCCTGCCGGCCGACGACGCGCAGCAGCTCCAGCCGCTCCGCCGTGTCCGAACCCGCGGAGGCGGTGTAGACCAGCAGCAGCTGGTCCTGGCCGCCGGTCGCCAGGACCTCGCAGTCGAGGTCGAGCCGGCCGACCACGGGGTGCAGGACGGTCTTGCGGCTGCTGCGCCGGACGGCGACGTCGTGCTCGTCCCAGTAGGCGGCGAACTCCTGGCCGGTGGCCCGCAGCCGGTCGAGCAGGGCGGCGAGGTGCGGGTCGCCCGGCCGGGCGGCGTGGGCCGCGCGCAGGTGGGCGACGTGGGCGCGGGCGAGGGTGTCGTGCTCCTCGGGTGGGAAGAGGGCGCGGGCGGCGGGGTCGGCGAACCAGCGGACCGTCATGTTGCGCAGGTGAGGCGCCCGGTCCGCCGTGTCGCCGAGGAGCGCGGCGGCCATCGGGTTCTGGGCGAGGACGTCGCCGACATCCGAGACGACCTGGGCCGGAGTGTCGTGCAGGCGGTCCAGGATCAGCAGCAGGCCGGGCCGGATGTGGCTCAACGGGCTGTGCCGGCGCGGTGGTTCGTGGCCGGCCAGGTGGAAGAGGTGGTCGCGTTCGTCGTCGGTCAGGCGCAGCGCGCGGGCGAGGGCGGCGGCCAGTTGCGGCGAGGGCTGGGGGCCGCGCCGCTGTTCCAGCCGGGCGTAGTAGTCGACCGAGAGCCCGGCCAGGTGGGCGACCTCCTCGCGGCGCAGGCCCGGCGTGCGGCGGCGGGCGCCGGGCGGCAGGCCGACATCGGCGGGGGTGAGGCGTGCGCGACGGCGGGTGAGGAAGTCGGCGAGGGCCGGTCGGTCGATCATGCGGTTCAGCATCGCGCACCGGCGGGATGCCGGGCCAGGGATTGCCGATCCCTGGTTGAGGAGGTCTCTCCCACCGCCGCGGCAGGCCCGGCAGAGTCTGTCGCGGCGGCCGGACGGGCCGACCAGCGGGCGGAGAGCCGACGAGGAGTCGACGATGACGGTGTTTCTGGTGACCGGGGCGACGGGACAGGTCGGCCGCAGGTTCGTGCCGCGGCTGGCGCAGTGGGCCGGCGCGGACGCGGTCCGGGTGCTGGTGCGGAACGAGGCGCGGGCCGCCCCCCTGGCCGCGCTCGGCGTGCAGGTGGTGGCCGGCGACCTGCGGCAGCAGGTTGACCGGGCCCGTGCGCTGGAGGGCGCGGACGTGGTCGTGAACGTGGCGGCGGCGTTGCGCGGGGTGCCGGACGAGGAGGCGTTCGCGGTGAACCGGGACGCGGCGGTGGCGCTGGGCCGGGAGGCGGCCGAGGCCGGAGTGCGCCGGTTCGTGCACACCAGCACCAACCTGGTGTACGGGCGCGGGCTGGGCCGTCCGGCCGTCGAGGCGGACGGGCTGAGCCCGGATGCCGCCTGGGGCGCGTACGCCGCGTCGAAGGCCGAGGCGGAGGCGGGGCTGCGGGGGCTGGGCGACCGGCTGCCGCTGGTGGTCACCCGGCTGGCGTTCGTCTACGGCGAGGGCGACCCGCATCTGGCGGCCTCGCTGCACTGGGCCGGCGGGTGGCCTTCGCACCAGCGGCTGCCCGTGGTCCACCACGCCGACGTGGCGCAGGCGCTGTGGCGCGCGGCGGTCACGCCCGGTGTGGAGGGCCGGACGTACAACGTGGGCGACGACGCGCCGGTCACCGCCTGGGACCTGCACGAGATCAACGGCGTGCCGCAGCCGGCGGGCGCGGGCGGGCGCGACCTGGCCGACCCGTGGGACGGGCAGGTCTCGACCGCGGCGATCCGCCGGGAGCTGGGGTGGCGCCCGCTCTACCCGTCGGTGTGGACGGCCCGCGACGCCGGGGCGCTCTGAGGCTCACCCCGGCGCGCCGGCCGGCGCCGGACCAGGGGGACGGCCGTACGCCCACGAGCACGGCCCGGCCGGGGGGGGGGGGGGGGGGGGGGGGGGAAAAAACACACCAAAGAATCCCGGCCCGCCCCCCCGGCAGGGGGCGAAAAGGGACGGGGGGGGGGGGGATGGAAACCGTCGCGTAGT
>NZ_JBVJCO010000004.1:0-30930 GCF_055588525.1 Kitasatospora sp. NPDC041988
CCCGGTAGCGAGCCCGCTGAACGGCCGTCAGCACCGGGGTGCCGAGCAGGACCAGGGCGGCCGACACGGAAACCGTAAGGAGCCAGTTCCCCGTCTTGGCGGTAGTCGCCGCCGCCCAGGCCCACACGGGCACCAGCGCCAGGTGCGGCAGCACACCAGCGGCAAGAAAGCCGGTGTCCCGCCGCGCCCGGAGGACCGTGCGTATCAGTCCAGCTGGAATCGTCATGGCACGACGCTAGGGCACCGCAGGGGGACGGTGCCATGAAACCTGTACCCGATCTCATGGTGAACCTAGTACCAGCTGTAGATCTTGATCTTGGCCTGTGGGCGGACAGCATCTCGGGTCGGTAGGTCGGCTTCTGCTGGCCGCTGGCAGGTAACCGGGCCCGGTGGAACAGGCATTATGCCCCGGTGAGCATCGTCATCAAGTACTTCGTGGCACCGGACGCCGAAGCTGCCGCTGCTGTCGCGGAGGGTGGTCCCGACGGGGTCTTCGAGTCCCTGACCTTCGGCAACTTCGATGTCGAGGAGGCTCTGATCGAGTGGGAGAGCATCTTCACCGGTCGGGGCTTTGAGGAAGTCCCTGACGACGATGGTCCCGAGACTGTTGTCGACCCGGACGACGGCGAGGGTCCGCTCGTCCTCGCCGTCTCCGGCACCCTTCGAGATGCCCTGTGCACTGCCGTCGAGCACCGGCTCGCTGAAGTCAGCCGGCTGTGGGTGGCCGAGCGGGCGGCAGACGGCGAGGTCTTCGACCCCGAGATCGCCGTGTGGATCCTGAGCGGCTTGGCCGACCATGTTTGTCGCGGAACCCCGCCGCCGCTGGGTGGCCGCGACCCGGAGAAGCGCGGCAGGCTCCGCGGAGGCCAAGGCCTCGGACGACGACGGTGGCCTCCCTCGCGCGGGGGAGGCCACCGTCCCGCTCTCGTTCCACAGGGCTGTCCGGGTCGGCCGCGCAGGCTGATGAAGCCTGTTTGGCGGCGCGTGACGATGTGTGGCATGAGCGTTCGAACGAGCAACTCGCCCGTCATCTCCGCAGCGGCGCCGCCCCGCTGGGCTGTCTGCGTTGCGCACCTGACGACATGGGTGGTCCTGCCGAGCGGACTGTGGCGCATTGCCCTGGTGCTCGGATACCCAGCCGGATACACCGACGTTGGCTTCGAGAGCTTCCAGACGATCGGCGCGAAGGTATGGATGCTGTCACTCAGCGTGCTCTGCGAGCTCGCAGCCTTCCTCACGATCGGTCTGGTGCGTCCGTGGGGCGAGGTCGTGCCCCGCTGGATACCGCTGATCGGAGGACGCAGAGTCCGCCCGATGGCCGCCGTGGTTCCTGCCGCCCTGGGTGCGATGGTTCTGACCGTGCTCTGGGCCTTCGTCCCCTGGTGGTGGACCTTTCCTCACGATGACATGACACGGGCCGGGAACCTCGTCGTCGGCATCCTTTACCAGCCGCTGTTCCTCTGGGGCCCGCTCCTCGCCGCCGTCACCGTCTCCTACCACCGCCGCCATCGCACCCCGCGGTGCCGAGCAGAGATCGCCGCGTGAGCGCCCGCCCAGGGGTAGGCGGCGCGGCGAACCGGGGGGCCTCGGTGATGCCGGGGGGCACGAGCCGCTGAGGTGGCACGGATAGCTGGGGTCGGAGGGCGCGGCCGTGCTCGTGCGCGCCTACGTCGTGGTGCGGCCGGGCGCCGGCGTGTGCACGGCGTCCAGGATGAGCGCGAGCAGGCGGTCGGCGCGGGCCTCGTCGGCCGGTCCTGGTCCGGTGGTGGTGAGGGCGACCCCGAGGGCGAGTTGGAGCAGGTCGTCGGCGGTCAGGTCCGGGCGTGCCGTGCCGTCGCGCTGGGCGTGGGTGAGGACGGACGCGGCGGCGTCCTCGATCCGCTGGTGGCAGTCCACGCCCAGCGCGTCGGAGACCTCCAGCAGCAGCGCGCCGCCGAGGCCGTGGTTGGTGCGGGCGTGGGCGACGAACGCGCGCAGCCACTCGGCGAGGGCCCGGTCGGCGGGCTCGGTGGCGGTCAGCTCGTCGGCGCGGGCGCAGAGTCGTCCGACGCGGTCTTGGAGGACGGCGGCGAGCAGGGCGGCCCGGGTGGGGAAGTGCCGGTAGAGGGTGCCCGGCCCGACGCCGGCCCGCCGGGCGATGTCGTTGAGCGAGGCCTCGGCGCCGGCCTCGGCGAACGCCTCCTGGGCGGCTGCGAGCAGGCGCTCGCGGTTGCGCCGGGCGTCGGTGCGCTGCGTCGGGGGCATGGGCGGGGTCCTCGCGATCGGTGGGCGGTGGGGGCCTGTGGGGGCCGGTGGGGGCTGGGTGGTGGCGGCGGGGCGGTGGTCAAGCGGAGAGGTTCTCCGTATTGTAGGCCGGGGCAAACCGGAGAACCTCTCCGGATGGCCCCGCTGTGGCGCGCCCTGCCGCGCCCTGCCCTGACGATCACGGACAAGCTTCGAGGAGCACCGATGACGGACACTGCGTGGAACGGCCTCGGCAAGGTCGGGATCTGGACCTTCGCCTTCGACGCCCAGCCCGCCGGCCGGGTCCGGGAGGCCGCCGCGGAGGTCGAGGCGCTCGGGTACGGTGCGATCTGGTTCGGCGAGGCGTTCGGTCGGGAGACGGCGGGCCAGGCCTGGCTGCTCCTGTCGGCGACCCGCCGGCTCACCATCGCCTCCGGCATCGCCAACATCGCCTTTCGCGACCCGATCGCCGCCGCCACCGCCACCCGCACCCTCGGCGAGGCCTTCCCCGGCCGCTACCTGCTCGGCCTCGGCGGCCACCGGGTGGACGACACCGTCCACAAGCTCGACGGCTACCCGATGCCGGCCCGCGGCCGCGCGGTCGCCACCATGACCGCCTACCTGGACGCGATGGACGCCGTCCCCACGCACAGCCCGGTGCCGGATCCGGCGCCCCGCCGCGTGCTGGCCGCACTCGGCCCGAAGATGCTCCGGCTCGCCGCCGAACGCACCTGGGGCGCCCACCCCTACTTCGTCCCGGTCGAACACACCCTGCGAGCCCGCGAGTTGATGGGGCCAGACGCCTTCCTCGGCGTCGAGCAGGCCGTCGTCCTGGACACCGACCCGGCCCGCGCCCGCGAAGTGGCCACCGCCCACGTCGCCGCCTACGTCTCGATGGCCGCTCACCAGGAGGCCAACGTCCGGCGGCTCGGCTTCGGCGACGCGGACATCGTGGGCGGCCCGAGCCGCCGCCTGGTCGACGCGATCGTCGCCCACGGCGACGCCGACGCCATCCGCCGCCGCGTCCGCGAACACCTCGACGCCGGCGCCGACCACGTCTGCATCCAGGTCCTCACCGCCGACCCGGCCGCCCTCCCCGCCCGCGAGTGGCGCGAACTGGCCCCGGCGTTGCTGCACTGAGGGCCGGCTGCCCGTGGCGGAGGCGACTTCCGTGGGAGCGCCGGCCTCGTGACACGTGCCCCGTCGACGCGGCCGGGGAACGCCGCCGACTCACGGGGTGGGGGAGGCCGACGCGGTGGGCGGCAGGAGGCAGGGGGTGTTGACGCTCAGGGCCATGCGTGTGTCATCGGTGCTGAAGACGGTGGTGACGTAACGGCTGTCGGGGTGGCGCGCGGTGACGGTGGAGTTCGGCTGTGTGGCCGGTGTCTCGTGGTAGCTCGAGATCCTCAGGCCTTCGTTCGTCAGCAGGTCCCGGACGCTGCGGACGACATCGTTCTGCCGTGCAGCGGGAACGTCGCTGTGGGCGAAGTACAGGAGGGTGTATCGGTCGTCGGGCGCCGATTCGCCGTTCCTGCCGATGCACGGACTGAAGGTGATCTGCTCCGGTTCGCTGTTGATCTCGATGCCAGCGGTCTGGGCCAGGTGCGCCATGAGCTGACGTGCCCAGTCGAGCGCCTCCTGGCGGGACTTGACGGGCAGAGGGTCGTTCTTCCCGGTACCGGGGCTGGACATGCAGGCTCCAAGGGTGGCGGCCATCAGCGCCACTGCCATGAAGCGCTTCAGTCGGGTGCGGGTGACGGACCGGTAGGTGGACGGACGGTTCATGGGATGGTCTCTCTTGGATCGGCTCACGAGTGCCAGAAGGGGATGACCCCTCCAAGGTTCATTTCCTTGGGCTCGATCTCCGGCGGTTTCCCGGCGATGATCTTTCCCTGGTTGTAGAGGCTTTCCGAGTTGTCGTCCCAGTAGCCGCCGTGGCCCTCGGTGTCGATGTAGAGGTTGTGGCCGCCGAATCCGAGGTTGTGGGGGCCGGGTCCCAAGGTGTACCCGCCGACGAGGCGCGTGGGGTCGTCCTCGGCCTCCCCGATCCAGACATGGTCGGGGTCGATATGAAGCTGCTTGGCCTCGTCGACGCCCATGCCAGGACTGCCGAGCGCGACGATCTCGTCGGCGTGCAGGCCGTCGCCGCCCCGGGCGGCGACGCCGACGGCGTAACTGCCGTAGCTGTGCGCGATGTAGGTGAGATGGGTCTTCGGCTCACCGTGCGCGACCCTGAGCCCGTCGGAGAAACGCCGCATGTCGTCGGCGCCGTCCTTTCCGCGCTGGGGATTCGCCGCTTCGATGATGCTCTCTGGGGTGTCGTAGCCGAG
Source organism: Kitasatospora sp. NPDC041988 (assembly GCF_055588525.1). Classification (NCBI taxonomy): domain Bacteria; kingdom Bacillati; phylum Actinomycetota; class Actinomycetes; order Kitasatosporales; family Streptomycetaceae; genus Kitasatospora; species Kitasatospora sp. NPDC041988. The sequence goes on from NZ_JBVJCO010000004.1 coordinate 4,554, forward strand.
GTAGGAGATCACCGACGCGGTCTCGCCGGCTTTGGCGGCCCCCTCGGCGACGCCCTGCAGCTTGCGGATGAGGTCGATCTGCCCCGGGACGCCGTTGAATTCGGTGTTCGTGCCCGGAACGAACACGGCGGTGTGCGTGGCCTTGTCCGGGTTGCCTGTGGCGACGATCGCGCGTCCGTCGCCCTCGTAGGCCTCGGGGTTGATGCCCAGGAGGAACATCTGGTGTTGCTCGTCCTTCGCGTTGGCAGTCTCCTCGAGCTTGCCCTTGATGGTCTGGAGCGCGGCCTTGCGCTTGTCGTAGGTCGACTGGTCGAGGCCGAGCGAGGCGGGTGTCCCGGCCTGCAAGGCGTCGAGCTTCTGGTCCAGCACGAGCCGGTTGGCCTCGTCGCGGGCGGTGGCCGGCAGGCCGTCGAGAGCGCCGATCTTGGCCGCGTTCAGGGCCAGATACGTTTCCTGCTGGTCGGGTGTCAGGCCCTTCCACCACTCGGCGTTCTTCTTCGGGTCCTTGCCGTCGGGGATGTACGGGTCGGCCAGGCCGAGGTCATTCATCACGCGCGCTGCGTCGGCCCGCGTCTCGGCCACGGCTCCGTTCGCCCGCTGGCCGTTCAGGATCTCCCCGTTGAGGCGTACGAGGGCGCTGCAGCCCTGGTTGCTCGCCCCCTGGGCGTCCTTCAGCGCCTGGTTGATCCGGTCCTGGTAGCCGGTCCTGAGGCTCATGAGGTTGCGGCGATCGGCCTGGGCGTCCGGGTCGTTGTGCTCCCCGGGGCCCACGGGCGGGAGGCTGACCACGCCGTCCGCCGACACGGTCAGGCCGGAGTCCTGCGCGCGGTGTACCGCGTTCGTCAGGTTCGTCTGCGCCTGGTACATCCGGTCGGCGACCGTGTTCAGCGTGAGCGCGGCCGCCTCTGCCTCCACCCGGACGACGTCCAGCTGCTGCTCGGTGCGCTCCATGTAGGGATACGCCGCACTGGCGTCCGCGCCCGTCCAGTGCTGGTGCAGCGGCCCGTTCACCTGGTTGCGGTGGCGGGAGCCCACGGTCTCCGCGGTGTGTGCCAGCGCCTTCCAGTTCTTCGCGACGTCGCGCAGCCCCTGCGGGTCGAACTTCACCAACAACTCGTAGACGCTGCTCACTGCTTCGCCCCCTGCTGCTGGCCCCAGGCGCCGGCCACCGCCTGGTCGTTGTGGCTGTGGGCATCGGCGTTCGCGTCCAGGTTGGTCGCGGTGGCCGTGATCCGCTGCTGAAGCGCCGCGAGCGGCGCGGCCCAGCTGCTCCCCAGTAGCCCGAGCCCGCCGGCGACCGACCAGCCGGTGAGCTGAGCGGACGTCGTGGTCGCCGAGGTCAGGGCGGCTTGGATGGGCTTGCCGAACTCCTCAGCGAGGGTCCTGGCGACTTGTGCCGATGCATGAAGTTCTTGCGGAACAACGCTGACGTCTGCCAACGCGATCTCCCCCCGGAGTAAAAGCCAGATGCGGTTTGGGCCGCATAAAAAGTATGCCAATACAATACGCTACGCATCCGTACAGATACTCAGATGATAGGCAGGCGGACTGACAATCTGTGGGCCGTCACCCGTTGGCTTCACTTCTGCAGGGCCCGCAGCAGTTGTCGGACGGCGGCCGTCGGGGGGTCTGTGGGGACGGCGAGCGAGGTGGTCACCGTCGGTCCGGTGAGCGGGCGGACGGCCACGTGCGGCAGTTGGGGCAGGCCGGTGACCTCGTAGAAGACCGTCCAGGACGGCTCGACGTCGCCGCCCAGCTCCGTGAGGGTCTCCTGGAGGCTGGTGAACGGCGCCGTGCGGGGCGGATCGATGCCGGCGGCACGGCAGGCACCGGTCACCAGGTCGTGGAACGGCGGGTTGCGGTCCCGGGTGGCCAACCGCAGTGGCAGGAAGCCCAGTTGCTCCAGGCGCAGTTCGGGTTCCGCCGCGAGGGGGTGGCCGGCCGGGAGGGCGACGAAGAGCGGATCGCGCCACACCGGGACCAGTCGGAGACCGGGGTGGTCCGGGAGGGCGTCGGCGCGGACGAGGGCCGCGTCCAGCTCGCCCCGGTGCAGTGCCGCCAGCCGTTCGGCCGGCGACGCCCGCCGCAGCCGCACCCGCAGTCGCGGTGTGCGGTCGGCGAGTTCGGCCAGGGCCCGGTACAGCCGGTCGTCAGGCACCTGGACGGTGCCCAGCCGCAGCACCCCGTCCCGGCCGCCACGCACCTCGGCGGCCACCAGGCCGACCTGCCGGACGGCGGCGAGCGCCGCCCGCGCCTCCGGCAGCAGGCGTTCACCGGCGGCGGAGAGCCGGGTGTGCCGGGTGGAGCGGTCGAAGAGCGCCACGCCGAGCTCCCGTTCCAGTCTGCGGATCTGCTGGCTCACGGCCGACTGCACGATGTCCAGCCGCTCGGCCGCCCGACCGAACCCGCCGTGCTCCGCCACGGCGACGAAGTACTGAAGCTGCCTCAGCTCCACCTGATTCCCCCGCTCATCACGATCGATGATGACTGTGTGCTCCAAGTGCTTCTGGTCCGCCGATCATCCCGGCCGGTCCAATGGGGACCAACCCGGTTCCGGACGTCGGAGGCCCGGGGACGGCGCAAGTCGGGAGGCGGAGAGAACATGGGAAGCAAGCAGCCGGGCCCGCTCGTGGTGCAGCCGGCCGAGGTGGAGCGTGTGGAGATGCCGCACGGCGTCTTCCGGCTGCTGGCCGATGCCGGCAGCACGGGCGGCGCGTTGGGTGCCAACCGGCTGACGCTCGGCACGGGCGCCGACGGTGCCAGGCCGCACTACCACGCGGTGTCCTGGGAGGTGTTCTCCGTCCTCGACGGCACCGCCGAGTTCCTGCTCGGTGACCGGATGGCCGTCGTGGGCGCCGGCGGCCTGGTCGCCGTACCCCCGGGCCTGCCCCACGCCTTCGGAGCCGCCGCGGACGGTCCGACTGACCTGCTCGTCATCGCCGCGCCGGGTGTGGAGCGCTTCGAGTACTTCCGCCGGCTGTCCAGGATCGCCGGGGGCGGGGAGCGGTTCGACGACCTGCTGCCCGACCAGGCCACCTACGACGTGCACTTCGTCGGGAGCAGCGTCTGGGATTCGGCACGGGACCGGGGCTGAATCCTCAAGTCGCGGCACCGTGAGGCGCGTTGGTGCGAGCCGGAGGACCGGGGATCCGATCAGCGGAACCTTGTCATCCGGGCCGAGGACGCGGAGCAGGAAGTCGACGGGGGTGACTTCCTGCTCCGGACGGTAGGTGGAGCCTGCCGTGCTACCAGGAGGCTGCCGTTTCTACCGGGAGCCTGCCGTCGCTACCGGGAGGCGTCCGAGTCCCGGAGGCGCTGGAGGCGGAGGTTGAGCGCGCCCCAGATCCACGCGGCGGAGAGCGGGAGCGTGACGACGGTGAGGCCGACGGCGCTGCGGATGCGGTCGTCCACGACGCGGGCGCACCGGTCGCGGGAGTAGGTCGCCGAGGAGGCGTCGACGAGTGCCGGGGAGCCGCACTCGGTGCGGCCGCTGCTCCCTGCGGTGGCAGGGAGGAAGGCCACGCCGATCGCCCAGATCCATCCGACGACCGTCAGGACCCCGAGTGTGTTGACCACCCAGTGCTGGACACGATTGGCGCGACGCCACGCCCGCTCGTCGCTCTCCCGCAGATACTCCGCTACCTCCATGGTCTCCCCCTGTGTTCGATGCGGTCGGTGGTCGGAGGGATCATTCCAGGCCGTGCGCCTGGCGGCCAACAGTCGGGCCGTGAGGACCCGTCCCCGCCGGGACCGCTGTGACCTCCCCGCCGTGACCGTCGTGCCGGAGACGGTTCATCGTCCGAGGAGCCTCCGGAGCCAGCGGGTCCGCGCGTCGCGGGCGTCCCGGGTGAGGACCGCCTGTGGCGCGAGGCTGTCGAATCCGTGGAAGGCGCCGGGCCATACGTGCAGTTCGGCTGCGCCGCCGGCCTGCCAGATCGCGTTGGCGTAGGCGACGGCCTCGTCCCTGAAGGTCTCGGCCGACCCGACCTCGACGTAGGCCGGGGGCAGCCCGGACAGGTCCGTGGCGCGGGCGGGGGCCGCGTAGGGCGGAAGGTCGGAGGCGCCGTACCGTTCGCCCAGCAGGGCTTGCCACGCGGTCGCGTTGGAGGTTCGGTCCCAGGTGTCGATGCCGGCCAGCTGGTGGCTGGAGAAGGTGGTGCCGCGGTCGTCGAGCATCGGGCTCAGCAGCAGTTGACCGATCAAAGCCGGCCCGCCGCGGTCGCGGGTCAGCAGGGCGAGTGCTGCGGCGAGTCCGGCACCGGCGCTCTTCCCTCCCAGGATGATGCGGTCCGCGTCGAGGCCCAGTTCGGCCGCCTGGTCGGCGGCCCGGACGAGTCCGGCGTAACAGTCCTCCACGGCGCCGGGGTACCGCACCTGCGGCGCCAGTCGGTACTCGACGGAGACGACGGCGAGTTGCAGCGGGAGAGCCCATTCGAGAAGCACCTGCGGAAGGACGGACCACGCATTGCCCATGACCATTCCACCGCCGTGCATGTAGTACAGGAGCGGCAGCGGCCCGGTGACGCCGGCGGGCCGTGCGCTGACGAGCGTGATGTCGTGCCCGCCCGGCCCTCCCGGCACACGCAGCTCCGACACCTCGAAGCGGCCGTCGGCCCGCAGCTCCTGGGCCGTCGGCCTGGGCCGGGACGTCGCATCCTGCTCCTGCCGGGCCGCGAGGTTCTCCGGGGTGAGCGCTTCCCGCGCCTCCGCTCCCATGGCTGCCAGCACGGCCCGAAGTTCCGGGTCGAAGGGAGGCGCCTGCGGGGCTGTCGACTCAGGCTCGAGCTCCGACGGCATTCGTCCGGCACCCATCACAGGACCTCCCCTTGGCCGAGGGATGCCCGGCGGCATCCCGACCATGACAGCCTGCCAGCCCGCAGCGCCCGTGGGGCCGCCCCGGGACCTGTCGGTCGGCACTGGGCCCGGGCCGTCGGTCGGCGCGTCCGCCCGGCTCCGATGCCGGATCCCCGTGTTCAGGCGTACTCGGCTGCCAGCGCCTCCCAGAAGTCGACGTAGTTCTGCTCGTGCCGGACGCCGAGGTCGAGCAGGCGGGCCCGGGATGGAGTGGCCGGATCCGCTGGGTCCAGGTCGGCGAGTCGCCGGCGGTAGTCGTCGGCCCATCTCCGGTGCCGGGCGGCCTGGGTCAGGGCCAGCTCGGCGACCTCGGCCGGGGAGGCGAGGTCGGTGAAGGTGAGTTTGAGCAGCGAAGGGTTGCGGGTCTCCGGCGGGGGTGTGGTCGGATCGGCCAGCCAGCGGTGCAGGGCCTCGCGCCCGGCGTCGGTGAGGTGGAAGACGCGGCGTCGCCGGCCGTGTTCCTCGGCGTGCTCGGTCAGCAGGCCGAGTTCTGCCAGCTTGGGCGGGTCTCGGTAGAGCTGGGCGTGCGGGATCGGCCAGTAGTTGTCGATGCTCTGCTCGACCCGCGTCTTCAGCTCGTACGGCGTCATCGGGCCGTTGCGGGCGATCAGCCCGAGCACCACGTACTGCGAGGGCGTCAGCTCGTCCATCATCCCGTCCTCCGGTCGACCCGATGGTCGACCCGATGGCTGCCCCGATGGCCGACCCGGCGGTCGACCCGAGACGCCATTGCGACCGTCTCAATGAGACTATAGGTTAGTTCTATTGAGATGGTCGCAATGAGACGATTGGGAGCCGATGAACGTGCACCCCGAGCTGGTCGACGTCCTGGCCACGCTGCCGGAGTTCGACCCGCTGGCCGATCCACCGGTCACCCGGGCCCACCTGCGCAGCGTGCTGGCCGCCAAACCCCCGCTCGTGGACCCCCGCCTGGTCGTCGAGCACCTCGCCATCCCCGGCCCGGCGGGCGACCTGCAGGTCCGCCTGTACCGGCCCACCGGTGAGACGACGTCGACCCGCCCCGCGGTGATGTACTTCCACGGCGGCGCGTTCATCTCCGGCGATCTGGACACCGGTGACACCAACTGCCGCGACATCTGCCTCGCCGCCGACGCCGTCGTCGTCTCGGTGGACTACCGCCTCGCCCCCGAACACCCCTACCCCGCCGCCTTCGACGACTGCTATGCCGCACTGAAGTGGACCGCCGCCAACGCCGACACTCTCGGCGCGGACCCGAACCGGATCGCCGTCTCCGGCCGCTCGGCCGGCGGGGCACTCGCCGCAGCGACCGCCCTGGCGTCCCGGGACCGTGGCGGCCCCGCCCTCGCCTACCAACTGCTCCTCGTCCCCACCGTGGACGACCGGTGCGACCAGCCGTCGGTCGACGCGGTCAGCGACGGCCGAGTGATCGACGGGCGAGCAGTGCGCGGAATGTGGCTGCTGTATCTGGGGTCGAGGCCGGCCGACCAGTACGCAGCCCCGGCCCGGGCAAGCAGCCTGGCCGGCCTGCCGCCCACCTACCTCGTGGTCTGCGAGCAGGACCCGCTGCGCGACCAGGGCCTGGACTACGCGCGACGGCTCATCACCGCCGGCGTCCCCACCGAGATCCATCACGTGCCGGGGGCGTTCCACCTCTTCGAGGGCTACGCCCCCACCAGCTCGCTCGCCCGCCGCACCACCACGGCCTGGACCACGGCCCTGGCTGCCGCACTGCGCTGAGGCGTGGCTCGCCGCTCGCACGAGGCGTCGAGAGTCGGGTGAGCGCGGACGACTCGGCGGCCGGTGGGCAGGCGCACGCAGGTGCGGTCAGCCGGACGGGCTCCTCCGGGGCTGCCACCAGTGGTGGCGTACGCCCACGGCCACTGCGCTTCGGCGCGCCCCCTTGGAGCAGCTCCGCCGCCGAGTTCAGCCGGGTGATTCCGAGGTGGCCGTCACAGAGCGGCCAGCGCGGCGGCGAGTTCGCCGGCGGTCGGCCTGTCCTGCGCCGGCGCGAGCAGCACCGTCCGCAGCGCGCGTTGGCAGGAAGGCCAGGCTGTTGTAGGGGTGAGCGAGAGCCGCCCACCGGCGATGGCGATGCGGAGGTCGGCGGGGGCGAGGTCGAAGCGGGCGTCGGCGGTGTCGGTGGTCATGCGGGGCCTCTCGGCCGTGGTGGACAAGGTGCTCGTTCCGAATGTGGCGGGAGGGTTCGGCGCGATGGCGACGTCGGCTTGGGGCAGGAAGCCGCCCCACAGTGGGTGATGTCAACGACGGTAGTGAGTGGTCGATCCACCGCCCAACGCGACTGCGGTCGATTGCGTGATCTCACCCGAGAGCGTCGATCGCCGCTGTGATCAGTGCGCGAGCCTCGGGCCCGCGGACGGCGTGTTCGCCCAACTCGGCGAACGCACGTCCATACATGGCTACTTCGCTCGGCTGGGTGATCGTGAGGTATCCGGAGACCAGCTCGACACTGACCTGCGTGGTGTCGTAGATCCAGAAGCCCTCGACGGGCCACGCCTTGTCGCGAGCCGGCTGCATGGGGAGCACTCCGAGGCTGATGTTCGGGCGCCTGCCTACGGCCATGAGGTGGTGCAACTGCTCGCGCATGACGTCCCGGCCACCCAGGCCGTTGCGCAGGACACTCTCCTCGATCAGGAGGGCGAAGCGGTGGGCGCCGTCAGTCAGGATGTGCTGGCGCGCCATGCGCTCGTCCACGGCGGCGGAGACGTCGTCGACCAGGCCGCGCCGGTCACGGATCGCGGAGAGGATCGCCGTCGTGTAGGCGCAGGTCTGGACGATGCCGGGCAGCAGCCAGGACGAGTACGCACGAAAGCACCGGGTGCGCTCGTAGAGCGGGCGAACCGCCTCCTGGGCCTGGCGGAGCCCGGTCCTCTCCATCCGCCGCCACTCGACGTACATCGAGTCCGCCGCCCGGCTCTTGGCGATCAGGTCGGCGGCCTGGTCGGCGGCGCCGCAGGCGAGACACCAGGCGCGGATGTCGGCGTCGGACGGCACGGCCTTCGCGTTGATGATGCGACTGGTCTTGGCCGGGTTCCAGCCGCAACGAGCAGCCAGCTCCCGTCCCTGCAACCCGGCGTCCAGCATCAGCTCCCGGAGGCGATCGGCAACGGCTCTACGCGCGGCCTGGGCGCTGGAGGACGGTGAAGCGGGCACGGGGGCTGGCTGTCCGGTGGGTGTCGGTCAGATCGTGTAGTTCTCGTGGTCGATGCCACGATCCCAGACGGCCTCGAAGGCGGCGGAGCAGAGCTTCACCGTGGCCGGTTCGGATGTGACCTCCATGCCGTGCTCCGCCGGAGTGTTGGGGTAGATCCCCAGGAAGCGCAGTGTCATGGTGCTCTCCCGCAGCAGGCTGATTGTTCGTGCTCGCGCCACGGTCGCGTGCGGCCGACGGACGGTCAAGGGCGCACGGGGGCGCGGAGGGGCGCCGGCTGCAACGAGCCGCACACCGCGCTCGGATGAAGTTGCGCAATCCTTCGCAACTTCGTTGAGGGCGCTTTCCGGTGCTCTCTACGGTGTGGTTGGTCACCCGATGTGACGCATCCGTGACGCGGCCGGTCACACGGGTCGACCGCACGGCTCGCGACAACCAGGAGGAGCAGCGGCATGACAACGCTCACGACCCCGCGGCCACCCACCCCTCAGCCGCCGGCGCCGCCCGGGCCGGGACCCATGGTCCCGGCGAGCGGCGCGGTCAGGTGTGCGACGACCACCTTCACGAAGTGGACGACCCTGATGGGCGACCAGAACAAGGGCGGTCCGAACGACGGCAAGGGTGGCGGCCACGCCAAACCGGGAGGGCCGGTGATCGGGCCTTCCCCCTCGAAGGACGGCAGCGGTCCCACCCCTGACCCGAAGCACCGGAAGTGACCTCACGGTGAAGAGGCACCAGCACACCCCGGAGCAGGCCGCCATGCGTGGCCTGCTCCAGGCCGTTCGCGACACCCTCGGCCACGACGTGGCCCCCGAGTGGACGAAGGCCGCCGAAGCGGCACCTCGACACTGCTTCCTGCCCGAGTTGGTCTGGCTGGACGACGGCGACGGCTACCAGCCGTGCGACCGCCGGAGCAGCCCCGACCAGTGGTTCGCTGCCGCTGGTTGCGACGAGCCCGTGGTGACGCAGCTGAACGACGGCACGGTGCCCGACGATCTGGCCGACGCGTGGCCGTCGTCCTCGTCCTCGGCGCCGTCGATCGTGTTCCGGATGCTTGAGATGCTCGAACTCCAGCCGGGTATGAAGGTGTTGGAGATCGGCACCGGCACCGGCTGGACGAGCGCCCTGATGTCGCACCGGCTCGGCGACGCGAATGTGACGACGATCGAGCTCGACCTTTCCCTGGCGGTGCGGGCCCGCGCCGTGCTGAGGGAAGCCGGGTTCGGCCCGGAGGTCGTCTACGGAGACGGGGCTTTGGGGTGGGGCCGGCATGCCCCCTACGACCGGGTGGTGGCCACCTGCGCGGTTCAGAGGATCCCGGCACCGTGGATCGGCCAGACGAGGCCGGGCGGTGTGATCCTCACCCCGTGGGACAACCCCTGGGCGCACTGGGGGCTTCTGCGCCTGGCGGTCGGCGACGACGGGACGGCGGTCGGCCGGTACAGCCCGGACAGTGCGTTCATGCTGATGCGCACCCAGCGTACTCATCTGGAGATCTACCGGGACGTGGTGAAGGACGATCACCGGGCCGCCGAGTCCACGACGACGCTGCCCCGCCGTGCGGTGGTGGGGGGAGAGGCGGCGTTCGCCATCGGGCACCGCCTCGGCGATGTCTGGCACACCTGGGAGGACGTTCCGGTGGAAGGGGTGGCGGACCGGTTGTGGATCGCCACTACGGACGCGTGCTCGTGGGCAGCAGTGGATCACGACGGGAGCGCGGAGGACCTGTTCACGGTCTACCAGCACGGGCCGCGCCGGCTCTGGGACGAGGTCGAGGCGGCATATGGGTGGTGGACGGACAGCGGCCGCCCCGGGCCCAGCCGGTTCGGCGTCTCCGTCACCCCTGAGGGCCGGCACTGGGCTTGGCTCGACCGGCCGTCGAACGGGTGGTCCCTGCGGTAGGTCGTTGGCGTGGAGGACCTGCCGTGGGGCAGGGCCTCCACGCTTGTGTCACGGGGTGGGGATGGGCGGCGCCGAGGTCAGGGAGCGAAGGCGGTCGGCTTGTCAGACAGGTCTTGGTGCCCGTCTGCCGATGAACGTGACGAAACTGTGCTGATCGAATCCGTCGTTCCCCGATACGCTCTTGCGTCGATCAAGACAACATCCACGGGGGGACCAGCCATGACGGACACTCAGGCAGCTGCCGAGGCGCCGGTACCGACCGAGACGATCTCCGGCCCGGGGGGTGGGCGGAGCCGCCGCCGGCTCTGGCTGTTCGGTGGGGCGGTGGTTGCGGTGGCAGCGGTCGCGGTCGGATCCGTGCTGCTGTTCGGGGGCGATGACGAGCAGGGGCTGAAGCAGACGCTGTGCGGGTTTGAGCGGGCCGACGGGACCCCGCTCGGCGCCCTGCTGCCCAAGGGGCGCCCCGGCACCGAGCAGCGCGAGGTGGACGCCGGCAAGGTGTCCTGCCAGATCTCGGTCGACGGGGAGGAAGTGCTCAGTTTCTTCCTGCTCGGTGTCGATCCAGAAGGCCCGGAGGAGGAGGGCCATGCGACCACGAAGGACCTGATCGGCCGGGGCGTCCTGGCCTCGGGGCCGGGCGCCGGAGTGACGGAGTACTGTGCCGGCGACCACTCCCGGGCGTTCATCGTGTCGGTCATCGCGGACACCGGTATGTTCTTCAAGGCGAACGCCGACCGGGATGCCCTCACCAAGGCGCTGGGTTCCCTGGCCGGGAAGGTCGCGGCCGAGCAGCAGCACGAGGTCTGCCGCTAGAGCCGCGGAGCGGAGGCCGGACCACTCCGGCGCGGTAGCGGTCGGTGAGCCTGTCGAGTCTCGTGGCGATCGCGCGGAACTGCTTGAGGCGCGCGAAGAATCGTTCACCCACGTTGCGGTCGCGGTAGAGGGCCTTGGGCCCTGCCTCGATGGTGGGCAGGGCCGTTGGCGCTCAGGCGGTGAAGTTGGGGGAGCGGGTCTCGATGGCCTTGACGAAGGCGGTCCACTCGGAGCTGTTGAAGGCGAGGTGCGGACGGTCGGGGTGCTTGTCGTCGCCGAGCCAGACGTCGCCGTTGGGGAAGCGGGCGATGATCACGCAGTCGCCGTTGCCGTCACCGGAGAAGGGGGACTTGGTCCAGGTGGCGTCGGCGGGGTTGTGGTCGTAAGGATCCTGCTTCTCGCTCACGTCAGCTCTTCCAACTTGCGTTCAAGGGCGGTGATGGTCTCCTGCGGGGACAGGGCGCACCGCTTCACTCGGGCGAGGGCTCGCTCGGCTCGTCGTACGTCGCGTCCCGTTCTACGCGGGAGCATACCGCCGACGGCTTCGATGAAGGCGAACCCGTTTTCGGGGTCATCCGGGAATCGCATCAGGGTGATTCCGGACGACAGGATGCCAGGCCGTCCGGCCGTCAACGGCACCATCCCCAACGTGACGTTGGCGTACTGGGCGACCTTGATTGCATGTTTGATTTGCTCGGCCAACACGGTGCTGTCGCCTGCCACGAGCAGTGCGACCTCCCCGAAGTAGGCCTCGAAGGTGAGTGCCGGGTCCTGGGTCAGTCGACGCTGGCGGAGGATGCGGACCTCCGCTCCGGCCTCGACGCGTTCCTCGTTGGGAGAGTCAAGGCCGGCGGCGATCATCTCTTTTGCGTAGCCCTCGGTCTGGACCAGGCCGGGGAATGCCGAGGGGAAGTAGTTGAGTATGTGTGAGGCATCGGCTTCGAGTGCGAGGTATTCGGCGAAGGCCGGCGTGATCGCCTCGGCGTAGTCGAGGTCGCGCCACCAGTGCTTGGTAGGCCCGTTCCCGAGAAGGTTCTCCAAGTCCTCCCGTTCCTGACCCGTGACTCCGGCGTGATCGAGAAGCGTGGCCAGGTCGGCGGCGCTGATGGACTGTTGGGCTCGTTCGATCCTGCTGAGCCGACCGGGGCTCCAGCCCTTCAGGCCGGCCGTCATGTCGATGAGCGTCTTGTTGTTCTCCAGCCGCCAGGCGCGCAGTTCGTCGCCGAGGCGGATTTGTCGGATCGCTGACAGGTCCTTGCTCAAGTGGCACCCCTCCCTCCGGGTGTGAACGACCAGTCTCGCCAGACGGTGGGTGAGGACTCAAGTCCGGTTCAAGATCAATTAATTTCTTCGAGCATTGCTGTTGCAGGTTCGATTTCGCATGCCCCACACTCAACGTGACCGCACGAACACGCTCCTGATGGAGCGTCGAGCTGCGAAGGGGTGAACTATGTCCACTTTGCGCACACCCGCCCTCCGTACCTGGGAGGCCACCCTCACCGAGCACTCCAGCTCGGTCCGTACCGCCCGCCGCCACATCCGCGACCAACTCGCCGCCTGGGGCTGGGAGGGCGAGCGTGTCGACGACCTCGTCCTCATCACCTCCGAGCTCGTGACCAACGCCGTTGTCCACGCCTGCCAGGGACAGGGCGAAGTCCGGCTCCTCCTCCAGGAGTTCGGCGGTGACTGCCGCCTCGAAGTCTGGGACTCGCGCTTCGACCTGCCGCTCCAGGAGCGGCGTCCGCGCCGTTTCAACGAGGGCGGTCGCGGGATCGAGCTCGTCCGCGACCTCGCCTTCGACTTCGGGGTGGTCGTCCGCCGGGGCGCCGGCAAGCGCGTCTGGGTGCGCGTCCTGCTGGACGCCGCCAATCAGCAGCCCCCGCTCGCCAGTTGAAGAACCAAACCTCCGCCGGACGCGATCACGTACAAGCGAAGGTCACCCGGCAGCCCCCCAATTTCCCGACCAAGGAGCAAGCCCCCATGCACCCCGCTGCCATCGCCTTCCGCGACCCCGCCGCCGTCTACGAGCGCTGCGAGATCGCCGGCGTCCGCCGCCTCACCCTCGAACCCGGCTACGAGACCACCGTCGTCGTCCCCGACGGCGGCTGGAAGCCCCTCCCCGACGGTTACCCCGAGCGGTTCGCGCCCAGCATCTTCACCAGGGACAGCGGCCTGATCGAGCTGTTCCGCGTACCCGACACCGTCTTCGACCTCCACACCCTCGCCGCCCTAGTGCACACCCTCGGTGACCCGACCCCTGTCACCCTCGGTGATACCCACGACGACCCCGGACAATTGCTCACGCACGTCGACCCCGTCACCGGGCTGCTCACCGGGCTGCACGTCGACAACCACCAGAACCTCCCGTACGCCGCCCGGGAGACCGCCCGTCGGCGGTTCTGCGTCAACCTCGGGCCGGGCAGCCGGTACCTCCTCCTCTCCGACACCGACATCAAGTCGATCTGCCGCACCGTCCACGACCGCTACGAGAACCACCACCCCCGCACCGCCGACCTGCGGCTCTTCGTCACGCTCCGCCGCCCCCTTAACGTGCTGCGCCTGCGCATCGACCCCGGCGAGGGCTGGTTCGCGCCGACGGCCGTGCTCCCCTACGACGAGTCCACCGAGGGGCAGGAGTTGCCGTCCGTCACCGGCTCGTGGTTGGGGCACTGGGACCGCGGGGTGTTCGGTCCGCTGATCTGACCGAGGCCGATCGGGTTGTGTCAGGCTGGTGGGGAGGGGCTGGAGCGCGACTGCGGTCGGGAGGTTCGCGATGGCCGAGATCAGGGTGAACGGGGTGTCGCTGTACTACGAGGCCCGGGGGTCCGGGCCGGGCGTGGTGCTGGTCCACGGGTCCTGGAGCGACGCCGACAGCTGGGCACGGGTGGTGCCCGGACTGGCCGAGCAGGCCACCGTCGTCGTGTACGACCGGCGCGGGCACAGTCGCAGCGAGGACCTGCTCACCCAGGGTTCGGTGTACGAGGACGCGGCCGACCTGGCGGCGCTGATCCAGGGGCTCGGCCTCGCCCCCGCCTTCGTCTGCGGGGACTCGTACGGCTCGCTGATCACGCTCCGCCTGGCCGCCGCCCGCCCCGACCTGCTGCGCGGTCTCGCCGTGCACGAGCCGCCGGGGACGGCCATGCTGCTCGCCGACCCGGACCTGCGGCCCATCGGGACGGCGTTCGCCGGGCGGATCGCGGCCGTCCGGGAGCTGCTGGAGCAGGCGGAGTCGGCCGCTGCGGCGGAGCTGTTCGTGGAGACGCTCGCGTTCGGGCCGGGGGCGTGGGCGCAGCTGCCGGCGCCGATCCGGCACACCTACATCCGTAACGCGCCGACCTACCTGGACGAGCTGCGCGACCCGGATGCGCTGGACCTCGACCTCACCGCCCTCGCCCACTACGCCGAGCCCGCGCTGCTCACCCAGAGCGACGACAGTGCGCCGATGTACGGCGAGGTGCTGGACCTGGTCGACCTCGCGCTGCCGAAGGCGGAACGGCACCTGTACGAGGGTGCCGGTCACGCTCCGCATCTGTCGCAGCCGGAGGAATGGGTGCGGGTGACCGTGCCGCGCGTCCTGGGGTGAGGCACGCGCGAGGGGCGTGAACCGTCGGGTGCGCGCCCCCGTGTTACTGCGGGGCAGGCTGAGCCGCCCCGGTGTCACAGTCGTCGGTCGCACGGGTTCCAGGCCGGTCGGCGGTCGGCAGCGCCTCCCGAGGCGGGAACGGAAGCGTCCTCCCCAGGCGGGCAAGCGGGGACAGGGCCATCAGCACGGGCGACAGCAGCATGCCGGCGGCCGTCACCAGCAGGCTGCTGCGCAGCCCCCACTCCTCCGCGAGCAGGCCGCCGAGCAGCGCGCCGAACGGGGTCAGGCCCATGCCGGTGAACGTGATCGTCGCGGCCACGCGGCCCTGCATCCCGTCCGGGGTGACGGCCTGCCGCACGGCCATGACCGTGACGTTCACCAGCTGGCCGAAGGCTGCGAACACGAAGTTGACCGCGACGAGCGCGGGGATCGTGATCACGGAGGGGCCGTGCAGGGCGGGCACGCAGAGCATGACGCCGTCACCGAGCACCGCCGCGAACACGAGCACCGGGCCGTGACCGAGCCGGCCCGGGAGACGGGCGGCGAGCAGCGAGCCCAGGAGTGCGCCCGGCCCCGTCGCCGCGAGCGCCAGACCGACGGCGGTGCCCGACAGGTGGAGGTCCCGCGGCAGGAAGAGCAGGTAGACGGTCATCATGGCCGCGAAGGAGAACTGGAAGGCGGCCGAGGCGAGGGCCACGGTCCGCAGCGAGGTGTCGGTGCCGACGAAGCGCAGCCCCTCCTTGATCTGCCGCCAGACCGGAGAGGCGCGGTCCGAGCGCTCCGGGACCGATTCGACTTGGCGGATCCGGCGGATGCGGCGGATCGACAGGACCGACAGCACGAAGAACAGTGCGCCGGACGCGGCGGCGATCGGTGCCGACAGCAGGGACACCAGTGCTCCGCCGAGCGCCGGGCCGCCGATCTGCGCGGCGGAGCGGCTGCTCTCCACCGCACTGTTGCCCCGGACCAGCTGATCACGTGTCACCAGTCGGACGAGTGACGCCTGGTACGCCACGTCGAAGAACACGGACAGGGCGCCGACGGCAAAGGCCACCGCGAGCAGCGCCGGCAGGCCGAGTTCGCCGAGGAGGCCGGCCACGGCGGCCCCGCCCAGCGCCAGGGCCCGGCCGAGGTCCGCCAGCACCATGACGGTCCGGGTCCGCCACCCGTCCACCCAGGCGCCGGCGAAGAGCGAGAGCAACAGCATCGGCGCCTGCCCCACCGCGCGGAGGGCGCCCACCTGGTCGGCGCCCGCGTCGAGCGAGACAACCGCGATCAGCGGCAGGATCACCAGGCCCGTGTGCTCGCCGAGTTGGGACAGCGTCTGCCCCACCCAGAACCGGCGGAAGTCACCGTCCCGCCAGAGGCCCGGCGGCGCAGGACGGCCCGCATCGGATACGACGGAGGAAGTGAACGGCACAGGGACCCCTCGGGTTGCCGAGAACGAGGCCCGCCACCCGGCGCCCGGCAGGCGCGCACCGACAGGCGCGCACCGATGGGCGCACCGACGAACGCTGCCGACGGTTCAGGTGGGGGAAGGCTCGCTGTGCCGCGCAATCAGGGGCAGCACGCGATGACAGGCCGATCACGGCCTACGACGTCAACGCGTGCTCGGACGACCGGGCATGTCTCGACTCCTCGTGGGTTGCTCGCCGGCCTCGAACACTAGCTCTCGGTGGCCCGGCGTGAAAGCGAATTGAGGCCGGGGCAGATGACAGGGCGGTTGAGGCGACGCGAGGGTCAGGCGCCGCCGCGTACGACGAGGAGGGCGGCGAACAGCATGGGCAGGAAGCCGACGGCGAGCACGGCCAGCAGGCAGCCTCCCGACGCAGCCGCCGTGCTGCTCGCCGAACCGCCCGCATGCGCCGGGCCTCCGGGAGGATCGATGCCCTCCACCAGAAGTCCGAACACCACCGCCACGGCGTCCTGCCGGACCTTGAGCGGATCGTTCGGCGTCGGATAGCCGATGCTGGTCCGGATCCGCGTCTCCCAGAGCCGGGCGTCGGCTGGGCTCTTCGCGAAGTGCGCGGCGATGGCGCCCCGGAGGTACCCGGCCACGCTCTCCCGGTCGTCGTCGCCGGCGGCCAGGTTTCGTCTCAACCAGTCCTGGGCTGTCCGCATTTCGTCGCGCATCGCGTGGTGGGCCGCAAGGATCAGCATCGCGTCGGTGACGCCGGCGTCGGCGGCCCGGCGGTACCAGACGACCGCGTTGTCCCAGTCGTCACGGCGGGCGAACTCGCGCGCGGTCTCGAATATCCGTCCAGCCTGTTGGTCGGGCATGGGGCGCCTCGTCTCCGTCGGAGCGGACCGTGCCGATGACGGTACCCCGCCAAGGATGAGCGGGCGACAGTTCCCGCAAACCGGCGGCGCGGACGGGGGCGGACGGGAGCGCACGGGGGTGGACGTCGGACCGGCCGACTTCCACCCCCGCCGGCCCCGATCGGGCGGGTCCGCTCAGGCGGCGCCGGTGGTGGTGGGCTTGGCGACCGTGAGGTGGTAGACCACGGAGTCGGAGAACGAACCCGACTCGCCGTGGAAGCTCAGCTCGTGGCTCCCGGGGGAGAGCGGCTCCAGACGCACCCAGAGGCCGCACGACCAGGTGTGGAAGTGGTCCCGCTTGTCGGTGAACGGGTTGCCGGCGGCGGTGAACATGTCGATCGGGGTCGCGTCGAGCCTCTCGGGCGTCAGGGCCTTCCCGTCGAGGACCGCACCGCCCTTGGCCGCATCCATGAAGCCCAGGCAGTCGTGCGCGGGGCCCATCAGGTTGACGAGCGGGAACACGACCGGGACCCCGGTGGGGACGGTGCACGAGCGCTCGGCGGCGCCACCGGTCGTTCCGGCAAGGAGCCAGATCCCCTCCTTCTGGCCCTGGGCGCACCGGCGCCCGTCCTGGTCGAGGACCGGGTTGCGGGCCGACTCCGTCGACGCGGCCCAGACCCACCAACGGTTCTGGAGCTCGGCCGAGGTCAGGTCGCGGACCACGATCGGCGGGTCCGACTCGTCCGCCTCGGGTGAGGCCGAGGCGGACGGCGCGGATGAGCCGAGCGCGTCACCGGGGGGCGGCGAGCCGGTGCAGGCCGTGGCCAGGGCGAGGGTGCCGAGGGCCAGTGCGGCCAGTCGTCGGGGAAGCATGATCGGAAGCTTAGGAGCGAATCGAACCGGCGTCCCCCGAGTTTCGGGCAGGCTGTCAGATCGCCATCGACATGTAGACCGCGCGCTTGCCGTAGCACTCCGGGACGGCGACCTCGCGGTGGGTGCGGTAGCCCAGCATGGCCAGCAGGATGTCGCTGCGCCGGACCGCCACCATCGAGATCCGCTCGAACCCCTGGGTCCGCGCGTACTCCTTGAGGTGGCGCATGAACCGCAGGGCGACGTCCTTGCTGCGCCACTCCTCGGCGATGACGAGATCGTGCACGTGGAGGTTGCGCGGCTCGGGCCCGGGCTCAGGCCGAGGCCCGAGCCCGGACGCGGCGGGGTCGGACGCGGCGGGGCCGGCCGGCTCGGCGCCGGTCTCCCCGGTGACGCCCTCGTCGACCGCGCCCAGCTCCGGGCACCGGTAGAGCGGGTAGGGCAGGCTCAGCAGGTAGCCGATGACCTCGCCCCGGCGCTCCACCACGAAGCAGGTGTCCGGCGAGGACCGGCCCCGGGACTGGAGGGACTCCCGGCCCTCGGACAGGTTGTCCGCCGCGTAGGCGCCGAACTCCAGCGCCACGATGGCATCCCAGTCGGCGTCGGCCAGCCGGCGGAAGGTGATGTCCTCAGCCGCCAAGGTGGTGTCGTCGGTCATCTACTCGGCCCCTCCGGCCGGGATGCCGGCGTACCGCGCGGCCGCCACCAGCGGGCCCCAGGCCTCGATCAGCCGGGCGAAGGACTCGGCGTCGGCCCGCGCCTCGTCCAGCAGCAGCTCGCGCCTGGGGGCCAGATGGTCGGCGAACTCGGCGTACTTGCCGCCCAGTTTGCGGTAGCTGCGGTCGAGGACGTCCAGCCGCCGGACGTTCTCCGCCCGGTCCCACTCGGCGCTGCGCCGCACGGAGTCGAGGATCGCGTCGACCCGGACGTGGTGCTGCTCGTCCAGCAGGGCCGCGCCGGTCGTCATCATCTCGCCGTAGACCGGGTGGAGGTAGAGCATCGAGAGCAGGAACTTGGTGAACCGGACCTGGTAGGCGGTGAATCCGGGACCGGTCCGGCGGCCGGGCGTGTAGTAGTTGACGATGTTGCGGTTGTGGACGACGCCGGGGAGCGTGGAGTCGAGGACGACGTGGAGGAGGAAATAGTCGCTGCCGATGGTGTCGGTAGCGGGTGGCAGCGGGATGCGCTCGTACACCTCGTGGTCGAGGCTGACGTTGCACATGTCCACCCGGTAGATGTCGGGCGCGCCCAGGACCGCCTCGTCGGCGGTGAACGGTGCGGTGCCGCCGCCGGTGAACGAGTCGTCCACCAGCTCCTGCTTCTGCTCGTCCGTCCAGATCGGCGGGGCCCAGAGGCTCACCACGTCGTAGTAGACCGCCGGATCCAGCTCCCTGATCTCGGCGACGTCCACCGAGAGTTCACCGACGAAGGAGCCGCCGACCAGTGAGACCGGCTTCTCGGCGTCGGCCGGCTCCAGCTCGCTCCTGGTGACGCCGGCCACCGCATCGGCGGCCCGCTTGCCGAGCGAGAGCAGCTCGTGGTGGATCGGGAACACCGGCTTGCTGTCGAGGAGTTGGTAGGTGCTGTCGGAGTCCCGGCGGTGGACGGAGGCGCAGCCGAGGGCGGCGGCGAGCAGGAACGCCCGGTTGGTGCAGGCGCCGTAGGAGACGGCCTCGGGGAGCATCAGGCCGAGCAGGGCGTCCGGCTCGGGGGCGCCGGACCGGCGGATCACGTCACGCAGGAACGCGCGCTGGTGGGCCTCGTCGAGGTGGTGCACGGTGACGGCGGGCACCGGGGGCAGTCCGCGGACAGCGCCGGCGTGCTCGGCGAAGGTGGACGCGTCGGAGGAGTCCAGGATCAGCAGGTGCACCTCGACGCCGAACTGCTCGGCCGCGTACGCCGCCTCCGTGCCGACCGCCGAAATCGTGGCGGCGCAGGCCCGGTTGGTGGGCAGGGCCAGACAGATTCTGCTCATGCCTGTTCTCCGTTCGGTCGTCAGGGGGCATGCGGTCGCCGGCCCGGGGCGTGGCGGAGTCGCGGCCGGGTGGGCGGCCACGGGGGCGCGGGGCGGTGTGCGGCGAGGGCGGCCGAGTGCTTCAACTCGCCTGGCAGCCAGGTGGGTCGAGGAGTTCGGCCGAGGAGCCGCGGTCACGGCCCTGGCCGCGGTGGCCTTGCTGTCCCCTACGGTGGACTAGACCAACTTTGGGTGTCAACGACAACGCTGCCGAGTGCCGGAGGAGGCGGAGGACCCTGCCCGATCGGGCAGTTGGGGCCTCGGGGGGGCGTTGGGCGCCTTGGGGGGCCCGAGATCTCGGGCCCGGAAACGGCGAAGGGCGGTGGCCGCAGGGTTGCGGCCACCGCCCTTCGCCGGCGCGGCTATGCGGTGCCCGGGGTCTTGCGGGTGGAGACGTTCATCCGGTTCCAGGCGTTGACCGTGAAGATCAGCGCGATCAGCTGGGCCAGCTCCTTCTCCTCGAAGTGCTCCGCCGCCTCCGCGTACACCGCGTCCGAGACGCCCTGCGGCAGCACGGTCACGGCCTCGGTCAGCGCGAGGGCCGCCCGCTCCTTGGCGGTGTAGAGGCTCGACTCCTCCCACGCGGAGAGCTGGTAGATGCGGTCCTCGGTCTCGCCCGCCTTCCGGGCGTCACCGGTGTGGTAGTCGATGCAGTAGGCGCAGTGGTTGATCTGGGAGGCGCGGATCTGCACCAGCTCGACCAGCACCGGGTCCAGGCCCTCGCGGGCGGCGGCGTCCATGGCCAGCACGGCCCGGAAGACCTTGGGGGCGACGACGGAGAAGTTCATGCGCTGCGGGATCTGAACGGTTGTCATGTGAATGAGCCTAGGTGTGTGGGTGGCCCACCAAGTGGTGCATTCTGGAGGTGATTTCGCGGGTCAATTGGGAGGTCGGCTCGCAGGTCGGCTCGCGGGGGCGTGGAGCCGGCGTGGAGACGTGGAGGCGGGGGCGGCGCGCCGGGTGCTCAGCCGCCGAGGCTGTCGCGGACCGCGTCGATCAGCCGGTTGGCGCGCGCGTCGCCGTGGCCGATCATGCGGTTGGCGACGTACGCGAAGCCGACGCCGAACTCGTCGTCACCGAAGGCGAACTGGCCGCCCGCGCCGTCGTTGCCGAAGCTGCGGGCGCCGAGCATCCGGCGGAACGAGGGTGAGTCCAGCAGCACGCCCGAGCCCCAGCGGGCGCCCATGTCGAAGCCCAGGAAGCCCGCCCCGGAGGAGAGCTCACCGACGGCGTCGGTCACGGTGGCGGGGGAGAGCAGCCGCCCCGTCCGCTCGCCCGAGCCCCCTTCGGCACCGACACCGACACCGACACCGGTGACGGCGGCCGCGTACAGCCCGGCCAGGCCGGTGGCGGAGGCGACGGCGCCCGCGCCCGGCAGCTCGATCGCGTGCAGGTCGGGGTCGTTCCAGCCGTGCGGCACGTCCAGACCGGGGAAGACCAGCGCGCCGTTCATCGTCACGATCCGGGTGAGCAGGTGCTCCGGCCCGGGCATCGGGCGGCGCCCCTCGGCCTCCACCAGCCGTGCCAGGCGGTCGAGTTCGGTGGCGGGCAGGCCGATCCAGGCGTCCAGGCCGAGCGGGCCGCCGATCGCCTGCCGGAAGAACGCGCCCGGGGTGAGGCCGGTGATCCGGCGGATCACCTCGCCGATCAGGAAGCCGAGCACATGGCCGTGGTACTCGTAGGTGGTCCCGGGCTCCCAGAGCGGCTTCTGCTCCTCGATCGCGCGGACGACCGGCGTCCAGGCGGCGATCTCCTCGAAGGACAGCACGGCGTCCAGGGCCGGGACTCCGGCCCGGTGGCCGAGCACCATCCGGCAGGTGATCGCCTCCTTGCCGTGCCGCGCGAACTCGGGCCAGTACCGGCTCACCGGGGCGTCCAGGTCCAGCCGGCCCTGCTGGGCGAGCAGGTGGGCGGAGACGGCGACGAGGCCCTTGGCGCAGGAGAACACGGGGACGAGGGTGTCGGCCTGCCACGCCCGGCCGGTCCGCTCGTCCGCGACGCCGCCCCACAGCTCGACCACCTTCCGGCCGCCGGCGAACACCGTGACGGCGGAGCCGAGTTCGGGGAAGTCGGCGTAGTTGCGTGCGAACGCGTCGGCAACGGCGCCGAACCGCTCGTCTGCCCAGCCGTGGTGGTGCTGCATGGTGCTCGTCCTGTTCGTCGGGGTCTGCGGCCACCTCGTCGGGGTAACCGGCCACCTCGTCGGACGGGTGGCCGCCTCGTCGGGTGTGCGGCCGCTTCATCGGGTACCTGGCCGCCGGTACGCGTCGTGGCGGCCAAGATCATCGGCGAGGCCACCGTACGGGGCACCGGGCCCCGGGGGGAAACGATTTGACGAGGCGACGCCAACGCCGCGGCGGCGTGCCGCTAGGGTGAGCCCGTGACAGGGGTGAACGGGGCACTGATCGGGGGCCGGTACCAGCTCCAGGAGCTGATCGGTCAGGGCGGCATGGGGCGGGTCTGGCGCGGGTGGGACACCACCCTGGGCCGCGACGTCGCGGTGAAGGAGGTCCTGCTCCCGCAGGGCGTCACCGAGGCGGAGCGCGAGCAGCTCGTCCAGCGCGTGCTCCGCGAGGCGCGGGCCGCCGCGCGGCTCAACCACCCCGGGATCATCACCGTGCACGACGTCGCCGAGCACGAGGGTGCGCCGGTCATCGTGATGGAGTTCGTCACCGGGATCTCGCTGGCCGCCGCCATCGCCCGCGACGGCGCGCTGCCGGTGGCCCGGGTCGCCGAGATCGGCGCGGCGATGGTCAAGGCGCTCCAGCAGGCGCACGCCGCCGGTATCGTCCACCGCGACCTCAAGCCGGACAACGTCCTGCTCATGGGCGACCGGGTGATCCTCACCGACTTCGGCATCGCGCACATGGCCGACGCCACCACGGCGCTCACCCGCACCGGCGCGGTGATCGGCACGCCCGCCTACATGGCCCCCGAGCAGCTGGAGGGGAAGCCGGCGGCGGCCGCCAACGACCTGTGGTCGCTCGGGGCGACGCTGTACGCGGCGGTCGAGGGCGAGACGCCGTTCAGCGGGGACACCTTCGGCGCGCTGTGCGTGGCCGTGGTGACCAAGGAGCCGCGGCTGCCGGTCCGGGCGGGCGGGCTGACGCCGGTGCTGGGCGCGCTGCTGGCCAAGGACCCGGCGCGGCGGCCCACGGCGGAGCAGGCGCTGGCCGCGCTGGAGTCGGTGGCGCGGACCGGTGCGGCCGTTCCGACGCCGACGGCTCTCGATGCGGCCGGGGGCGGGTGGTACGGGCCGGTGCAGCCGGCGGCGGCACCGCAGCCGGCGCCCGGAATGCCGCAGGCGGCGCCCGGCGGCGCGTGGCTGCCGGCGCAGGCCGGGCAGGCCGGGCAGGCCGCGTTCGCGGGACAGGCGACGCCCCCCATCCCCTCCGCGCCCCCCGTGGCCCCCTCGCCATCGGCCGGCGGGCAGCCGGCCGCGAGCGTGGCCGGGGCGATTCTGGTGCGGTTCATCGGCTGCATGGGCCTGATCTGGGTCATCGGTACCGCTCTGCCCTGGAACTACCTGGGCACCATCCCCGACGAGTTCGTGCCCCATGCCCTCCTCGTGACCGCCGTGCTCTCCCTCCTGAACGCCCTGCCCCGGCCCCGGTGGCATCCGGCCGCGGTCTGGGCGGCCATCGTGGCGGCCGACGTGGCCCTGTTCTTCCTCACCAAGGTCGCGGTCGCGCAGTGGTTGGGTTCGGGCGAGCTGGGATTCGGCGAGGAGCCGTCGGAGATGGCCGCCAACATGCTGCTCCTGGGCACCGGCGCCTGGCTGCTCTGGCTGCTGGTCCCGGGCAGTCGGCAGCCCGCCCGCCGGTAGTTCGCGCGTCCCCGCCCGCCGGAGCTCTGGCGTTCCCGCTTGCCGGTGGTCCTCGTTCCCGCCCGCCGGTAGTTCCCGCGCCCTGCCCGTCCGGAGTTCCGGACGGGCGGTCAGTTTTCTGGCACCGGGGTCAGTGCGGCCGTGATCACGCGGTGCAGTGAACGGTCGAACGCCGTGTCCGGGTCCGCGGGCGGGCCGGCCGTGGCGAAGGCCGCCGTCAGGTGGGGGTATTCGCCGCTCATCGCGGCTCTGGTGAGGTAACCCACCAGTTCTCCCTGCCACTTGGCGCCCGCCGCGCCGGTCCGCTCGTACTGGGCGTACTGGCAGACGAAGCCGTTGAACAGGGCCATCGCCTCCAGTCGGGCGCTGCCGTCGAGGCCGCTCGGTTCGGTGACGGCGAGGAAGTGGTCGGTGTAGCGCAGGGCGTTGGGGCCGATGCCGGGGCGGGCGATCACCAGTGCGGGCAGCCAGGGGTGGCGCCGCATGAGGGCGAGCTGCGCGTGGGCGAGCCGGCGCAGGTCCGTGCGGCAGTCGCCGGTCGGGGCGAGGCCGCTGTAGTCGTACTCGCCGGCGGCCGCGTCGAGCATCAGGTCGAGCAGGTGCTCCTTCTTCGGCACGTAGTTGTAGAGCGACATCGTCCCCGCTCCGAGTGCCGCCGCGACCCGGCGCATGGAGGCGGCGTCCAGCCCCTCGGCGTCGGCGATCTCGATGGCAGCGGCGGCGATCGAGGCGCGGCTGTGGGCAGGCTTCGGGCCGCGGCCGGTGCGCTCGGGGCGCAGCCAGATCAGCTCGGGGGCCTCGGGGGGCTCGGGGTGCGCGGACGAAGAGCCGGCGCGGGGCTTGCTGGACGGCACTGGAAGATCACCTCGGTTACCCATCTTAGATACGTACGGCGTACGTAGTACGATGCGTGGGCGCGCACTTTTACGTACGCTGTACTTAGCAGAGGGGCAGAGCCATGCCAGCGACCCGTGGGCCCGCCGTCGAGATGACGGGCGTGGCGAAACGATTCGGAGCCCGCTCCGGCACCCGGTCCGGGGCCACCACCGGAGTCACGACGGGAATCACCTCCGGGAGCACTTCCCGAACCGCCTCCCGACCCGCCGCCGGAAGCACCGCCCGAACCGCCTCCGGAGGCACCGAGGCCCTGCGCGGCCTCGACCTCACCGTCCCGGCCGGCACCGTCTGCGGTCTGCTCGGCCCCAACGGCGCCGGCAAGACCACCGCCGTCCGCGTCCTCGCCACCCTGGTCGCCCCCGATCGCGGCACCGCCCGGGTCGCCGGATACGACGTGGTGCGCGAGGCCGAGGCGGTCCGGCGCAGCATCGGGCTGGCCGGGCAGCACGCCGCCGTCGACGAGGGCATCACCGGCCGCGACAACCTGCACCTGCTCGGCCGGCTGCACCACCTCGGTGCCCGGGCCGCCAGGGCCCGCGCCGGCGAGCTGCTCGAACGGTTCGGCCTCGCCGAGGCCGGCGACCGCCTCGTCCGCACCTACTCCGGCGGCATGCGCCGCCGCCTCGACCTCGTCGCCAGCCTGGTGACCAGCCCGCCGGTGCTCTTCCTGGACGAGCCGACCACCGGCCTCGACCCGCGCAGCCGGCAGGAGATCTGGTCCAGCGTCAAGGAGTTGGCCGACGGCGGCACCACCGTGCTGCTCACCACCCAGTACCTGGAGGAGGCCGACCGGCTCGCCGACGACATCGTGGTGATCGACCACGGCGCCGCCATCGCCACCGGTCCGCCGCAGCGGCTCAAGGCGGCGATCGGCACCCGGATCGCGGTCACCCTCCCGCAGGCCGGCCAACTCGGCTCCGCCGCCGTGGTGCTGGCCGCCCTCGGGGAGAGCGGCGATGTCGTGGTCGACCAGGCCGAGCGGACCGTCGCCGTCGTCACCCGGCCCGGGGTGGAGGTGCTGCTGCCGCGGCTGGTGCGGGAGTTGGACGCGGCGGGGGTGGTCGCGCAGGACGTCGCGGTGCGGCCGCCGTCGCTGGACGACGTCTTCCTCGCGCTCACCGCCGAATCCGCCCAGGGGAGGGCCGCCTGATGGCCGCGTCCGTCGCTCCGCCCGCGCTCCCCGCGTCGGGCCGGACCCTCTCCGCGCCGGGCCGGCTGCTCTCCGACGCCTGGTCCTCGATGCTCCGGGTGCTGCTCAACTACCGGCACTCGCCAGGCCTGTTGGCCGCCTCGCTGGCGGTGCCGGTGGTGATGGTGGTGGTCTTCGGCTACGTCTTCGGCAGCGCCATACAGGTGCCGGGTGGTGGGAACTACCGAGAGTTCCTGATGCCCGGGCTGTTCGCCATGGTGGCCGTCAATGGCGTCATGCCCACCATGGTCGGCGCCGCCCGCGACGTCGGGCGCGGCGTCACCGACCGGCTCCGTTCGATGCCCGTCTCGCGGACCGGTCTGCTGCTCGGGCAGACCCTGGCCGACTTCCTGGTCAGCGTGGTGGTGTTGGCCCTGCTCGCCGTGGTCGGTCTCGTGGCGGGCTGGCGGATCAGGGGCGGACCGGCCGACGCCGCAGGGGCGTTCGGACTGTTGCTGCTGTTCCGCTTCGTGATGACCTGGGTCGGCACCTTCCTCGGGCTGGCCGTCGGCAAGGAGGAGGCGGCCGGCCAACTCGCCGTCGCGGTCTTCCCGTTGGCGATGGTCACCAACGCGTACGTGCCCACCGGCGGCATGCCCGGCTGGCTGCGCGTGATCGCCGACTGGAACCCGGTCAGCGCCGTGGTGCAGGCCTGCCGCGAACTGTTCGGCAACCCGTCCGCGCCCGGCGGGACCTGGCCGATGCAGCACGCCGTACCCGCGACGCTGCTCTGGTGCGCGGTGCTGCTGGCGGTCAGCGGGCCGCTCGCCGTACGGAAGTTCGCCACGCACGGGCGGTGAGGTGCCGTCCTGCGCCTCCGCGCACCACATTCCCGCCGTGCGGCGGCCGTTTCGGACGACCTTCGGCCCGGCTTCCGTCCGCCCGGCGGAATGTGCTGGACACCGGCGCCGGGGGGGGGGGGGGGGGGGGGGGGGGGGGGGGGGCGACCCCACGGGGGGGGGGGGGGGTCTTCCTTTTTGTGGGGGGGGGCGGCGTGTTTGTGCGGTTTCGGCTCTGGG
>NZ_JBVJCO010000004.1:30940-48989 GCF_055588525.1 Kitasatospora sp. NPDC041988
CCCCCCCCCCCCCCCCCCACCCCCCCCCCCCCCCCCCCCCCCCCCCCCCCCCCCCACCGGCCTCACCGTCTCCCGTCTCTGCTTGGGCACCATGAACTTCGGCCCGCACACGGAGGAGTCGGACGCCCACCTGATCATGGACACCGCCCACGAGCGGGGCATCAACTTCTTCGACACGGCCAACGCGTACGGCCGTGACAGCGAGGGCAACCTGAAGGGCCGCACCGAGGAGTTCATCGGCAGATGGTTCGCCCAGGGCGGCGGCCGCCGCGAGCGGACCGTGCTCGCCACCAAGGCGTACGCCCCGATGGGCGACTGGCCGAACGAGGGCCGCCTCTCCGCCCTCGGCATCCGCCGCGCGGTCGAGGACAGCCTGCGCCGGCTCAACACCGACCACATCGACCTCTACCAGATGCACCACATCGACCGGGACGCGCCCTGGGAGGAGATCTGGCAGGCGATGGAGGTCCTGGTCGCCCAGGGCAAGATCATCTACGTCGGCTCCAGCAACTTCGCCGGCTGGCACCTCGCCCAGGCCCAGGAAGCCGCCCGCGCCCGGCACTTCCTCGGCCTGGTCAGCGAGCAGTCCCTCTACAACCTGATCGACCGCACCGTCGAACTGGAGGTCATCCCCGCCCTCCAGCACTACGGCCTCGGCCTGCTGCCGTGGTCCCCGCTCCGCAGCGGCCTGCTCGGCGGAGTCCTGCGCAAGGAGCGCGAGGGCACCGCCGTCCGCGGCGCCATGGGACACGCCGCCGAGATCCTCGCCGCCAACCGCGACCGCATCCAGGCCTACGAGGACTTCGCCGCCGAACTCGGCACCGACCCCGGCGACCTCGCCCTCGCCTGGCTGCTCAGCCGCCCGGCCGTCACGGCGCCGATCGTCGGCCCCCGCACGCTCGCGCACCTCGATGCGGCGGTGGGCGCGCTCGACGTCAAGCTCGACCAGAAGACGCTCGACCGGCTGGACGAGATCTTCCCCGGCCATCAGCCCGCCCCGGAGGACTACGCCTGGTAGCCGCGCGGTCTGTCCCGGCCCCGGCCCCGGCTCGTTCACCACGCCGGGGCCGGGGTCCCGCCGGGTTCAGCTCCGCCCCGGCCACCTCGCCGCCGGGCCCCGGCGGCCGGTCGGCGGTCCCGGGCAGGGCAGGGTGTGGACCGTGCCGGAGTCGAGGACGCAGTACGCGGACCGGTCGAGCCCCCACGCCGTGCCGTGGTCGACCAGCGTCACGGCCCACAGCAGCACGCCGTCGGCCCCGAGCAGGCGGTCGACGGCCGACTGCCTGAGCAGGATGCTGTTCGGCCCGGCGCCGGCGAATCCCGGGTCGGTGAGGAGGAGTTCGCCCGTGGCCGGGGCGGCGAAGTCCAGGTGGTGGCCGGTCCAGCGGACTGCGGTCGGACTCCCTGGGCCGTTGCCCGCTGGACCCGGTAGCTCCAGCGTGTGAGCGACCGGACGACGGTTTCGGCACCGATGGGATTGGCGCTGTGAACGAAGACCGTTCCGATCCGAAAGGGCCGTCCGTTGAAGGCGGCCTCTTCCATGAGGGTCACCACCGGCATGATGGTGTCGTCGCCGCCGAGATCGTGGTCGAGCCAGCTCGTCAATGAAGCTGTCGCGGTGCTCTTCCAGGAGCTGGATGCCCTCGCGGCTGGTGCGGGCAATCCGCGTGGCCCCGCGGGGGCGTCTGCGACGCCTGCACCGCATGGACGAGAGGGTTTTCAGGGCGTGCGCACCAGTGCCTCGACCGCGGTCGCCGCGGCCTGCTCGATGAGTGCGATGCCGGTCTCCCGCGTGGGCTGACCGTCGGTGAGTACGACGACGAGCAGCGTGTGTCCCGCACGTTCGACGATGCCCACGCTGTTGACGACCCATAGCTGAGGCATCCCGTCCGGGAGCCAGCCGTTCTTGAGTACGGGCAGGTCGCCGGGCGCTCCCGCTGCGCCGACGCCCCAGTTCTGTCCGTCGGTGACGGTGCTCATGAGAGCCCGTATGTACGACCGGGATGCGGCGTTCAAGGGGGAGTCCGGCGTGAACACGGCCTTCAGGAGGGAGATTTGGTCACCGGCCGTGGTCCGGGTCAGTCCCCAGGCTCCCCTTTGGCCGGCGTGCGCCGGGGTGAGTCCGAGTCGGGCGTTGGCCGCGTCCAGACCTTGGCGTCTGCCTATCTCGATCCAGAGTTTCTGCGCCGCGTCGTTGTCGCTCACGCGGATCATGTCGGAGGCCAGCTGTCGCTGAGCAGAGCTGAGTCGGCCTCCGCGGTCCTGCGTCTGCAGCAGCAGGGCGGCCAGAATGTTGACTTTGATGATGCTCGCGGAGGTGAAGGTCTCGGTGGACGAACCGTAGGCGGCCGAGCGGCCCGAGGTGAGGTCCTCGACGGCGAGAGCGTACCGGCCGTGGTGCACCCCGAGCCCGTCGAGCGCGAGGCGCACGGCCTGTTCCGGCGTTGTCGTACCCGTGGCGGCAAGTGCTTGCTCGGAAAGTGTGCCCGGCGCTGACGGAGTTGACGGGGCTGACGTCGGCAGTGGGCCGGGAGGGGCGCCCCCGGCGGGACCCGAGGTCGGGATCAGGACGTGGGCCACCATGGCGGCGCCCACGAGTACGGGTATGACGAAGGCTGTCCGATGCTTCATGCGGGCACTCGCTTTCCGACGTCCGGGCACGCGGACATCGCCTATTGGCCGGTAAGGGCGTGTAGGGGTTTCCGGACGCGCCGTCGTGCGTGCTCGGTCCGGTGTCGTCTGCCTCAGTGGCGGCTGGTGCGGCTCAGCCGCCGCAAGATCTGGCGATCTTCGCTGTCTCGTCGATCTCGATCGGGAAGTCGTGGTGGCCGCCGAGGTTCACGGTCCATCCGTGGGTGAGAGTTCCGGACGAGGGGTTGTCGGCGAGCCAGAAAGGGGGGGTGGCGAAGGAGCAGGTGCCGGCGGTCGGGCCCTGCTCGGATCGAAGGTGCGCGGTCACGAACTGCTTCCCGAGCCTTGCCATGGCCGTGGAGTCTCCGGACTTGGTGGCCGCCACCAGCCCGCCGTAGAAGCCGGAAACCGTAGGGTCGCCCCCCTTGCTGTCTCCGGCGACCGTTCTGCAGGTCAGGTCGGTCACCTTCCCCGTGGCCCCGTCGAAGTTCAGGGAAGGGGTCCGGTCGAGCCGTTCGGTCCCCTGGTACAGCAGGACCTCACCCGACGCCAGCACGCCGTCGACCAAGGCACCGCAGGTCACACCGCGGGAGTCGGCGCCCCAGATCCGTTGGTACGTGGACTCGTTGGCGAACAATGCTGCCACCTCTGCCGGATCCACCTCAGAGCGGGTGGCCGGATTCTGGTAGCGCAGGGCAGAGAGGAACAGGGTGTTCGTCGTCCGGGCCGGGTCGGCCGGGGAGGCCGGTTTCGAAGCCGATGCCGAAGCCGTGGGCAAGGGCGGCTCGATGGGCGGGGGTGGAGGAGGCATATCGGCACTCGGCGCGGTCGATGCCTGTACGGGCACCGAGGCGCGGTCGTGATCCGCTTGAGACAAGAAGCCAGCGCCCAGGGCCACGATCACCACGGCCGCCGCCGCACCTGTCTGCAGGCGCCGGCGGCGCTGCCGTACCGACCCGATGAGGTCATCGACGTCGTAGCTGCGCGGCGGTTCCTGCCGTGAACGGTCGAGCATGGCCGCGGCCAGCTCCTCCTCCAGGTCGTAGTCCTTCATGCCGCCCCTCCCGAACGTGTGTGCAGTGCCTGTGCATCGACGGTCGACCGGAGTTTCGACAGGCCCCGGGCCACCTGGGATCGGACCGAGCCGGCCGAGATGTTCATCAAGTGGCCGATCTCCGCGTCGTCGAGATCTTCGAAGTACCGCAGCACCAGTACGGTGCGCATGCCGATCGGCAGGGACTGCAGCTCGCGCATCAACTCGTCGCGGACCACGAGACCTTTGTACGGATCGACGTACCCGTCCCCGATACCGTCGTCCAGGGGTACTTCCGCACGTCCGCGTAGTTTGCGCCAGCGGTCGTTGGCGAGGTTCACCAGGATCCGGCGTGCGTAGGCCTCCGGTGCGTCGGCGGAGCGAATCCGGCGCCAGTGCCGACAGACCTGCTCCAGCGTGGACTGCACCAGATCGTCGGCCACATGACGCTCGCCGGTGAGCAGCAGTGCGGTCCTGAAGAGGGCCGACGACCGTGCATGCACGAATGCCGTGAAGGCGGGGACGTCAGCGGTTCGCATGGTCACCCGGCTCGTGTCTCTTGATCATCTTCGCCCCTCCCGAAGCCCCCTTGGCTCCCCCGCTCAACCTGACGGAGCCCGACTCGCGACTGCTGCACGCGATCTCTGGTCGTGATGCAAGCGTTATCTTCTGAGACAGGCTTCCGCGCCCGTGGTCGGGGACGGCCGGGTCTGCGCCTCGGCCCCCGACGGGACCGTATTCGGGGTGGCTGCGGGGCTCCCCGCCGGGTGGGACGAAACCCCGTCCAAGGGTGGTCGAGGCGCGTGAGTAATGGTCAACACCTGTGGACCAAGAGGCGGTGGGAGACTTCGCTTCGGTGGGTGGACGGTTCCTGAAGGTGCGGGCCGCTGTGGTAGCACTGCAGGCATGACGGAGAGGCCTGCCCGGCGGGGCAGTTATCACCACGGGGCGCTGCCCGAGGCGTTGGTGGCGGCGGCGTTCGAGGTGCTGGACGAGGAGGGGCTGGGCGCGGTCAGCATGCGGGAGGTGGCGCGGCGGGCGGGGGTGTCGGCGGGGGCGCCGTTCCGGCATTTCGCGGACCGGCAGGCGTTGTTGACGGCGTTGGCGGACCAGGTGCTGGCGGACTTCGAGCGGTGGCAGCGGGCGGAGGTCGAGGGCAGCGAGGGGGCGGCGCTGCGGGCGATCGGGCTGGGGTTCATCCGGTACGCGATTCGGCATCCGCACCGGTTCGAGCTGGTCCGGGCGCGGGTGTTCACGCCGTCGCGGCAGCCGGAGTTGCAGCAGCGGCTGTCGGAGATCGACGAGGCGTTCACCGGGTACATCGTCGCCGACCAGGTGGCGGGCCGGCTGCGGCCGGGCGATCCGGCGTTGGTGGGCCTGGCCGGGCAGGCGCTGGTGTACGGGCTGTCGCAGATGATCATCGACGGGTATCTGCCGCCGGAGAAGGCGGAGGAGCTGGCTGCGAAGGTGCTGGACACCTTCGGTCAGGGAGTGGCCAATCGCCCTTGACGGCACGGGAATTGGGTTTTGCGCGGAGCCTTGACCGGGTTGTCGCCCGCTGATGTAATCACCGCTTACATGAGGCGAGGGGCCAGCTGGAGGCAGACGTGTTCGCCAAACCGACTCCGGGGTACACCACCGCGGCCGCCACGGGAGACACGGTGGTGCTGCTGATAGGCATGCGCATCAACCGCTTCTGGGCCGTCCACCAGTGGGGGCAGGTGATGCTGGCGATGTTCCGGATGCTCTACGAGCTGGCCAAGGCCCCGGAGCGCGGGCTGCGCGGACGCATCCTGCTGACCGCCTCCCCACGCACGTACTACGTGGTCCAGTACTGGGAGTCGAAGGAGAAGCTGTACGCGTACGCCGCCGCGCCGGACGCCTTCCACCACAAGGCGTGGGGCATCGCCAACCGCAAGGTGCGGGGCGGGAAGACCCGGCAGCACGTGGGGCTCTGGCACGAGACGTACATCGTGCCGGA
This sequence comes from Kitasatospora sp. NPDC041988, assembly GCF_055588525.1. NCBI lineage: Bacteria > Bacillati > Actinomycetota > Actinomycetes > Kitasatosporales > Streptomycetaceae > Kitasatospora > Kitasatospora sp. NPDC041988. The sequence continues at coordinate 36,586 of NZ_JBVJCO010000004.1, forward strand.
GGGGTCGTACGAGGCGATCTACTTCGACATGCCGCCGTTCGGGCTGGCGGCGGCCACCGGCTCGCTGCCGGTCGAGCGCCGCGGACGCCGGGCGGCGGACCGGCTCGCCTTCCGGTCGAAGGCGGACGCCTCGAAGGCCGAGGGTGCAGAGGCCGAGGGTGCAGAGGCCGAGGGTGCAGAGGCCGAGGGTGCGACGGCGTCGGGGGAGACGGCGGAGACGGCCGAGAGGGAGCCCGCTTCGGCGCAGGGGGAGGCTCAGTAGAGCAGGCCGCCCATGTGGTCGTCGTCGGCAAGGAGCTGCCAGGAGTGGTCGGGGCCGGCGAACGCATCGGGGTCGAGGGCGGCGAGCACGCCCTCGACCACGCCGCTCAGCAGTGACTGCGGGTCGAAGACCTCCCACCGGTCCTTGGCGACGCCGTACTCCCACAACCGCCATTCGGCGCGCATCCGTTCGCACGTCCAGAGGGTGTGGAGCAGGGCGGAGACGTCCCGGTTGAGGTAGGCCGCGGGCAGGCCGGGGTCGTCCCAGGCGGGCAGCTCCAGGCGGCCGGTGGCGCCGTCGAGGGCTATCGCCAGGTCGTACGGCCAGGCGGCGAGGGCCAGATGGTGCCGTTGGTGGTCGCGCTCCCAGCCGTCGGGGTCGGGCTCGGGGTCGGGTACGTCGTCGCGGACTGTGGCCCCGTCGGGGGCGAAGTGCTCCGGGTACGCCTCCACCATGGTGATCAGCGGCCCGTCGGCGGAGACGTCCAGCATGGTGCCGCCGGTCGGCAGGCCGACCACGGTGAGCAGCCGGCGGGTCGGCCCGTGGGTGAGCCCGTCCGGCAGCTCCTCCGGGCGGAAGCGGCGGACCGTACCGTCCTCGGTGAGAGCGGCGAGGTCCTCGACCAGCTCCGGCCCGAGCTCGTACGCGAGCCCGTCCGGTCCGCCGGGGAGTGCGCCCCAGGCGAGGGAGCGCACCAGCAGGGCCGTCTCCCAGTGCGGGGGCGCGGCGTCGTAGTGCGCGAACAGCTCCGGGTCGGTCGCGCGCAGCCGCTCCCGGACGACCCGGACCACTTCCGCGACGATCGTCGGCCCGCGCTCCCCGGCCAGCGCGTCGCGGTCCTCCGCCGCCAGGGCCGCCACATCGACCTCGCGCATCAGCCCGACCAGGGCGGGCAGGCCGGTGGCGAGCAGGTCGCGCCGGAGCGCCCCGCGGCGGTGGGCGGCGAGGAAGACCTCACCGGTCACCCCGTCGAGGACCACGGCGTCGCCCTCGCGGGCGAGATCGGCGAGGTAGGCGGTCCCGCCGAGGACGAAGAGGCGCTCCCCGGTGCTCCCGCCGTCGGTGAAGGGCTCCAGCGGGGTGGCGTCGAGGCTGGAGAAGTCGAGGAAGGCCGCGGCCTCGGGCAGGCCCTCCTGCGTCAGGAACTCCCGGCTGGGCAGGTGCGACAAGCCCTCCGGCAGCTGCCAGGGCTCCAGCTGCAGGCGCCCGTCCCAGTCCTGCTCGATGCCCATGCCCGGCCCCCAGGGGTGGTGTTCCATGATCCGGATGATCAGACCGACCCTAGCGGGCACCACAGACAGCCCGTGGCGGCGGGGGAGGGGAGTGTCGCGGGGCGGCCGCGCCCGTCCGGCGTGAGAGCGTCGGGGGATGGGGACGGTGGAGCAGAACAGCGGTGGCCCGGCCGTGGTGCACGACGTGCCGTACTACGCGCAGTGGGAGTCGGCGGGCCTGGTACGGGAGATCGTGGCCGGTGCGGTGAGCGCGGCGGACGATCCGCGCTGGGGCGAGTCGGGGGCGGCCACGCCGGAGGAGTACGAGTACTGGTCGTGGCGGCTCTGCGGGGTGGCCTGCCTGCGGATGGCGCTGGACCACTGGTGGGGGGTGGCTCCGGCGGCGGTGCCGCTGGCGGGGGAGTGCCTGGCGGCCGGCGCGTACGAGCGGGACGGCGAACGGCTGCGCGGCCTGATCCACACACCGTTCGCCGCGTACGTCCGCGAGCGGTGGGGACTGGCCGCGCAGGCCCGGGAGTTGACGCCCGCGCAGGTGGCGGCGGAGGTGGCCGGCGGGCGGCTGGTCATGCTGTCGGTGCACCCCGCGATCCGCGACCCTGACGGGCCCGACCCGCAGCGGCGCGGCGGCCACCTGGTGCTGGCGGTGGGCACCACGGGGACGGCGCTGGTGATCCACAACCCGTCCGGCTTCGCGGGCGATTCGCAGGCGTACGCGCACGTGCCGTGGCGGCAGTTCGAGCGGTTCTACGCGGGGCGGGGGATCGTCCTCGGACCGCCCGGGAGCGCCTCCGGGCCCGTCGACGGGAGCGCCGTCGGGCCCGCCGACGGGAGCGCCGTCGGGCCCGCCGACGGGGGGTGACGCGACCCGCCCGGGTGGTGACCGGGCGGGCGGTGACCACGCGGGCGGCGGCCCGGGCGGCGGGTGACCCCGGCCGACGTCAGGCCGTCGCGGCGGGCAGTCCGATCGGGTTGATCGGCGGCAGCGCGCTGCGACAGAGCGCCGAGATCGGCTTCAGCGCGGCGGCGAGCCGGTCGAGTTCGGCGCGCGGATGGTTCTCCCAGACCCGGGCGGCGGCCAGGTCGGTGGCGGCCTCCAGGGACTGGTGGCGGATCCGCCCGCACTCGGTGATGGTGCCGCGCCCGGTCAGCCAGCCGCGTTCCACCAGGCGGGCGGTGGCCGCGTCCCACTGCTCGTCGGTCCAGCCGCGCATCGGCTGCATCACGTCGCGGCGGACGTCCAGGGCGCAGCGCACCACCAGCGCCTCGCAGCCGTCCAGCCCGGCCGAGACCAGCGCGGCGACGTGGCCGTCCCCCCGGTGCTCGCGCATCACGGTGGCGGCCTGCCAGAGCCGCCCGTACAGGCCGTCGGGGCGGGGGAGGGCGGAGTTGGCGGCGGCCAGCACCCGGCCGGCACAGTCCAGGCGGGAGACGGCCCGCTCCAGCAGGTCGGCGACCAGCTCGATCTGCTCCGGTTCGACGTGCTCCAGCAGCCGCGCGAGCGCCGCCGAGGAGCCCTGGACCCGGGCGGCCAGTGCGGCGTCCGGGTCCGCCAACTTCCAGATGTCCGGCAGGGCGCGCTCCACCATGGCGGGCGCGAAGCTGAAGAAGGCGGCGATCACCGGCGGCGCGTCCACCGGGCCCAGCGGTGCCGCGCGGCCCGCGAAGTAGCCGCGCCACGTGCCGCGCAGCCCGGCGGCCTCGAAGGCGGCGCGGCCCTCGGGCGAGAAGTAGGTGACGGCGTGCACCGGCTCGAAGAGCCACCACAGGGCGCGGGCGGGATGGACCAGTTCGGCCAACGGAAGACCTTCCTCGGACGGGCACGGGGGGCCACGGGGGACCACTGAGAACACTGGGAGACGGGTGGGTGGTGCGCCGCGTTCGTTGCCGGCGGTGTTCGGTGTTCGGAAGCGGAGGACGAGGTGGTGCACAAGGCTGATGACCACGGCGGCGGTCACGGTAACCCCGCTCGGGGTGTGATGAGGGTCACGGGGAGGTCTCACTGTCCGGAACCATCGGGTTCGGCCCCGGCCGGTCCGCCGCGAGATGATGGGACGAGGTGCCCGCTCCCGGCACCGGAACCCTCGTACGAAGGCATCGGTAATGGCGCAGATCAACCCCAGCATCCTGTCCGCGGACTTCGCCCGGCTCGCCGACGAGGCCGAGGCCGTCAGGGGCTCGGACTGGCTGCACGTCGACGTCATGGACAACCACTTCGTGCCGAACCTGACGCTGGGCGTCCCGATCGTCGAGTCGCTGGCCCGCGCCACCGACATCCCGCTCGACTGCCACCTGATGATCGAGGACCCGGACCGCTGGGCTCCCCAGTACGTCGAGGCCGGCGCCGGCTCCGTCACCTTCCACGTGGAGGCCGCCGCCGCGCCCGTCCGGCTCGCCCGCGAGATCCGGGCCAAGGGCGCCCGCGCCTCCATGGCGCTGAAGCCGGGCACGCCGATCGAGCCCTACGAGGACCTGCTGCCCGAGCTGGACATGCTGCTGATCATGACGGTCGAGCCGGGCTTCGGCGGGCAGGCGTTCCTCGACATCATGCTGCCGAAGATCCGCCGCACCCGGCAGCTGATCGACAAGTACGGCCTGGAGCTGTGGCTGCAGGTCGACGGCGGCGTCGCGGCGAGCACCATCGAGCGCTGCGCCGAGGCCGGCGCGGACGTCTTCGTGGCCGGTTCGGCGGTGTACGGGGCGGAGGACCCGGGCGAGGCCGTCGCCAAGCTGCGCGCCCTCGCGGACGCGGCGACGGCGGACGCCTGGTGGGCCTGCGGGCACTGACCCGCGGCGGCGTCTGCCGGGCCCTGGGCCTGGTACCGGGGCCTGGGGGCCTGACACCGGGCCCTGGGTTCGACGCCGGGGGCCACGGGGGTTTGCGTCGTCCCGGATGGACGCCGCGGCCGCCCGACCCGGTCGATGCGGGTGGAGGAACACCCCGGGTTGATGGATGATCGTTGCCGACGACCCTCCGGCTCCGGCCGGGCCCCGACCCGTACGGTGGTGGATCCGCGACATGAGCAACCTCGATCTCAAGCCCGCCCCCACCCGCTGCGGCGGCGAGGCCGGGACCGGCCCGGTCCGGGAGCTGCTGACCGGACGACAGGTCCCGCTCGGCGAGAGCACCGTCGTGCGCCGGCTGCTGCCCAACCTCGGCCGCCGGATGGTCGGCGCCTGGTGCTTCGTCGACCACTACGGCCCGGACGACATCGCCGACGAGCCCGGCATGCAGGTGCCGCCGCACCCCCACATGGGACTGCAGACCGTGAGCTGGCTCCACCAGGGCGAGGTCCTGCACCGCGACAGCCTCGGCAGCCTGCAGACCGTCCGCCCCTACGAGCTGGGCCTGATGACCTCCGGCCGGGCGATCTCCCACTCCGAGGAGTCCCCGCGCGAGCACGCCCGCTTCCTGGAAGGCGCCCAGCTCTGGGTCGCCCTCCCGGACGCCCACCGCCACACCGCCCCCGCCTTCGAGCACCACACCGAGCTGCCCGTCGTCACCGCCCCCGGCCTGCGCGCCACCGTCATCCTCGGCACCCTCGACACGGCCGCCTCCCCCGGCACCGCCTACACCCCCCTCGTCGGCGCCGACCTCGCCCTCACCGAGGGCGCCGACCTCAAACTCCCCCTCGAACCCGGCTTCGAGTACGCCGTCCTCGCCATGTCCGGCAGCGTCGACGTCGACGGCGTCCGCGTCGAACCCGGCTCCATGCTCTACCTCGGCACCGACCGCCGCGAACTCCCCCTCCTCGCCCGCACCGACGCCGCCGTCCTCCTCCTCGGCGGCGAGCCGTTCGAGGAGAAGCTCGTCATGTGGTGGAACTTCATCGCCCGGACGGATGAGGATATCAGGCAGGCGCGTGAGGAGTGGATGACCGGCACTCGCTTCGGTGAGGTGCGCGGCTACGACGGGGCTCGGCTGGCCGCTCCCGAGGTGCCCCAACTGCCCCTGAAGCCACGGGGAAGGGCGCGCTGACCTGGGACTATGTGTCCACGATGCGGTGTGTCGAGTTGCGCTGGATCGTAGCCCGTCGGTCTGCGATCCACCGTTCCAGGAGAACGTTCGTGCCGCCAAGCGACGGCTTCGGCGATCGGCCGTGAGTCTCAGGTACGGGCATGTGTAGCCAGGTTTAGTCAGACCAATGCTGACTCAATGCTGACTTTGCTGACGGATAGTCAGGTTCTGGGGTCGAAGGTTGCGCGCTCGACGCCATGCCGACGCGCTTGAAGCGAGCGCCAGCGGACAAGCGCTTGGCGGGGCAGGCGCCATCGAGTCGCCGGCGGTGGAGGGGGCGGGAACTGGAGCAGCCGGTGCCTTGCCGTGTACTTGTGTGTTGTCTACAGCCCGGAGCGCGAGGCGACGGGCGCGAGGTCCGTGCTTTTGGCAAGGCGTCTATGGAGTGAGCGTCCCTGGAGCTGGACTCGGCGGCGACCGCTGCCGGGATTCCTGAAGCCACTACCGCAACGGGGCAACCCCGAAGGAAGGAGAGAGGCGATCTGTACCCGGCGTACAGGCCGGCTCCATCCGCCGTACCAGGGGCTTTGCCCCCGGAAGGGCCTCTGACCTGCGTCGGAGGCCCTTTCCGATCTTTCGGGGGCTTGCCGTGTTACGCGGCAAAAAGTCCCCGGAAACTCCCCCTGACAGAGCGGAAAGTCCCCGAAAAGTCCCCCAGGATGATCTTGGTGAGCGACCTGCGACCAGGGCTTGGATCACCGGAGTCGGTCGCTCGAGGGGTCGAGGGTCGGGACAGGCTGAGGCTGCCCCGACCTGGCCCCCGTCGACGTAGAATCGGGCATTGCTCTCGGCGCGGCTGCAGATCGCGCGGTGATGAGAGCTGGCCGGCTACTTGACCCCCAATGGGACGCCGAGCGCACTCGGAGACAGCGCCGGCTTCTGCGTGTCGCCATCACTCGGGCGCGGTCGACCGTCCTCTTCGTTAGGCCCGAGGGCAGCCAACGGCTCTGCGGCACCCGCACCCAACAGCCATCCGCGTAGCCGCTCGTCCGTCAATGCTCTCCGGCCAGTCCGAGGTGCGGCACCGTGCCCGTCTCCAACTCGGTGAGTCGGGCGAGGATGCGCTTGGGGAGCTCCGGCGCGGTCAGGCGGAACGGGCTCCACTGGTCCCTGGAGCCCTGCTTCATGGACGCCGAGAACCGGTAGCGTCCCCGGCTGTTCGCCTCAGTCACCAGCTCGGTAAACGTGATGCTCGGTACCAGCCAGGCTGTCGTGATCGCCCCCTGCTCGATGTCCACTACGATGAACAGCATGTCGAGGTCGGCCCGCGGCTGAAACGTCTGTGCTCGCACGAAGCCCATGACCTTGCCTTGCTGGACCTGCACGCCGGTCGACATTCGCGCCTTTACCTGTACCGCCAGGGTCGCCGTGCTCCCGCGGCGGTGAAAGACCAGGTCCACGCCCTCATCGTCGACCAGCGAGGTGGAGACGTTCAGCTCACCGTTCGTGGCGAGGATGGACGACGCCGCCACCAAGTACTCGGCGGCCTTCCCCATCCGCCCGGACAACTGGCTCTTCTCCAGGTACTTCTCGCCGTCAGTCATGGCAGGAATCTACCGACCTGCCGTGGCCCGTGATGGTCCATCCGAGCTGCTCTCTCGTGCACCAGCAGCCTCCAGCGGGTCTAAAAGAAAAACTTTGTGCTCAGGCTGCGGCTTCGCCGGGGGTCTCGTCCTTCGAGGGGTGGACCCATGTGGTACCCGGTGCGAGGTCGTCCCCTGTCTCCGCCTTGTACTGCGCCTTCTTTTCCTCGCTGGCGTTCCAACCCTCGCGAAGCTTCCGCACGTGGGGGGTGGGGGACGGTCGAGAGTCGCCCGTGGTTTCGGTGACGGAAACCGGTTTGGAAGCCGCAATGTCCTCGACTTCGTACGTCTCGACGGCGTACGTCTCGGCGTCCCGCCTCTGGGCGAGATGGCGGACCACGATCAGGCCCACGGCCAGACCCACGGCGCCGGCGGCGCGGAGCTGGGGCTCGTGCTTCTTGCACCAGTTCTTCGCCTTGGCGAAGGAAGTAAGCTCGCCGTCCTCGGGAGGTGTGGAGTCGTTCACGCGCACATATCTACCGGACGCATCCATCAGGTGTCAGGCAATCACCCGGCATCGCCCGATTAAGTTCAGTAGCTTGTGTGGGCCACATCGGCACGTGGATCACAGCCATGGCCGTACTGTGGTAGTCCCAAATCGGCATGTGAGGAGACCCTTGTGGGCTCGATGACGGACCTTCGGCAGCATCCGCATGATGATGTGCTCGGTCTGGTTGAGCGGGCACTCGAGCTTGGTCTGGACCGGTCGTCAGGTGTCTACGGTAACCACGGGGGGACGGCGGGCTTTCGCACCGATCAGGGCACCTGGCTTCGGCTGCAGTGGCGGTCGGCGGACGAGATTCATGGGCAGTCCTGGACAGGTACCGAATGCGCGTCGGTGCTGACGAGTGTGGCGAAGCCGGAGTTGATGCGGGCGTTTCGCTGGCAGGACCGCGAGCGCGGCGTGGTCTGGCGGGCGGAGGAGATGACGCTCATTACTGCCCCGATCATTAGCGCCTCGGGCAGCATCACCGACGACCCGGGGCTCGCGGACGCCTGGTGGAAGGACTTGGCTAGCTCGCTCGGCGCGCTCGCCGGACATCGCACGGAGCGCGTCTGCATGTCGCAGGACCACCTGAGCCGGCGTATCGCTGAGGTGTTCGGGGAGACGGTGAACACCGCTGTCGGTGAGTGGACCACCGCCCATGGGGATCTTCATTGGGGCAACGTCACCGCCCCGGAGCTGTGCCTGTTGGACTGGGAGGACTGGGGTCGGGGGCCGCGTGGGTTGGACGCGGCGACGCTCTGGGGATTCTCTCTGGGAGTGCCCGAGGTTGCCGGCCGCGTCCAACGGGAGTTTGCGGAGGACCTTCAGTCCCGCTCGGGGAAGGTGGCGCAGTTGCTGTTCTGCGCGAACGTCCTGCGGGCACACGCACGGAGCGGCAAGAAGATGCCGTTCACGGAGCCCGCTCAGGAGTCGTCGGGCCGACTGATCGCTGAGCTGTCCTCATGAACGTGCTGCAGCCCGTTCGTTCAGCAACGCCCGGTACCGGCTGACCACTGCGAGGTCGACGCCCAGTGTTGTGGCCTCGACGAGGGCTCGCAAGTGGGAAGGAGAGCTGGTGCCCACGGCGATCCTGGCTACCTTGGGGATCTCGTAGGACACCCGGAAAGCCGCCTGCACGGTGGTGCACTCGTCGCCTTCGCCGAGGAACGTCCGGGTGTCGAAGGCCCTCCAGACCTCCAAGGTGGTGTCGCCGCCAAAGGGCGCCATGCCCCAGCGGTCGCTGGGGTCGATGGCCAGAACGGCCGACAGTGTCTCGACGGCCGCGAGGGTGTCGGCATCTACCAGCAGGCCGGCACGAGTCATCAGGACTTTGGGGATCGGCGCGGTGGGGTTGATGAGCTGCAGGAGTGGGTGGGGGTTCCAGATGGAGAACCCCCACCGCTCGCAGAGGCCCGCCTTCGTGGCGTCCTCCAGAGCTTGGCACGCTGCGGCCAGGATCTCCCGCCCTTCGTCGCGGGAGCGGCGGCCTAGGGTGTGTTCCGGGTTGTGAAGGAGTACGACGTCGGGGGCCCGCCCGAGGTCGGTGACTGAGCGCTCCACCGACTCGTAGAGCGCGGCCGGGTTCAGCGAGTGGCCGGAGCGGTGGAACCCGACCTTGGTCGAGATCGTGAACTCCGGTAGCAGGTCGGCGGCCAGGTGCGCGAGCGTACGGTGCGAGGTGAAGTCGAGGTAATTGGCGGCGGTGTCGATAGCTCGGACACCGAGACTCAGCGCGTCTTCGAGGAGCTGTCGGTCGTGACCAGACCGGTAAAGGCCGAGGACAACTCCGGGGTCAGCTCGGTGCACAGTTCCTCCTCGACAAGAATTTCGGCCAGGCGTTCGGTGTCGACGCCGGTGTCGGCAGCGGCCTGCGCGAGGTTCACCGGGTGACCGCTCAACATGAGGTGCAGCGCGGGCAGCGCCTTCGCGGCAAGCGTGATCTTCCTGCCGGCGGCGATGACTTCCACGGTGTCGGCAGTCGGCTTGACGATTGGCGGGAAGTCGGTGACACACACGATCGCTTCGGGCTTGCCGAAGACGCCGATGGCGGGGACGTGGCGGGCACTGGGGCGCTCGCGCTCGCGGAATGCCAGAAAGTCCTCGGGGGTCAGCGTGGCAGCCTTTTCGGCCACGACCTGTGCGAGCCGGCCCTGCTGTGCCGTCCACTGCTCGGGGCTGGACCACCGGTCGAGGTCAAAGCGGAACTCTTCGAGGGTGCGGGACTGGTCGGCTAGCCACGTCAGCCAGTTGACGCCGGTGCGCTTCACGATGCCGAACGTCACATGCAGGCTGTAGCCCTCGCCGCAGTCGTTCCGAGTGGCGTGGTGCCAGTATCCGCGGGGGATGTGCATGACGTCGCCGGGCATCATTGTGCCCGCCCACACGCTCTGCTCGCTGGGCTCGGAGTTCGGGGCCGCGTCCCTATACATAGGTGCTGTCCTGGAGGCCCCGCGTACCTCCCAGGACTTCTCGCCTGCGAGTTGGACGATGATCACGTCGTGATCGTCCCAATGCAGGTTGAATCCGGACGCATCCTGCGTCGTCAGGTAAGCGTTGACCTGGACGAGTTCGTGGCACCACCACTGGAGGGCGCGGCAGGTCGCTTCCATCGCCGGGTCGAAGAAGTCCACTTCGTCCAGGACGAGGGTCGCACCGGAGCAGAGGAGCTCACCCACGCGCCGCATGTCGGCGATCGGGATAGCCTGCCCGCGCCGGGTTACCGAGGGCTGGATGTATCGGCTGGGATGGAGTTCTGAGCCGCTCTGGAACATGCGGAACTGTGGAGCGTTGAGGCTGCGGCGCATGACCAGGTCGAGCAGCTTCTTCGGGTTCAGGAGCTGGTCGAGCATGTCCAGGTCGGCGATGTTGCCCCTCGTGAACCGGCTTCCGAGGACGGCGGGGCCGTCCCATCCGAGGGCCTTCTCGATCGCGTTCACGAACCGGTGGTCCATGTGTACCTCCGTCGACTGAATTGAGGGCTGAGGAGCGGGGCCCCGCAACGGCGCGCGGGGCCCCGTGGTGCACGTGCCGACTACTCCTGCGGCAGGTTCAGTCCGTCGCGGTTGTCGCCGTCGTCGCCTGCCGACGTGCCGGTGGGGTCGGACTCGGCCGCCTCGGCCGAGAACCGGTCCTGCACAGTGATGAGGTTCTCGACGCCGATCAGCAGGTCGTCGTTGGTGCTCACGTGGATCACTCCTTGTCGTGGAACGGCACCGAGCGGCTGTTGCCGGCCGGGTGGTTCGAAGAAGCGCTTTCTCCCGCGCGCTCTGGTCCGTGAACTCGTCCGCTGGGGACGTGGTTCAGGTCCGGAGAGCGCAGGCGCATCAGCTTGCAGCCGCAGGGCCGATCCGAATAGAGGGCCTTTCCGGCTTCGAACTTCCTCCTTCCGCTCGGCTGCGTGGAACCCTCCTGGGTCCGACCCGTCGGCGAGACGGACACGGGAGGAAGACTCTGAGGCGGTCCAGGCGTGATCTGCACCGTGATGGTGGGGTCGAGGAGGCTGGAGGAGACGTCTCGCCAGCGTGTCGGTGGTCTGCTCCTGGCGGCTTACGGCGTCCGTCGGGGTGGTGACGTCCTACGCGGCTGGTGAGGGGGCGGACCTTGACCGTCCAGACGGGCCGGAGCAATCGACTAGGCAGTCACTCGCTGGGCTCACCCGGGGTGACGGAGGGCCGGATCAGTTCGATGGGCCTTCGAATGGTTCATTCAAGTGGGTCGGGTCCGGGCGCGCTCCGGTCGAGCGGGGCCTTTTCGAGCACCCTGGCAGCCTCTGCGAGGGCCTCCTCCAACCGGGCCCGGCCGACGGCTGAGAGATGGCCGGCGCCCAGCGCGCATGCCCTAACCACCGCGCGGAGGGAGCTGGCCTCGGCCGGGGTCAGCAGGTCGTTGTAGGTGGAGTGGGCGAGGAGGTCGCGGGCCGCGTATCCGTCGTCCGATTCCCTCGAACGGATGATCAGGGACTGTGCGAGGCTCCGGGCGGCCTCGCCGGTGGTCCCGCCGGCCGCGTCGATGGCGGTCAGTAGCAGCCGGGTGGTGAACACCGCGAGGCCGGGGCCGGTCCCCAGGCGTTGGCAGTGGTCGAGAGCGGCGGCGGCTTCCTGTCGGCCGCCGGGTGTGCACAGGGCGGTGAGGACAGCGGTGACCGCGTCCTCCCAGGGGTCGCCCGGCTCGGTATCCGCGAGGAGCGCGAGAGCGCCGTCGAGGTCGCCGGTGGTGGCGCGGGCGAGAACGGCGACCTGGCGGCCGTCGAGGATCCGGGTGCCCACGCCGCGGTAGTTGTTGAGGTGTCGGAGGGCTTCCTCCCAGAGGCCGGAGCAGGTGAGGGCCCGGGTGCCGTCGGCAAGCATGACCCGCCACAGCCATGCGCGAACCTCGGCGCGTTGGGCGTCGGTCTCGGTGAGGCGGGCAGGCACGGTGACGCCGTCGAGGACAGTGCTGGTGCCGGTGGCGATGGCGTCATACAGGGACAGGAGCAGTTGGTGACCCTCGCTTCCGCGTCCGGCCCTGATGTGCAGGCGGGCGAGGTTGACGATCGGTTCCAGGCCGCGGATCGCGCTCATCGCCGGCAGTGGGCCGAGCCTTAGGTAGAGGTCGGCGTGCCGGTGGCACAGTTCGCGGGCGAGGCCAGGTAGCGCGAGGTCGGAGGCGAGCAGGGCGGCCTGGTTGAAGACGGTGGATGCCAGGCCCGGGTCGTCCTGCCGGGTGCCCGGGGCGGGGGGGGGGGGGGGGGGGGGGGGGGGGGGGAGGGTGGGGGGGGGGAGGGGGGGGGGGGGGAGGATGGAGCGGTTGGTCTGCTGGGCGCGGGGGATCGGGGCGCGGGCGCGGA
>NZ_JBVJCO010000004.1:48999-67411 GCF_055588525.1 Kitasatospora sp. NPDC041988
GGGCCTCGTCGCCGGGTTGGCTCCGGGCGAACCCCTGTCGATCGAGAAGGAGCCCATGTGCCCACCCCCCCTCCCCCCCCCTCCCCCCCCTCCCCCCCCCCCCCCCCCCACCCCCCCCCCCCCCCCCCCCCCCGGGCCTCAAGGGGCAGGCACGCGGGCCGGATCCGGGCGACCAGCGGGAACCGCTGGGCTATCGGCCCGGTCGGGTGCACGAGGTCACTCCCAGCTGACGGTGATGGGGTGGTGGGGGCGTTCCAGGACGAAGCGGCCGGCGGCCGGGTCGGCGGCGGCCGGGGTGTCGGGGAGTTCGAAGCGGACGGAGCGGTCGCGGAAGCCGCTGTCCCAGGTGCGGATCTCCTGCGAGACCAGGTCGGCGAGTTCCGCGCCGTTGGGGCCGTGGCCGATGACGCCGGTCTCGTACGCCTTGCGGCCGTCCTCGCCGGGCTCGGCGGGACGGATGGTGAGGTAGGCAAGGGAGGCGCCGTCCACGGCCGCCATGGAACCCCACCCGAACATGCGGGAGACACCGCGCTCCTGCGCACCGTCGCCGACGCTCATGCGCATCAGGGAGTTGGGCAGCGCGCAGGCCAGCCACAGGTCCATGTACTCGTAGGTCGTTCCGGCGGGGATGTTCACTCCGGTCCATCGCTCGCGGCGCTCGGAGTCGAGGACACCGAGCAGGGCACCGGCGTCGACCGCGTCGACCTGGTCCTTGTGGACCTGCAGCGTCACGTCGTCCTGCTCGGTGAGGGCGAGGGTGCGGCGCGCGTCGTCCATGCTGCCGCGCAGCGGCATGAACACCGCGAGCTGGCTGTCGACCGATACCCACCCGCTCTCGCCACGCTTGAAGGCGATGGAGCGGCTGGCGGTGCCGCGCAGCCGCAGTGGCACCACGATCCGACCGGTCGGCTTGACCTGCTGGAGCCAGGCGGTCGGCATCTCGGCGGTGCTGACGGTGGCCATGACCTTGTCGTAGGGGGCGCCGGCCTCATGGCCGAGGGCGCCGTCGCCGAGGACGACCTCGACGTTGGTGATGCCCGCGTCCACGAGGTGCTTGCGGGCGCCGTCGACGAGGTCGTCGTCCACGTCCACCGTTACGACCCGGCTGTCGGGGCCGACCATGGTGCCCAGGTAGGCGGCGTTGACGCCGGTGCCCGCGCCGGACTCGAAGACGCGCTCACCGGGCTTGGCGGCGAGCTGTTCGAGCATCAGGGCGACGATCCACGGCTGGGAGGCGGCGGAGATCTGGGTGCCGGAGCCGTCGGTCTTGGTGTAGGTGGGGTTGTCGGCGTAGGCCGTCTCCAGCGGAAAGCCGGGCAGGAAGTGCTCGCGGGGCACGGTGCGGAAGGCGTTCTCGACGGCGTCGGTGGTGATCACCTTCTGCTCGCGCAGGCGGGCGGTCAGTGCGGTGCGCAGCTGCTCGGAGGACTGGGACTGGTCATCGCTGAGAGTAGTCACTTGGGCGACCCTAGTGGTTGAGCGGATGGTGGGCTGCGAGGACACGAGGTCCCCGCCGGAGTGGAAGACGGCTTCCAACGCCAGTGCGGCCATGGAGGATTGGTCCGCGGTGGAGATCCCGGCGCGGTTGGCGTGGAAGAGCAGGTGGTGGGCCAGAACGGCCCGCAGTCCCCGGGTGAGGCAGTCGTGGCGGGCGAGCTGCGCCAGGGACTGGCCGGCGCTCTCGAAGGCGCTGACCCACTCGTCCTGTCCTTGGAGCGGACCGGCGGAGCTGGTGAGCCGCCGCGTGTCGACGGTCATCAGCCGCAGCATCGCCCGGGCCCAAACGGCCTCCCGTTCGGGGTCGGCGGCGGCGGGTTCGGGGCGGAGTTTGGCGAACAGGTCCCATACGGCGCCCTGCTCGTACCAGTCGAGGCCGGCGGCGCGAAGCATTACGCCAGTGAGCAGAACGGTGGTCTCGCGCCGGCCTAGAGTCGGTGCGCCAGCGGGGGCGGCGCGGGCGAGGAGGTAGCGGCTGTCGTGGTGGAACAGCTCGTGGGCGACCTCCATGCCGCGCTCGCCGCCGAACGCGGCGGTCTCCGGTTCGTAGATGCCGTTTGTCCACCCAGTGATCAGGCCTTCGGCGGTGAGGCTGTCAAGGAGTCCGGTGATGGAGGGCACCGGAACTTCGGCGCGATACCGCAGCTTGAACGGGTTCTTGCGCATGTACCACCAGCCGTCCAGCGAAAGGTCACTCTTCGCGGCAGTCAGCGCCGGAGCCAGGCGGTGGGCGGCGACGTGCTCGGCGCTCCGGCCGTCACGAAACCGAATCTCGTGCTGGATCCAACGGTTCATCAAGGGTGTCCTCACATCGGGTCGGTCAGCGGTCAGGCGATGAGCAGGCAGGCGTCCCAGCCGGAGAGCGGGGCCGTGCCGGTTGCGGGCGTGATCACGGCGAGCGCGGTGCCGGCGGCGCCTTCGAGGAAGGCCGGACCGGCTGCGTCCAGCACGGTGGTCGTCTGTTGGGCTGGATCAGCGCCGACCGGGCTTAGGGCGTCCAACAGGGTCGAGGCGACGGTTCGAAGCTGCGAGGCTGTCGATGGCATGGCGTCAGCTGCCGCGCGGTGGGCGATGTGCGCGAGGCCGGCGTACCCGTGGCACAGCGAGACGTCCGTCGTCGCCGCGAGCGCCGCCGGGTCCGAAAGAGCTTTGATGAGGGCGGTTTCCGCGTCACGCTGGCGGTCAGGGTCGCCGACCGCGTGGGCTGCGAGCTGTTGGGCGCGGGCGAGTCCAGCGCTGCCGTAGCACCAGCTCGGCCGTTGCGCGTTCGGCGCCGCGGCTCGGCCGGAGTCGAGCTCCTCGCGGATGACCCAGTACGGCCACCGCGTGCCCGCCCGCCACCGGTCCAGCCAGCACACGACACGGTCGATCGCCTCCAGTTGCCCGTCGACCTTCACCCCGTGCATCAGAGCGAGGGCGAGCAGGGCGAGCGGGCCGCCGATCCCGTGCGCCATCCCATTGTTGGCGTGACCACCGGCGAACCGGTCATCCGCGCGGCCGGATGGCCCGCTCGCCGCCCACCAGCCGGGCAGCAGGGCGCCGTTACGTTCGAGCGGCTCGGTCAGGCGGACCAGGTAGGAGAGGACTTTGCGGAACGCGGGGCCGTCGGGATCACGGCGCAGCAGGTGGGCACCGAGGCCGGCCAAGCCCCGGATGGCGTCGAACTCGGCCAGGGCACCGCAGTCGCCGCGATCGATGCGCGCGTGGGCGGACGCGACGCGTCGCGTCGCGTCGGCCGCGACGATCTGATCGAGGCCAGCCAGGGCGCGCGTGTAGGTGCCGGGGCGGGCTCGGGCAGCACTCGCGAGGGCATGGGCGACGGCAGGTGCACCGTAGTGCAGGTAGCTGTCCGGGCCGCTGGTGATCGGCGCGCTCGTGGTGAACCGCAGCCAGTCGTGGACGCGTTGCCAGGCGCCGAGGCCGGCGGCGGCCCGCTCGATGTGGAGCAGCGCGATGCCCGGAGCGCCGTGGGCCAACGATTGGCGCCACTGCGGATGGGTCGTCGAGACGGCAGGCAGGTTGCTGGGGTCGGCGAGGCGGTCGGCTATCACGCTGGCCATCTCCAACGCGCGGTGCGTCATCGTGCACCGTCCTTGGCGAGCCGGGCGAGGGCGACGGCCCTGGCCAGGTAGAGGACGTGGGCCTCATCGTCGAAGTCGATCCGGTGGGCACGGACATAGGAGACATGCAGCAGGGAGCCGAGTACGTCGTCCACGTCTACGCCCCTGGTGTGGGGTCCGGGGAAGTGGCGGCGGTAGGCGGCCAATGCCCGGTCCCGTTCGCCCCAGGCGTCGACGATGGCTGCGCCGGTGGGCTCGGCACGTAGGGGCGCCCAGTTGTCGGCGGGGTCGGCGAGGCGCACGGCCTGGACGAACAGGGGACGCGGGATCGGTGCCGGGGCCTTGGCGGGGACGTTGGCGACGAGCCAGCGCAGGCCGGCGTGCATCCCGTCGCTGAACGCGCAGGCGATTGCCACCGCGTGGGCGGCCAGCAGCGCGAGCCGCTTGGGCCGGTGAGGCTGGGCGAGGTGGGTGAGGAGGGCGCGGGAGTCCGCGCGGAACACCTCTTCGGCCGAGTTCCAGGCGGGTCCGTCGCCCCAGCGGCCGGTCTCAGGGAACGAGGCGGGATACCGGACTTCGGCCAGCAGACCGGCCTGGCGCAGCTCGGCGGCCCAGGTGCTGACCGTCTGGGTGGCGGTGCCGAAGTCGGCCGGATCGTCCAGGGCGATCCGCAGGCGAAGGTGCTGCTGGGGGTCGCGGAAGCGCACGAACCACCACGGCGGCGAGTCCAGGCGCTGAAGTAGGTCGGGCAAGTGGCCTGTGAGGATGGTGTCCTGGCGTTCGAGGTTGCCGTAGAGGCTGGCGAGCAGCACCCGGGAGGTGCCCGGGTTGTCGCCGTGGCCCCGGGCGAGGACGCGGGCCCGGGTCGGTTTGGGTAGGCGCGGCCAGATAGCTGGGCGGGTCGCGGTCAGCGGCACGACGATCTCATGGGCGCGGCCCCCAGCCCAGCCGGCATCACCAGGCCGCGGCGCCTCGGCGAGCACGGCCACCGGCTTCTGCGCGAGGTGGGCACGCAGCAGGGCCCGGTGGCCCGGATGGTTGAGGTAGAGCGGCAGGTGCTGGTCGCCCTCGACCAGGTGGACGCGGTGTGGAACGCAGCGGCGCGCAAGCCAGTAGGTCAGGGCCTGCAGCCAGGTGTCCCAAGGGGCGTCAGCGGTGGGCAGCTCGCGGGCGGTCAGCCGCCAGGTTGCAGGGGAGAGGATGACCCGGCCGTGCCGAAGGCGCGGCAGGAACGGCAAGCTGCGGGCGGCGCCCCAGGAGAAGGCGGTCACCTGGGCGCACTGGGCACGGGAGAGTTCGGTCAACAGCCGGGCCATCGGTGGCGTGTGGGTGCGAAGGTTCAGCGCGTTCGTGCCAGCAGCCTCGATCCGTACGCCAAGGTCGGGGGCGGCCAGGTACATGCGGCGTCCGTCGCAGCCCACCGCCAGGTCGCGGGGGAAGAGCACGCCGGCAGCGGGGAGCCGGTGTTCAGCGAGGCTGATGAGGAGCTGGCCGGTCGGCACGGTGCGGGTGACATGGGCGGTCGCCGGATCCAACGGGGGGTAGGAAAGCTGGGCGGTGACGGTGTCGACGTCCATAGTCGGCAGCCCGGCGAGGGCGGATGTCAGCGCCGTACGCTGCTCGGGCTCCAGCAGCGGCAGGAACCGGCCGACGGAGACGCCGGCGGCGCGTGAGACGGATAGGACCTCCAGTCGGAACTCACCGCGCTGAAGAGCCTGCTGACTGCCGGCGTGAAGCCGGGCCCCGATCTCCAAGTGTGCAGGCAGGCGCGGCTCGGCGGGCCCCAGCGAAAGGGATGCGAGCAGGACTTCGTCCAGTTCGACCTCGCGGTGGTCCTCGAGGGCGGCTCGTTGGGCGAGCTCGGAGAGAAGTGCGTCGCGTTCGGAGAAACGGGGCTGATCAGCGGCCTGGGTGGTGCCTGGATAACCGTCGGGCCAGCCGATTCCGCTGTCGGCGACCATGTCGAGCAGCGGCACCAGGGATCCCCGGCCGTAGCGCTCGTAGAACCGTTGGTGGTATTCCCGCCATGCGGCCACTCCGTACGGGAAGGCGCTCAGGCGCGCGAGGAGGTCGGCGGCGTGCGCCGCCTCCCGGGCGACCGCCTTGGGAAGGACCAGGTCGGCGTCCAATCGCAGGTCGACGGCCAGCGGACGCCGTTTAGTCGCGGCCAGCTGGCTCATCGTGTGCGCGGTACGGCGTCGCCGGTCCGTGTCGGGGGCCTTGTTGTGGGCGGCGAGTTCGGCGTGGACGGTGCGGAGGCCGGCGACAACAGCCGCGACCTGGTGGACGGCGTCTGCACCAGCCACTTCCAAGGCGGCCAGTAGGTGCCCCAGAGCGTCCGGCTCAGTGGCCGGAGCATGCAGGCTGGTGATCAGGACTCGGCTGGCCACCAGCTCTGTGAGCGCAGCCGTGATCCGGGCGGGCGCTGTGTCGGGGAACTCCACACGAAGCTTCGCCGCCAGATCCTCGACACGCACAGGGGTTTGCGCGGCCCGAACGGCGAAGCGCACCGCGTCGGTGTGGCGTACGGACACTTCGGCGGCGCCCGTAGTGCCGTCAGGCCGCAGTACAGGCTGATGCGGGACCAC
Organism: Kitasatospora sp. NPDC041988; assembly: GCF_055588525.1. NCBI lineage: Bacteria > Bacillati > Actinomycetota > Actinomycetes > Kitasatosporales > Streptomycetaceae > Kitasatospora > Kitasatospora sp. NPDC041988. The sequence continues at coordinate 55,145 of NZ_JBVJCO010000004.1, forward strand.
CAGGCGATCACGGCGCACCGCCGCGTTGGAGTTGGCCACTACTTCCAGCCGGGTCAGCAACTGCGGGCAGTCCTCCAGTTGGGTGATCACTAGAGCGAGCCACTCGGCCCCGGCGCGAGCGAGGGCTTGGTGCTGCTCTCCCCAGCGAAACTGGGAGTTGGGGGCGAACGTGGTGGCCTGCACGCCAGCGAACAGGGCGAACGGTGTCGGCCTGGCGGTGGCGCGCAGCAGGTAGCGGGCGGTGGACAGCACCGCCCGCCGTGTGTCCCGCGCGTCCGGGGCAGTAGCGGAGCACAGCGCCTCGACCTGGCAGGCGAGAGCCGCGCTGGCCTGCCCGAGCGCCTCGGCGAGCTGCTCGTCGGACCAGACAGTGCGCAGCCATCGCGTCCACGCTGGTAAGTGATCGGGCCCGGTGGCGGTCAGCTCAGGCCAGACCGGCACCGCCAGGTCGGGGCGGGCGACAGCGCGCACCATTGCCGTCCCAGTTGCCTGGTAGCTGGCGGGAGAGCGCACGAGTACCTCCGGTTCGGACGATTGGAACAGGGCCGGCCAGGCGTCGCCGGGCAGTGCCCGGCGACGCTGACCGTTGCGGTGTACCTGGCGGCTCAGTGGACGCCGGTGGTGCAGGCGCCGCACGTGCTGCCGCAGCCGTCGTCCGTGAGCACCTGCAGGCTGGCCACGTCGCTCTGCTCGATTGCCGTGATGTCGAGGTCGAACTCGTCCGCGGCCGGAGCCGTCTGGATCTGCTGAGCCATTGCTGTTCCTCCTGTGCTGTTTCCCTTTGAGGGGCCTGGCGCCGGGGCACTGAGTGCGCCCCGCATCACCAGGAGACGGTGGGGCGGCCGTGCCGCCGTTGCGGCCAGCTGCCGTTTGTCCAGGGGTGTGTGACGGTTGATCTTCAAGTCGCCGACGACGCAGCTTCGATGACTCGCGCGGACTACGGCGGGACGAACGGATCGGCGCCGACGCTGTACGTCACGCCGTCCTGGCGCAGTTCCATGGCGAAGCCAGATCCCTGCGAGAGAAGGGCTAGAGCCTCGGTGTACCGCTGCTGGTCGCTCAGCCACGCGCGCACGATCCGGACGGCGGGGGGATCCAGCTGGACGGCGATCTCGTCAAGTCGTCCGCGGATCCAAGAGATCGCGTCGTCCGCCGATTCGACAAGGGCAGCGCCTAACGGGAAGTTCCGTACGCTCACCGCCACGCTGTTGCACCAGAAGCTTGCGCCCTGCACGGCGGTGGCTCGTGAATCCATCGCGCTGATCAGCACGAGATCACCTCGATCCCGGGACCGATCTGTGTGGAGTGTTGGACTCCTGGCAACGACTCGGCTGCGATCAGTGCCCAGATTCGCTTTCCTCCGCCGGGACCGACAACAGCCTTCCAGTGAACGCTGAGCGCATGAACCAGGATGAGTCCCCGTCCGTGATCGTCGTCCTCCTCGGCAGTCTCGACGTGAGCCGGCAGCTGGGAACTCGGATCACCGACTGCGACCTCCAACCCGTCAGCTCGGGCGGCCAGGAAAACATCGAACTGATCGTCAGCTTCGTTGCACCCATGGATGACCGCGTTGCTGGCCAGCTCCGCCACAACCAGCTCGGCATCGTCCACGACGACATCCGAGTAGCCCCACTTGCGCACCTCGCAACGGACTCGAGCGCGCACATCGGGGACGGTGTCCGGTACGGCGCGGAAGCTCTCGTGCCAGGAGAGCGCATCGGCGGTCTTGGCTGGCTTGCTGGTCATCGTGCGCACCGTGCCCTCCTGTGAGAGTCAATGGCGGTTCGGACAGTGGACTGTCCGACGGACCGAATGCCTGGTTGCGAGCAGGCCGATCGGGACTCCGGAGGCATGAGGGAGCCGCCTGTGATCGCCTGGCGATGCATCAACTTCAGTGGGCTAAACGCCCTGAGAGAAGATGAAGCGACGGTCAGGGTGGTCGGCGAGAAGGTAAGAATGGTCAGCTTTTCCGGATCCAGCGGGATCCGGTGCTTTGCCCGTGCCACGCTGAAGCGAAAGGACGGGGCCGAGTAGCGGTCCGGGTGAGGGAAGGCGGGTGGCAGACCGCAATGGTGGAGGCATCGTTGCTTGGCAGGTGCCTGGAACAGCTGGACTGGTCGCCGGAACGCCTCGCCCGGGAGATCAACCGATTGTGCGGACCCGGCACCATCAGCAGTAAAGCGCCGTACGGGTGGCTGCGAGGATCCTGCCCGAGAGGACGGCTGCCCCAGGTGGTCGCCGAGATCCTGTCCAGCCGGCTCAGCGAACCAGTGAGTGCGGACGCCCTGTGGCCCGCCAAGTTCACGGCCACCGGGGTCCTGCTGTCCGCCGACGACGGCCTGGATCTGCCGTGGACCCAGACCGGCACACGGCACTGCTCGACTCTGCTGACCGATGGTGGAGCAGCCAGGCAAAGCGTACCTGCGCTGCTGCCAGTGGCCGGGCGCTCGTTGATCGGGCCCGCGGTCGACTGGCTGACGGCCCCCGAAGAGGAGCTGCAAGCACGTTCGATCGGTCTGGAAATCGGCCCCGCTGCCGTGGACGTCCTGATCGACCGCATTGCCCAACTTCGCCGACTCGATGACATCCAAGGCGGCCCACTCGTCCTCGACTGGGTCACCCAGGACCTTCACTGGGCCGCAACCCTGGTTCGCAGTGGCGCCTACGACAACAAAACCGGCGTGCGCCTCCATGAAGCGTTCGCCGAACTCGCGCAGCTCGCCGGTTGGGTGGCCACCGACCTCGACCGCGTCGCTCTTGCTCAGCGCTACTTCCTCACCGGGCTGCGAGCCGCGCACACTGCCGGCGACCGCCTGCTCGGCGCGAACATCGTTTCCTGCCTGAGCTACCAGGCAGCGTGGCACGGTGCCGATGATGACGCCCTGCGGCTGGTCAAGGTGGCCCGAAAGGGAGCCGCCGGCCACGAGAGCGGGGCTGTCCAAGCCCTGCTTGCCACCCGCCAAGCCAGGGCGCACGCGAAGCTCGGCGACATAGCGGGGTGCGAGCGTGCACTGGAGGAGGCTGCCGCTTTCGGATCGGCCATCGATGGAGCAACAGACCCGCGTTGGTCCTACTGGGTTACGCCGGCGGTGCTGGCCGCTGACGCGGGGCGGGCCTGGCTCGAACTCGGCAGACCAACCCGGGCAGAAGAGAACCTTGTGCGCGGACTGGAGCTGTTCGGCCAGGAGCAGCCCCGCAACCGTCTGTTGCACAACGCTTCGCTCGCCGAGGCCCGGCTCGCTGGCGAGGACGTCGAGGGAGCTGCCGCGGCGGCGCACAGCGCGATGGATCTGAGCGCGCACCTTGACTCGCAACGAGCCCGTGCCCGGCTTCGCGTCCTGCACACGGGCTTCGGCGCGAGGGACACCTCGGTGGCTCGCGAGGTCTGCGGCAGGGTGGCAGACATCCTGTCCGCGTAGGCTCGGCTCGATCCGTACTAAGGAGATCACGTGCGCGTCCGCTCCCAGGTCCCCCTGGCCCCCTTGACGACCCTCGGGGTCGGTGGGGCCGCCGAGTCCCTCATCGAGGTGACGGAGCTGGACCATGTATCCGCAGCGATCGACCAGATCCGCCGGCTCGGGATCCGCCCACTGGTTCTGGGCAGTGGCAGCAACGTCCTGGTGGCGGACACCGGGTGCCCCGGGGTGGTTCTCCGCATGGCGACTCAGGGGGTTGACCTGTGTCCGGAGCCTGATGGACAGAGCGTCCTCGCCACCGTGGAGGCAGGACACCAACTCCAGGATCTGGTGGAGCTGACCATCGCTGAGGGCCTCACCGGCATGGAGACGCTCATCGGCATTCCCGGCACGGTCGGAGCCACTCCAGTGCAGAACGTCGGTGCGTACGGACAAGAAGTCGCCGACACGCTCGTCCGGGTCGAGGCTTGGGACTGGGAGGCCGACCGCCCGGTCAGACTCTCCGCCGCAGCCTGCGGTCTCGGGCACCGGACCAGCATCTTCAAGCGGTCCACCCGCTGGACCCTGCTGCGCGCGGTGTTCCGACTGCACCGCTCGCGGCTGAGCACCCCGATTACCTACGGCATGGTCGCCGAACGACTGGGCATCGCGAAGGGCCAGCGCGTCCCGCTTGCCGAAGCCGCCGCCGCAGTCCTTGCGGTGCGACGGAGCAAAGGCATGGTGCTGACTCCCGGAGACCCGGATGACCGCTCGGCCGGCAGCGTCTTCCTCAGCCCGGCCATCGACGCGGATCTCGCGCAACGCTTGCGCGCCCGGCGCGCCCCGGTCAATGACTTCCCGGACGGTTCCATCCGGGTAAGCGCGAGCTGGCTGATCAAGGAGGCTGGCTTCTCCCTTGGCCAGAGGGTCGCCAATGGCGTCAGGCTGTCCAACAGGCACTACACCCTGGTCACCGAGAGCGGCGCCACGTCCGCCGGATTCGCGGCCGGTGCTGAGAGGCTGGCTCTGGAGGTTGAGAAGGTGACCGGGGTGCGACTCACGCCAGAACCCGACCTCTTCGGCGACGAGCCCGTGTACACGCGACTTGTCGAAGCCGTGCAGGTGCAGCGGCCGTCCAGCACCGTGGCGTACGCCGCGGGCTGAGATCCCCGTTCGTGTTCGAGTGCCGGCCGAGCAGGCCCGGTCCGCCAAACCAATGCAGACCAAGCACGCTTCGTGGATCAGCCCGTGCGCGGGGAGGAATTGTGGGTTAGGGGCGTCGGTCGCTTGACCGTCCATGGCGATGGTCCCGGTCAACCCAAGCCAGGGTACTGAAGAGGCGGAGGTGGCACTCACTACGGACTGCGTCGTCATTGCCTTGGCACCCCTCTTCGTCTCACGTAACAGCCGCTTGCCCAGCAGTGATTGATGGCAAGTCAGAACGCTAAGAGCATGGATGGAGAGGAACCCGGAAAATTCTTCCGGGGCCAGGGCGCCAGGCCCCGCCAAGCTGGAGGTATGCGTGGGATGACCGAAATGCTGAGCGTCGGCGAGCGCGTCGCCTGGTACCGACGGCGGCGGGGCATGTCGCAGGAGGTGCTCGCCGGACTCGTCGGCCGAACCGCCGACTGGCTGAGCAAGGTGGAGAACGGCCGCATCGAACTGGACCGGCTGTCTGTGATCAAGGCTCTGGCTGACGCTCTCGACGTCCAGCTTGGTGACCTGCTCGCCGAACCATCACTCCTGGACTGGACGACCGACGTGCAGGGTGGCACGGTGCCGAGGCTGCGCGAAGCTCTCATGGACTACAGGAACATGTCTCCGTTGCTGGCGCCTGACCCGGCGGGCCCTCCACCCGACCTGGAGATCCTGCGGGCCGAGGTCGGAACGGCCTGGTCCGCTTACCAGGACGCCAGGTATGCCCGCGCCACTCGACTCATCCCCGGCATCCTGGCGGAAGCCCAACGCGCGGTCCGCACGTTCGAGGGTGACGAACAGTTACAGGCGCAGGCGCTGCTGGCGATGGCCTACCAGGGTGCAGCCATGGTGCTGACGAAGATAGGCGAGTCGGATCTGGCCTGGATCGCCGCAGACCGTGGCCTTGCCGCTGCTCAGGAGGCCGGGAACCCCATCATCGTCGGCTCGCTCTTCAGATCTGTCTCCCACTGTCTGCTGGCCAATGGGCGCCTCGCCGCCGCCCGGGACCTGGTTACGGACGCGGCCGGCTACATGGAGGGCAGCCTCGTGCACCCTTCGCCGACGCACCTTTCGGTCTACGGCACGCTGTTTCTTGTCGGGGCTATGGCCGCGGCCCGCATCGACGATCGCGCCACTGTCCGCGAGTTCCTCGCCGAAGCCGATCGGGCGGCGCAACGCCTGGGCCACGACGCCAACCACATGTGGACGGCGTTCGGACCGACCAACGTCGCAATCCACCGCATCTCGACGGCCATGGAGCTGGGAGACGTCCAGATCGCCGCCGACCAAGGCCCACGGGTGGATTCGTCCACCCTGCCGCTCGAACGCCGCGTACGCCACACCCTCGAAGTCGCCCGTGCCTACAGTGCGCAGAACCGCATGGACGAAGCCCTCGCTCTCGTGCTGGACGCCGAGGAGCTGGGCCCCGAACAGGTGCGCTACCACTTCATCCCCCGGCAGCTGGTGACCATGTGGGTTCGTCAGCAGCGGGGGAAGCCGAGCCACCTTCTCGCGGGTGTGGCTCAGCGGCTCCGCATCATCGGATGAGAGGTTGCCGGACGACTACAGTCGTCGCCATGAGCGACTCCGAACTCAACGAGGCCGTAGCCCAGCCCCGCACCGCCGCGGGAGTGCTGTTCTTCGACGAAACCGGGCGGGTGCTCCTGGTCAAGCCCACCTACAAGCCCGGCTGGGAGATCCCCGGCGGCTACCTGCACCCGGGCGAGACGCCGAGCCAAGGTGCGGCTCGGGAGGTCAAGGAGGAGCTCGGCATCACCCCACCTGTAGGTCGACTCCTCGTCGCGGACTGGGCACCGCACCCGACTGAGGGGGACAAGCTGCTCTTTGTCTTCGACGGCGGCGTCCTTCCGGACGACGAACGCGCCCAGATCATCCTGGACGGGGTGGAAATCGGCGAGTATGCCTTCCACAGCTCGGATCAGCTCGACATCCTTCTCATCCCGCGCCTCGCCCGCCGCGTCCACGCTGCACTGAACGCTCGATCCCGCGTAGAGACTTCGTACTTGGAGCACGGCGCGCACTGGGCTACCGGCGACATGTAGTGCTCCGAGTGGCACCCTGCTGATCGCTACGCCGACGTACTCGCTTGAGCCGCCGGTCTCGCTGACGTCACAGGCTTTTCAGCACGGCTTGGCACTCCCGGCACCGCTTGTCGTACAGCGCGGGCGGGTACCAGGGTTCGCCCGGCCGAGCCGGGCGGTAGTGGGCGTGTTCCATCGCGTCGGTGTCGAGGCCGCAGAGAGTCCGTGGGAGAGGGTCCTCGGGCGCGTCGGGGTCGGCGCCGGCGGCGTGCACCAGAAGAACGACCGGCTCGACACCATCGGGTCCGATCTCCTGATCCGGCTCCAACTCGAGAAGAACGACGATCGAGGCCATGTCCCGACCCTGCGGCACGGTTGAGCCGGGCGCATCCTGGGTTCGGCCTATGGCAGGACGGGCAGCGCCTCGAGGCCCCGCATGAGCCGTGTGTGCCGCCATTGCAGCTCGGCACTGGGCACAGCTAGGCGAAGCCGGGGGAATCGGGTAACGATGCGCCGGAAGGCGATCTCACCCTCGGCGCGAGCCAGGGGAGCCCCGAGGCACCGGTGGATGCCGTGCCCGAAGGCGAGATGCCCCTTGCTGTCCCGGGCAAGGCCGAGTCGGTCCGGGTCGGGGAAGCGAGCGGGGTCGCGGTTCGCGGCGCCGGGCGCGATGAGCACTGGGGAGCCCGCAGGAATCTCGGTGCCGCCGAGGCTGATGGCCTCGGTGGCGAATCGGAAGGTGGCCATGCTCACAGGCGAGTCGAACCGGAGAAGCTCGTCCACGGCCGTGTTGACAAGGTCAGGCTCGTCTCGCAGGCGGTGCAACGAATCCGGCGTCTGCAGCAGGGCCAGGAGACCGTTGCCGATCAGGTTGGTGGTGGTCTCGTGCCCGGCAACGAGCAGGAGCACCGCAAGGGAGACAAGCTCGTCCTCGCTGAGTTGGTCCTCACCGTCCCGGGCACGGATCAGGTCGTTGAGCAGGCTGTCGTCGGGGGCGCGTCGCTTCGCCTCGATGAGGTCAGCCATGTAGCCGGCGACGGCATGCGAGGCGGAGTCGATCCGTTCGGGCTGCCCGGCCGCGAAGAGCTCGTTGGACCATGTGCGCACCGCCGCGCGGTCGGAGTTGGGAACTCCGAGCAGCTCGCAGATGACGGTGACGGGCAGTGGGACGGCGAGGCTCTCGATGGCGTCGGCCCGCTCGCCGGGCACCCACGCGTCGAGCAGCTCGTCCGTCACGCTGGCGATGTACGGGCGGAGCCGCGCGACGGCCCCTGGAGTGAACGCCTTCGTCACCAGGCTCCGCAGCCGCGTGTGCTGCGGCGGATCGGTGGCCAGCATGCTCTGGGATACGGCGGGGTGCAGGTTGCGTCCGATGTCCTTGCCAGCAAAGAAGGCCGCCGTGTCCTTGGACAGCCGCGGGTCGGTGAACGCCTCTCTGGCCTCGGCGTAGCTGGTAACGAGGTAGCTCGACCGCCCTCCTCCGCTGGGCACCTGCTTGACCGGCGAGGCGCTTCGGAGTGCCGCGAAGGTGGGGTACGGGTTCCGGAAGAAGCCTGGCTCCTGAAGTGGGTTGCTCATGCTCATCCCTATGCCGTCTCGAGCATCGGTGCCTCGCGCGAGGCCGTCCGGACGATGTCGCTTGTGGCGTACGCCCGTGCCACCGAGCGTAGCCAGATCGTCTCGGCGCGGAGGTCTCCCGCGCGGGCGGCTGTTCCGGGAGCCTGCGGTGACAGAGCGAACTCCGGCTCGATGCCGGCGCGCATCGCCCGGATGGCCGCCGCCAGGACGGCCGCCTCGACCGTCGCGTCACCGTCGGCAGTGCCGGCCAGGTTCCGCCGCTCAACCTCTCGGACGGCCGCCTGCTGGACGGTGAGCGAACGGAAAGGGCGCAGGCTAAGGATGCCGTCGTTGATCTCGACGATGCGACGGTGGAGCAGGAAGTCGACCTCGTTCTCGACCACGGCATCGTCATCGAGGACGATCTCGGGCAGGGCCGCAGTGAAGTCCCGCCACAGGGGATCGAGGTCGGCGATCGACTTTCGCTCCCAGCGGCGGCGGAGGAACTGCGTGAGCGGCCAGAGTGCGGCCGGCAGGGTCAGGCCAGCGGTGATGAGGAGCACGCCGATGGCCGGAGCCGTGACACTCAGAGCGCAGTTCACCGGTGTGAACAGGTTGGTGCAGCGCGGTCCGCCGGGGATGGCATCCCAACCGAACAGGGCTCCAACGGCGTTGATGGTCTTGTAGGCGGTGTAGAGAAGGGCGAAGACGCAACCGACGGCCGTGGTGCGAAGGCCGATGCGCTGGCTCTTCCGGGTGGCGGTGCGCGACCGGGTCCAGGTCTGGGTGAGGCAGTCGTAGACGGCGTATCCGAGGAACGCGATGTACGCGGCGGAGTAGATGTGCAAGGAGGCGGGTGCCTCGTCGAGCTTGCCCTGGAGCTCGGCAGCGCTCCACATCAGCGTGCGCGGAGTGACTGCAAAAGCGAAGGCCATCGTGGCGACGGTCAGGGCCAGGAGACGGAGCCGCCACCGAACCCGGTGCCGAGCCTCGGTTGCGTCGTGGTTGAGAAAGAGGAGCACGGAGGCGACGCTGGCCGCTGCCGACAGAGTCGCGGAGTTGCTCACCAGCCGGGAGAAGTCTGGCGTGATGGAGTCCTCCAGCGTCCGGATCGCCGGTTCGTAGGCGCTGAAGGCGATCGCGAAGCACCCGAGGAAGGCGGAGAGGCTCAGGGTGCCGGCGGGGCGTTGGCCGGGCCGGCGTCTGAATGCCCAGTAGAGCGATGCGGCCAGCAGCAGCAAGGGCATACCGCCGAAGATGGCGCTGATCATGGTCGTTCCTTCAGGTCAGGCGAAGATCGCGTCCCAGCGCTCGTCGGCCGCTGCCGGGCGACGTGCCGGAAGGAGGCGTTCGCGGTACACGCGCTGGCGGATGAGCGTGGCCATGTACTCGGCCTCGCGCTCGTCCGCGGTGGTGTAGGCCGTACGGCCAGACATGCGCTGAATGAGGGTCGGATTCAGTCCGATGGCTGCGGCGACTCCGTCGCCGAGGGAGAGAGAACCCGGGTGGTCGCACAGGATGTGGCTGATCTCGTGCGCCAGGATGTGCAACTGGTGGGCGGCCGAGGTCCCCTGCTCGACGAACAGGTAGTCGACAGTAGGCGTCTCAACCCGAATGCCGCAGGGCGTGTCCGCAGCGCTGTTCGAGTCCAGGGGCTGGAGGATGATCGGCTTTCCCCGCATGGCAGCGACAGCCTCGCGCAGCTGCTGGGTGCCGAAGCGGTGGGGCAGTTCGAGACGTCCGAGGCGTTCCTCGCAGACGGCTCGAAGGGGGCGCTTGTCCATGATCTCCCCTCACAGGGAAAGGTCGCTGGGGCGTGCTGGCCAGTGGGGTGGCCGAGCAGAGGGTCTCGCGTACAGCGGTGGGAGATCGACGGCGAGACGGGAACCGCCAAGGGTGCGACGGCTCGACCGGCCGCTGATCTGACCTTGTCAGTAAGGCCGTCGGTCGGACGCGCCTTCTCGCTGTCGGAGCGTCAGTGCCCCATGGCGACGCCGCCGTCGACGGGGATGACGGCGCCCGTGATGTAGGCCGCGTCTTCGCTGGCTACGAAGCGCACCGCCGAAGCGATCTCCCGTGGCTGGGCGATTCGGCGGAGCGGGACCTGGGCGATGATGTGGTCCAGGCGTTCCTTGCCGAGGACCGCGGTCATTTCCGTCTCGGTGAGGCCGGGGGCCACCACGTTCGAGGTGATGCCCTTACCGCCGTACTCACGAGCGAGAGAGCGAGCGAAGCCGATGAGCCCTGCCTTGCTGGCCGCGTAGTTGGATTGGCCAGCCTCGCCGACCATGGCGACAGCTGACGAGATGAAGACCAGCCTGCCGCCTCGTCGCGTGCGGAGCATTGCGCGGACCGCGCGCTTGGCGCAGCGGTACGCACCGGTCAGGTTGGTCTCGAGTGTTGCCGCCCAGTCCTCCTCGGCCATCCGAAGAAGGAGGCAGTCCCTTGTGACACCAGCGTTGATGATCACGACGTCCGCTGGCCCCTGTTCAGCTTCAGCAGCCGTGAAGGCCCGCTCGACGTCGTCCGGGACAGTCACGTCGCACTGCACCGCGAAGAGGCCGAACGGCGGCTCGCCGGAGCGATAGGTGATGGCGACACGGTCGCCGTCCTCGGCCATCTGCCGAGCCACCTCAAGCCCGATTCCCCGACTTCCACCAACCACCAGAACCGACCGACCGGACATCCCCTGCTCCTTCACGCACAAGCCAGAACCACGCCGGTGCAGGATGCAGGTCGCGGACGGACATGGTGCGGAACTGCTGCCTCCGGGAATCGGCGCTTCCTCACAATGCACCGGCATGAGCGGAAGTCTCACTTCCGGGAATCAGCAGTTCCGCTCACGGAGTGTTGCTGACAGTGCTTGCTGGTTGAAGTTTCAATGTGGCGCGAGGTGACCGGGCTCAAGCGCTACGTGTGCATTGGCGGCCAGAGGTGGGGCGGATTGTTCCGTGCAATTTGACCTTGAAGCTCCATCGTCGCGCCTGGGTCGTCTCGACTGATGGGCAACTGATTGCATACGTTCCGTGAAATTGATCTTGGTTTCAAGATTTTCTGACGTCGTGTCGCTTTTGGCGTGATATGAGCCACAAGATCAAATAAAGAAGATCGTCTACGATCCCCGTAAAATCACCAGTTATGAGCGTGAGCGAGGCGGCGGGCGCCGCAGAGGACCCTGCTGACTCCCTGGGCGATCTGCTCCGGTACTGGCGGGGCCGCCTCGACCCCCAGCGCATCCCCGGCCTGGTCCGCGATGGCCGGCGCAGTCCCGGCTTGTCGCAGAGGGAAGTTGCCCGCTTCACTGGCGTGAGTGATCGGTGGTACCGCGAGCTGGAGCTGGGGCGCCAAGCCAACTTCTCCGAGGACTTCCTGGACCGGCTCGCCTTCACGCTCCGCCTGTCCGACGCCGAGCGTCACATCCTCTACCTGCGCGCCATCGGTCGGCCCCCCGCGCCACGCGGCGGCGCTGACGCAAAGGCCATCCAGGCGCTGGACGGGCCGATGCAGCGACTTCTGGACAGTCAGCTTCCCCATCCGGCCTACCTCTCAGACGAGGCGTGGACCATCTTCGGGCATAACAAGCCGCAGGCCGACTGGTTCCCGTGGATCCCCTACGAGCCCAACCTCATGAGGTGGGCCTTCCTGTACCCAGAGGCCCGCGACCAGCTGGTGAACTGGCGAGACGACTGGGCGCGCCCCTTTCTGGCGCAGATCCGGTTCGCATGCCTGCAGCTCCCCGAGAGTGAGCCCCTCCAGCGGCTCAAGCGAGACGTCCTGAAGGGAAATCCCGAGGCGCGCGAGATCTGGGATCGGCACGAGGTGGTAGAGCATCCAGACGGCCAAGAACGCCGCCTGCGGTTGCCTTATCACGGCGACCGCGAGGTCGCCGTGAATATCATGGCTTTGGCTCCGCTCCGCAGTAGCACGACGCGGTTCATTGTCCTGCAGATGGCAGATTAGGCGGGCGGTCATAAACAGCAGTGGGGGGGGGGGGGGGGGGGGGGGGGGGGGGGGGGGGGGGGGGGTGGTGGGGGGGGGGGGGGGGGGGGGGGGGGGGGGGGGGGGGGGGGGGGGAG
>NZ_JBVJCO010000004.1:67420-182767 GCF_055588525.1 Kitasatospora sp. NPDC041988
CCCCTCCCCCCCCCTCCTAAGCACCCCCCCCCCCCCCCCCCCCCCCCCACCCCCCCCCCCCCCCCCCCCCCCCCCCCCCCCCCCCCCCCACTGCTGTTTCTTGGCAACGCGCGCAGATTATTCGTTCAAATCAAGGCCCAGGAAGTCATCGCCGGACGGGAGACCCTCCAGATTTCGGGCTTGCTGGATGACGGTGTGCACCATCTTGAGGCTCGCAGGCGACAGGCCGGCGGACCGCAGTGCCACCTGTGCGATCTGCTGGTCCCGCATCGCCGCTACGAGCTTGATCTCGTCCGCCGTGCGCTCGGCCACCTCGTCGTCGAAGAAGTAGCCGGCGGGCACGCCGAAGAAGGCCGCAAGGGCCTTGATCGTCTCCATTTTCGGATTGCCGCGCGCGCCGGTGCGCAGCTGTTGGATCCCGCTCGCCGTGATCGCACCCTCGCCGTTGCCGGCTTCCTTGAGGGCCTGAGCCACCTCGGCGTACGTATACGAGCCGCGGTTGGCGGGATGGACCTCGTTGAACAAGTGGTCCAGCCGCTCGGCGAAGGTCCGCCCTGCTCTCTCGGTCATGCCCACCTCCTGTCGTCCCGCCGAGTCTAACCACTGGAGTGTGCGGATCGGAATCCAGGGGCCTTCACTCGACACAGCAGTTGACGCGAGGGCGCAACTGGAGTGTACGTTGATCCCGCATGCTGTCGCTCAGCAGTTGATACGTGCTGGTGGCGCCGGGTGGAAACCACCCTGGACTGATCGCGAGGGTGCCTCGTATGGTGCTGCTCCCGCCGCTGAGGACGGGGCCAGGAAAGGGGAGGGACAGAGGATGCGCGGACCACCGTGACCAGCGAACCGGGGTGGAAACGAGACCGGCGTCCGGGAGCTACCAACTCCTGGACGCCGGGGCCGGCACCCCGAAGGGCACCGAATCACAACCACGCGGGCGGCGGGGCTTTTGCGCGAGAACCGCCACCTGCGCTCCTACAAGCAACGGAGTATCGCATGCTCACGACCGTGAGCGGAACCCCGGCATGCCCGGACGCCGACCGCCAGCAGCGCCTCGCCGCGCAGCTCACCGACATGATCCCCGGCGCCGCCACCATCCGCGTCAGCTTCACCGACCCCACCCAGCGGTGGCCTCACGCCCACTCCCGGGCCTGGGACGCAGCGGGCGAGCCGATCGAACTGAGCCGCACCACCGCCAAGATCGCCGCGCGCTGGATCCTGCGGGTCTGGCCCAAGGCCGACTGGAGCCTGGCCCACACCCTCTCCGTCGCAACCGCGACACTCACCCACGGCGGTGCCCGCGCCGTGACCGGTCGGGGCCGCTGACATGGCGCGGATCCGGACCATCAAGCCGGAGGCGTTCGTCTCCGAGTCACTCGCCGAAGTGACGGTCGACGCCGAGCGGACCTTCTTCGGCCTGCTGACCCAGTCCGACGACCACGGTCGGCACCGGGACAACGCGGCGATCATCGCCGGGCTCCTGTGGCCGCTGCGCGCCGAGCACACCTCGGTGCACGTTGAGGACGACCTCCACCAGCTCGCGAACGCCGGGCTGATCTGCCGGTACACCGGCTGCGACGGCCGGCGTTACCTCCACGTCGTCACCTGGTCCGAGCACCAGAAGATCGACAAGCCGAGTCTGTCCCGGCTGCCCTCGTGCCCGCACCACCACGGCGCCGACCGCTGCGGCCCCTGCAAGGGCACGTGCGCGAGGGCCGCCGAGGCTTCGGCGACGGCTACCCGAGGCTTCGCCGAGCCTTCGCCGGACCATCCCGGAGCCCTCGATCTGCCGACGGAGGCAGCTCTGACGCGTCCTGCCGGACAGGGCCAGGCATCGACGGCTCGGCAGCACGCCCTGACTGGCCTCGTCGCGACGCCGAGCCACGGTGTCGGGAAAACCGCAGGTCAGGCGACATTCTCCGAGGACTCTCCGAAGGCTCCCCGAAGGCTCGACGAGGGCTCGGCGCCTGGATCTAGGATCTTGGATCCTGGATCTTCTTTCCCTACGGGGCGCACAGTGCCCGACGCCACCGTCTCGGCCAAGGACCTCCTCGCCGAGTACGTCACCGCCTGCACCAGCCGCCCGCCGGAGGATGTGCTCGGGCACATCGGCCGGATCACCAAGAAGCTCCTGGCCGAGGACATCGCGGTCGAGCACATCCGCGCCGGGCTCCAGCGGTTTGCCGAGATCCAGGGCCACCCGAGCCGCCTGCCGAGCCTGGTGAACGACTCCATGAACTCACGGGGCTCCGGTTTGGCGCGGCCGGGATTCCGGCCTAACGTGCCCGCTCACCAGGCGTGGACCAACCCGGTCGACGCCGTCGCCGCCTACGCCGAGGAGCTGTGATGCGCACCCGCGAACCGCAGACCCTCGGCGAGGGAGCCCTCGACCGGGTGGCCCGGATCCTGGCCGCTCGCCGCATCGACCCGGCCGTCGTCGCCGCTCTCAGCGACGAGCCCGCAGGCTGCTCGGCCGTGGAGGCCCTGTCGGCCGGAATGCCGCCCCGCTACCGAGGCGCGGTGGCCGATCACCCGCAGGTCCTGGCCTGGGTCAGCGAGGTCGCCGAACAGGCCGTCGCCCCGAGCATCGGGGCTCGGCGACAGGTCGCCACCGGCCCGAGCCTGCTGATGGCCGGGGTGGTCGGGGCGGGCAAGACACACGAGGCGTACGGCGCGGTCACCGCACTGGTGCAGGCCGGCATCGGCGTGCGCTGGCGCGCCACCACCGCAGCCGACCTGTACGCCGAACTGCGGCCCAGCTCCGACACCGACGCCGAGCGGGTGCTGGCGACCTACAGCCGGGTGCCGCTGCTGGTCCTCGACGACCTCGGCGCCGCGAAGACGAGCGAGTTCGTCGAGGAGCAGACCTACCGGCTGATCAACCGCCGGTACAACCACATGCTCCCGACCCTGATCACGACGAACCTCCGGATCAGGGACCTCAAGGCATACCTCGGTGACCGGGTCACCTCCCGGCTGGCGCAGATGACCACCCGGGTCGAGTTCGAGCCGGTCGACCGCAGACGCCTACAGCGCGCCGCGTGAACCGCCGCCGGGCCGCGCTCGAGCGCCGCCCGATGCACCTCCCGACCCAGCGCACCTCTCCGCCGACGCCCACTGCGCGCGGAGAGCGATCGGAGCAACCCCGCATGAGCACCACGACGATCAGCCCTGCCCGCCACCGCTCGCTCGGCGACCACACCTGGCAGGACCAGGCCGTCTGCCAGCCGACCGAGTACAACCCGGTCGACCCCGAGATCTTTTTCCCTGAGCCCGACGAGACCGACAAGATCGCCACAGCCAAGGCGCTGTGCGGCCAGTGCCCGGTCCGTCGCGCTTGCCTCGACGCAGCGCTGGAGGCCAACGACACGCACGGCATCCGGGGCGGGACCACGGAGGAGGAGCGCGAGCCACTCCACGAGAAGATCGCCGCCCGCCTCGACTACTCCCGGGTCAATGCCACCCTGGCCGGACGCGACATCCACCTGACCAAGACCGAGCGCCGCGCGGTGGTCATCGCCGGATACCGCCACGGCGTCAGCGTCGAGCGCCTCGCCCAGCTTCTGAAGATTACCGAGGAGCACGCCCAGAAGCTGTACCGCGAGACCCGCCGCGCCATCCGAAACCGAGACCTGGAACAGACCACGAAGACCACCCAGCCACCCAGGCAGACCGGCGAGCACCTCGGCCGCGACGACTTCGGGACGGCAGCGTGACCACCGCAGCAGCGCCGACCACGGCCCACGTCACCGCCTGGGACCGCGCGGTCATCATCGCCCTCGGCGGCGCGGGATGCGCCCTGTCCTACGACGCCCTCCAGCAGATGGCCGTCGCCATCCACGTCCGCGGACTCCTGACCTACCTCTTCCCGCTGGTCATCGACGGCTTCATCGCCTACGGCGTCCGGGCCCTGCTGGTCCTGCGCGACGCACCGCTGCGAGCCCGCATGTACGTCTGGCTGCTATTCGGCACCGCCACCGTCGCCAGCATCTGGGCCAACGAGCTGCACGCGGTGCGACTGAACGAGCTGAGCACCTCGGTCACCGGCCTGCGGCTCGGCGACACCGTGGTCGCCATCCTGTCCACCCTCGCCCCGCTCGCCCTGGCCGGAGCAGTCCACCTCTACATCCTGATCGCCCGGGGGCCGGTCAGCGGAAGTGGCCGAGGTGACCTCGGACAGCCCGGTCACTCCGGCCAGGCCGGTCAGGTCACTCAGGTCGAGCGCATCCCGGTCACCCCGACCGACCGCCCCGGACAGCACCAGCCGCAGCCCGGTCAGGGCACCGCCGGGCAGCCGGTCACCGCGCTGACCGAGGCGCCCAAGGTGTCCGCGGACAAGCACCGACCGGACAACTGGGCAGGGACCGAGGAAGGCCGGCGGGAGGTCACTGCTGGCCAGCACCCTGCCGACACCGGCCACGCTGACCCGCTGACCCAAGCCGCTGACCTGGGCGGACAGCCTGTCAGCGCCCCGGCGGACAGCACCCGGTTGGTCAACCCCGAGCCGGTGACCGCATCGGTGGCCAGCATCCCACCGGTCACTGACCGGCCGGTGACCGCGCCGCCGGTCGGTGACCGGGACAACCGCACAACCGGTGACCGGCGCGGTGACCCCGACACCGAGCGGCTGCTGGAGATCGCCCGAATGGCGGTCAGCGCCGAGGACAAGCTGACCCGCAAGGTGGTCGCCCAGGCGATCCGAGGTCAGCAGATCCCGCTCTCCTCCGACACGCTGACCGCCCTGATGGCCCAGCTGCGCGAGCAGAGCACACCGCCGGTCACCGCCACCCGGAACTGACCGGGCAGCACCTGCGGGCGGGTGACCGGACCGGTCAATCCAGCCGGTCACCCGCCCCGGGGCACCCACCCACGACCTCCTCCACCGAACCGGAGAACACCACGATGCGCACGACTCCCGCCACGACCGTCGAGGTGGACACCTGGATCGCGGTCCTGCACGAGAACGGCCACCTCCACCAGGCCGAGGCAGGTCCCGACGGCACCTGGACCGTGCAACGCCGCCGACACAGCCGCCCCTGGACCCTCCACCACCCCGTCCTGGCCATGGACTTCATCGAGGACATCCTGCGCGACATCCAGCAGCAGAGCGCGGAGACGGGCCGATGACCGCCCGGACTCCGGAGGGCACCACCCACGGCGGGGAGCGTGACCCCAATCAGGCTCCTGGCGGAGCAAGTTGTCGCGTACGACGGTCCTACGGCCCGTCGTACGCACTTACCCACGCCCAGGAGTGCGCGGGAAGTCCGGCTGGTCCCCGAGCGAGGGCGCACGGAGACCAGCCGGACTCCCAGCACCAGGGGGCGCCGGTCGCAGGGGGAGAAACAGACCACCATACGACGCCCGAGCAGCCGAGCCCGAGCACACCCGCATTCCCCGACCGCAAACCCCGCCGCCGCAGCCGCAACCCCAGCGAGCGCACCCGAAAGACGACCACGCGCCTCTCCGACGCCGAGAAAGCCGAGATCGCCGCCGCCGCCAAGCTGCGTGCCGTCACCGTCGCCCGCTTCCTCGCTGCCGCCGGCCTCGCCGCCGCCCGCGGTTCCACCACCGTGCAGACCAACGAACAGCTCGACGCAGCCATCGACGAGCTCGCTGCCCTGCGCACCGCCCTCTCCCGGGTCGGCAACAACATCAACCAGATCGCCTACGTCTACAACGCCGGAGGGCAGCCCCGCCCCGGCGAACTCGACCAGGCCCTCACGACTCTGACCCGACTCCTGGCCCGCATCGACGACACAGCCGACACCCTGGTGAAGAAGCGACTCTGATGGTCCCGAAGATCCGACGTGGCTCGCGCACCCACGGCCTGCTCGTCTATCTCTTCGGCCCAGGCAAGCGCGACGAACACACCGACCCACACCTCGTCGGCAGTTGGGACGGCTTCGCCCCCGACCCCGGCCGAGACACCAGCCCGGACCCCGACCCCAAGGTGGCCTTGTCCCGGCTCGCCGCCGCCCTGGACCTGCGGGTCAAGCAGGCCGGTACCGACGCCCCGGCCGAACACGTCTGGCACTGCTCGGTGCGCACCGACCCCGGCGACCGGCTCCTCACCGACGACGAGTGGGACACCGTCGCCCGCCGCCTGGTCCAGGCCACGGGCCTCGTGCCCGAAGGCGACCCCGACGGCTGCCGCTGGGTCGCAGTGCGCCACGCGGACGACCACATTCACATCCTGGCCACCATGGTCCGAGGAGACCTGCGCCGCCCCCGGATGAACTACGACAAGAAGAAGGCCCAGGCCGAATGCCGCCTGATCGAGAAGGAGATGGGCCTGCGTCAGCTCAAGCCCGGCGACGGGACCGCCGCCAAGAACCCCACCAGCGCCGAGCGCTTCAAGGCCGAGCGCACCGGACACACCGAGACCCCGCGCGAGACGCTGCGCGAGGCAGTCCGCCAAGCCGTTGCCGGAGCCGCCACCGAAGCCGAGTTCTTCGCCCGCCTGCGCTCGGCCGGCCTTCGCGTCAAGCCCCGCCTTGCCCCCTCCGGCGACACCCTCGGCTACTCCGTCGCGCTGCCTGGCGACCGCAACCGCGACGACCAGCCCATCTGGTTCTCCGGCTCAACGCTGGCCCCCGACCTCTCCCTCCCCAAGATCCGCCAGCGCCTGGCCACCGGACCACTCGACCAGGCCGTCTCGGCAACCGACGCCAACACCACCGCCACGAAGACCCGCTGGTCACCGCCCGCCAAGGCCCGCCGCCACGCGAGCCAGCTCGCCGAGCGCGCCGCCCTCGACCTCGACAACGGTGGCGACGACGCAGCCGCCCAGCTCGTCGGCGCCGGCGAACTCCTCGACGCCGTCGCACAGACCTCACCGGCCGCCACCCGCGACGAACTACGAGCCGCCGCCCGAGCCTACGAGCGCGCCACCCGAAGCCACGTCAGCGCCGAGCGCGCCGACAACCGCGCCCTGCGCTCAGCCGCCCGGGGCATCATCCACGCCGGCGGCGCGCTCGGCCGAGGCGAGGACGGCGGCACCACGGCGATGCTGCTGTCCACCCTGGTCCTGGTGGCCCTGGCAGCAGCCCGCTGGCACTCCGCCCGCGGACACGCCCAGCAGGCCGCCGCCTCCCGCCAGGCCGCCGAACATCTGCGCACTGCGTACCGCCAGGCCGCCACCACGCCGATGACGGTCATGCACGAGCAGGGGCGAGCACTGCCCGAGCCCCAGCGCCGCCGTCTTGACGCCACCATCCGAGCCGCTCTGCCAAAGTCCGTGGGTCGGCCTGCCCGGGAAGAGCGATGGGACGCGCTGGCCGCAACCCTCGCCCAGGCTGAGCAGGCGGGCTACGACCCGGATGCTCTGCTGCAGGAGGCCATTGCACAGAGGGAGTTGGGAACTGCTCAGGACATCAACGACGTTCTCGTGTGGCGACTGCGCCGCCTGGCCAAACTCCCGGCCCACCCGGAGGCGCCCCGCAGCCCCAGTGCCGGTACCGGCCGCGCCAGGCCGGCAACCAACCGGGCCATCAGCAGCCCCACCACGCCCGCCGCTGCCGACCCGCGCAGTCGCGCGCCGCGCCGCTGAACCCCGGTCCGGCAGGCCGACCACCGGCCTGCCGGACCGGGCAAAGCCCTGGACAACCAGTTCCACCTGCTGTTACGGATGAAACGAAGGCACTCGACGGGGAGAACACGCTCGTGACCAGAACCACCGACCACCGCACGAAGCCGGCATCGACGCCCCTGACGACCGCACCGGCCAGCGACCCGCTGCTCCAACTGGAGAACGAGACCGAGCCCCCGAGCGGTCCGGGAGCCACCCGCTGCCTCAGCCACGCAGACGAACTCGCCCTCGGCGGCATCCCGGTCATCTGCTCGGCATGCAAGGCCCGCCGTGACTGGCTGCTGATCAACCAGGGCCGCAACGTCTACGTTCGCTGCCGCTGCGCGAACGAGTGGCTTGAGCCCGAGATCACCCGGGCCGACTTCGACGCGATGGTCAACGGCCAGTGGACCAACTACCCCACGCTCGACACCGCCATCACGGACACGGGCTTCGACGGCTCGTTCGGCGGGATGTACCTCAACTGATCACACGCCCCGTCAGTCGGCAGAGTGCCCACGGTTAGCAAACGACGAGGAGCGCCACTCGCCGACTGATGGCGCTCCTCATGTGGGGCTGGTCATCGTGGTCGTCGTGCTGGCCGCCTGCGCGCATGAGAACGCCGCAGGCATCGCCCTGCTGGACGGTGTGGCCGACCAGGCCGACACGGTGCGCAAGGCCCTGGTCGACTAGGGGTTAAAGAAGAGAGTCGTCGAGCAAGGCAAGCAGTACGGCATTGATGTCGAGATCGTCGAACGCAACCCGGCCGACGTGGGCTTCGTTCCGCAGGCTATGCGGTGGGTGGTGGAGCAGACGAACGAGATCTTGACCTTCTACCGGCGCCTGGTTCGCGACTACGAGCACCGGCTTGCCAGCTCCCGCTTCCAGGTGTTCTGGGCGATGACCTCCGTCATGGTCCGCCGACTCACCGGTGCAGCATGCCCCGCCTGAGTGCATCGTGAGTGACAACCCGCAGATCAAAGCCGTCCTGAAGTACGTCGAGGCGCGCGAGCGCGAACTCGGTGAGCCGGCCGGACAACTCCGCTCTCGCATCGAGGAACTCACCACGGTTGTGGGCGAACTCGACGCGGAGAGCGGAACCTGCGCATCACCCGCAAGACCCTCCTCGACATCCCCGCACCAGCGCCCGCAGGGGAGGGCGTCCCGCCGCGACGCGCCGGACCACCCGGTCTACCAGCAGATCCTCACCATCCTCGCCGACGCCGCTCGGCCGATGCGGGCCCGCGACGTGTGCCAGGCTCTCGACCTGCCGGTCCTTCCGAAGAACACCGAAGGCATCCGCGCCAAGCTGAAACGTCTGGTCACCCGGGGCATCCTCACCAAGTCCGAATCTGGCCTGTTCGCTCAGCCTCGCGCTGGAGCACAGACCCACCCCGGCAACCAGGATCCTCGCCCAACTCCAAGCCCGAAACGGGCATTACCCTCGCGTACCGCACTCTCAGTTTGAAGCGGGCCCCAGGGCTCCTGTATCACCTTAGGTGACACGACGCAGCACATGGTGATGTCCCGTCAGGCGAGCGGGGCGGCATCATGCCAGTTCCGCTAGTTGTGCTCATGGACTACAGCGGTGCGGTCTACGCTAAGTGGCGATCTATCCCCCGAGCGTCACTGCCCCTTGCCTGACGACGCCTCACTAAACTTGACAGGAGAGGAGGTGGTGCCGAGCGTGGAGGGGATAGCGTGTGGCGGGTCAGTGGAGGTGCTCAAACACCTACACCTGCAACTCGATCACCACTTTCGGACACTTCACGAGCGTCGCCAGGCACTGCAGCCGCCGGCTCCCGTATTCGCGTTGGAGCACGACCTCGCCGATGAGGAACTCGAACTGCTCGTGGCCGCAGTGCGTGGGGCTGTCGCTGATGGACTCGACGCGCGGTATCGCGCCTGGTGGTTGCCCTTCGTCGTGTTCGCTGCTGAGATCGGCTACGACTACGACGGGGGCGAGTTCTGGCCCCTTTGGGGGCAGAAGGCGCCGGGTTGGGAGGGCGGACCCCACTGGAACGTTCCGCACAACCGGAAACGCATCAGGCAGTGGTTCAGGCGATTTGCGGACGACTACGGGGGAGCGGAGCCGAGAGGCGGCTTCGCTTCGAACTTCACCATCATTGCGTGGCCGATCACACATGCTGTGATGCCGGCAGACCTCCAGCGGCAGATGGCCCAGCTTCTGTTCGAGTCGCGCGGAGTGCTGAACGCGGAGCTGTTGGCTGACCCTGACGCGCTCGGTGGATGTCTGGCCACGCGCACGGTGGGATACAGCGAGCGCTTCCGCATCTTCTGCGCCAACCAGAGCCTCCTCGGCCAGGTCGCCGTTGCGCTGCTCTCCGGCGACGAGGAGGAGTCCCCGTACCTGGTGCGGTCGACGCTCACTCGTCTGGTCGCTGACTTGAGCAATGAACAGGCCTCCCGCAGCTGGCTCTTGCGCGCCAGACACTCCGCTAACCAGATCCGCTCGAGAGGTTTCCTTCCGACGGGTACGGGCGCCACGCATGTACAGCGCAGGAGTCTCATCCCAGGTGTGGTCCGCCCCAGGCTGCTTCTGCGCAGCCAACATGGTGGCTGGCAGCCGTATGTGGAACTGCCTGATCTCACGCCACTGCAGGCAATCAATGCAGACGTTGAACACGAGCTCCGGAGCCTGCGCGCAAGGGTCGAGGGTCACCCTCGGCCGCTGGCCCGAGGTCGACTGCTGTGGCCCGACAAGGTGCTGCTGTCCGCATGGCCTCGACCCGGCGCCCGAGTCATCGAACTGGAGCGCGGGTCCGAGGCCGTCAACCAACTGATCGCCGAGCACTGCTCCCTCAACACCGGGCCGTGGTGGCTATTCAGGAAGCGGTCTGTCGGGGAAGCCATAGAGGTTAAGGGCAATTTTGTCCGACCCGGAAGCGAGTACTGCCTGGTTGGACGGGCGGGCAACAGACCGCCGTCGTTGCCCTGGATCGTGCCGACCATGATCCCGGTAGAAGGCGTGCACGCCTTCGAGTTCACGGTGCCAGAGATCATTGGTGCGGCGGACGTCGAGCAACTTGGACCTCTCGGGCTGGCAGTGGCGTCCGACGTCTCGATTCGACCGGTTGGACTGGTGCCAGGATCCTGGGATGGGGACGGCGCCATCGAGTGGCTCGCCGGGGAGCCGGCCATGTTGGCCGTCCAGTCTGCGTACGCCGCGGACAAGTGCGCCGTGACCGTGGACCGAGGCCTTCCCTTCGTGCTGGAGTTCCCAGCGGGCCAACCCGAGCTGTTCTTTGCTCTGGAGAACCTCGCAGTGGGTGAGCACGATGTAAACGTTGCCCTGCTCACTCCAGAGACGGATCGTCCCCTCTTTAGTGGCTCCCTGACGATCACGATCCGTGACCTGCACACCAGCCGCGAAACGGCGACGGAAGGTACTGCGATCCGGCTTTTCACCACACCAGCGCGCCCAAAGATGACTGAACTGTGGGATGGCAGGGCTAGTCTCTCGATTGACGGTCCACTGGAGACAAGGGCCGAACTGTCGATCACTCTTCGTGACGGTGACGGTAGGGATCTAGAACGGCAGCTTTGCGGAATCTCTGTGCCCTTTAGCGATGAAGCGTGGGAGAGGCTGACGGAACAGGTCTTGCGCAGGAGGAAGATGCTCAGCGCGTTCGAAGAGGCCGAGTCATGTGAGGTGTCGGTATCTCGTAACGGAGTTGGGTTCGCCTCCCTGGTTTGCGAACGTGGCTTCGACCCGCTCCGCTGGGTACTCGTCAAGCGCCACAGCGGACGACACGATGCGCGGCTGATAGACCGAACAGGTAGCGACGACACTCAGGTGCACATGTTCGCGGTGGAGGACCCGCTGGTCGCCCAGGAGCAGGATCCTCGTGTGCCCATCCCTGTGCCGGCTACAGGCGGACTCCTCCAAGCGATCTCCGGCAAACTGGAAGCAGCGGTCATCCTGCCGCCCGAGCCGAACCGGCTGCGCCACACCCACCCAGCCGTGCGACCTTCGGGTGACGCACTCCATGAGGTCCAGCGGCTCATCGAAGGCCACCGTCTGTGGTTCGACGCCTATCTCCCAGCTGACCTGTTCGCTCATCACCAACAGGAGCAAGTCCTCGAGGCGATCACCACGGCGCTTGTGTCTCTCGTTGCCGGGCATCGGTGGGCGAATCTTGAGCGCAAGCGCAAGACAGCAGGTGCGCACCGGCAGATCGAGTTGCTCGATGAAATGGAGAAGCTCGTAGGTGAGGGCTTCAAGCAACGCAGCGCAGCCAAGCAGATCGCTCGTCATCTTTGGCAGTGGACGGATTCACCAGTTGCGCTGAGTGATGGATTTGCTGACGCCATTGAGGTCATGGTGACGTCCAGCGGCATGGGTGATCCGCGTGCCGCAGCTGACTTCGTTCTGGCGCTCGCTAGCGAGCCGGGGCTGGTTGCGGGCTGGGCAGAGACCGAAAGGAATCGACTCCTGAAGTGCGTGCTGATTTCCCCCGCGCTCATCCGGGCGGGAAGGTTTGCGGTCTTGGGGACTGAAGCCCTCCGGGGAGCATCGGACCAGTCGGCTTCCGGGGGGCGCCGATGAGTGTTACTGCGCTCAGTCGCAATGAGGTCGCGAGGCGTGCCGTCCACACGCTTGGCTTGGACGAGACGGTGATCGATCTGAGCGCACCCGAGGCAATCTGCTCGTCACTTCGCCGAGCGGCTTCGTTCCTGTGTCCGGCGACACCGCGTGAACTCGCCGACGCTGTGATGGAGGTTCTGGGTCCGCTCGATGTCTCGTTCTCGGCCACTCGTGGACAGCTAGCCACCCAGCTGGATCTGCTGGTGGCAATCGGCGACCTGGTCGAACTCCCGAACCGAATGGATCTTGGGCGCAGGAAGCTCTATCTTGCTCCGCCCTCGTATGTGACGCAGGCACCCGGGCGCTACCTCCTGCTAGGTGTGCGGCCCGAGGGCCTCCCGCTCCTGGACGAGTCCGTCGGCGGGGACGTGCGCCACGAGGGCCATGTCCGGTCCATCGAACTGGATGCCACAACGGGTCCGGATCGGTTGCGTGCCGCCGGACTCCATGAGATCACCATGCACGACTGGCGCAGGCAGCCGAGCATGGCTAGTGCCACCAGCTTCGTCGGCGGGATGCGTCAACGCCTGGACAGGGCAGCACAGTCAGGTCTCGTGAGCGATCTGAAGCTCCTCGATCCTGAGTCGTCGATCCTTCACTATCGGGCCCGGTGGCGGTTTCCCGCCGACGGTGACTGCGGAGACTACGTCGCTCGTCGACCGCAGGCATATGGCGCTGACTTGTGGTCTTTCGTTCGCGTGGAGAGCGGTCGGCCCGTAGCCCTGATCGACCTGCCGACTGACGATCCTGCTGGCTCAGCGTGTGACGAGGCGTGGCGGCTGCAGGCAGCGATCGACGCCGCACGGGGCGTGCCGCAGGTTCTGCGCATTCGGCCTGCCGCCGGAGCACCGGGGAGTTGCACCCTCGATCTCTTCGGCCCCGTGCCTGGGTGGGCGCAGCGTGGCCTGGAACTCGTGGCCGTTCCTGTCCCACGGTCCAGGGACGCGCTGCTCACTTATCGCCTGCCGCTCTGGGCGATCGGTGAACTAACGGAGTTGTTCACTGACATGCTGTGGATGCACGTCAACGATGAGGGAGGAGTGGCGTGACCACGGAAGCGCCCACGATCGCAGAGACGGTCGCCAGCATTCAGGCGGCTCTTCGGGACTACATCGAAGCCACGTACCACGTGGGACATCCCACTGTGATCGAGCAGCGTCGCGAACTGCTGAAGCGGGAAGGCGTGCTCTTCCGCGCGCCGTTCATCGAGAGCACCCCCCGCTACCAGACGGGCCGAGGCTTTGGCGATCTCGAACTCGATGCGGCGGCCAAGACGCTCCTTGGTGCCCTGAGTGCACGCGTCGGTCCTCACCAGCCACTCCTCTACGACCCGCCATACACCCATCAGGCGGAAGCCCTGGAGTGGACGGCTCGTGACGGTCTGAGTCTTGCGGTCACGACTGGCACGGGCTCAGGAAAGACGGAGACCTTCCTCGAGCCGATGCTGGCGAAGCTCGCGACGGAGGCTGCACACAAGCCTGAGTCGTTCGCCGAGCCCTCGGTGAGAGTTCTGATTCTGTACCCGATGAACGCGCTGGTGAATGACCAACTGGGGCGCCTTCGCTTGCTGCTCGGCGATCCGCGGGTTACGACGCAGTTCACGGCATGGGCTGGACGGCCGGCACGCTTCGCCCGCTACACCAGTCGCACGCTATATCCCGGTGTGCGACAGGTCGAGAAGGACCAGACGCGGCTTCGCTCGATTGAGGATTTCTACATCGACCTGATCGACCGGGCGTGCGACCCGTCGGCCCAGGGACATAGCCAGGCGTCAGCCCTCATCGAGAAGCTGCAGTCGCGTGGCAAGTGGCCGGCCAAACCGGACCTGAAAGCCTGGTATGGAGAACACGGATCCCGCTGGAAGAACAGAGACGGTGAGTTCATTCGCGCGGTCAGACGGCCCGAGGACCCTGAGCTTCTCACGCGCCATGAAGTGCTGGACACGCCGCCAGACGTGCTCATCACGAACTACTCGATGCTTGAGTACATGCTCATGCGTCCGCTCGAGCGGCCAGTCTTCGATGCAACCCGAGCTTGGTTGGAGAACAACCCGGATGAGAGGTTCCTCCTCGTCGTAGACGAGGCCCACCTTTACCGCGGGGCGGGCGGCGCAGAGGTGGCGCTCCTTCTGCGTCGTCTCCGCGCAAGGCTTGGGATCACGCCCGATCGGCTGCAGGTGATCTGCACGAGTGCGAGCTTTGCCAGCGCGCAGTACGCGCGCCAATTTGCCGCGCAGTTGAGTGGCAAGTCTCCAGACGACTTCAAGACGGTGGAAGGGCGGCTCGACCTGCGAGAACCCGCCACCCTCGGGAACGTCCAGGACGCAGAGGTCCTCGCTGCTGTACCAATGCATGCGTTCTACGAGGCGGAGTCAGATGCCGGCCGCATTGGCGCGGTCCGCGGGTTGCTGGACTACCGGGGGGTCACCGAGGAGGGGCCCGGAGCCAGTGTGGGTCGACTGCTCCACGAGGCGCTTTCCGACTTCGCCCCGATGAATCTGCTCGTCAACAAGACGATGCAAAGGGCCCATCCGGTCGATGAGCTGGGTACCAGCATCTTTCCCGCTGCGGAGAAGGAGCTTGCCGACAGAGCGGCATCAACGCTGGTAGCGCTCGGAAGTGCCGCCCGCCGGTCAACGGATGACGCCGGGCTGCTGCCATGCCGGGTGCACGCGTTCTTCCGAGGGCTGGCAGGGCTCTGGGCATGTCTTGACCCCGGTTGTTCAGATGTTGATCGGGAGGTTTACCCGGAACCTGGGCCGGTGGGCAAGCTCTACGCTCAGCCGCAGGCCACCTGCGGATGCGGCGCCCGTGTCTTCGAGTTGTACACGTGTCGGCACTGTGGCTCTGCTTATGCGCGAGCCTACACGGACGATGTACTTGACCCGTCCTACCTCTGGCATGAGCCGGGTGGGGCATTCCATTCTGCGACTGGCTCCATCCCCGAGCTCCAAGCACTCGATCTGCTGTTGGAAGCTCCGTCGGGTGACGGGGCCAACGTGGAGCCCGCGGACCTCGACCTCATCACAGGGCGCCTCAACCCGCCAGGGAAGCTCGGTGATCGCACGCGTAGCGTCTTTATTCCTCGGCTCCGCGGGGGAGAGTCCATCGGCAGTGATGACGATGGGGAAGAGGCCGAGGCGAATGGCGAGTTCAAGCCCTGCGGCGTCTGCGGGCGGCTCGCTGGTTTTGGCCGATCATCGGTACAGGATCACCAGACGAAGGGCGACCAGCCCTTTCAGGCATTGGTGACCCGTCAGGTTGAGGTTCAGCCCCCTGGTGCGCAGCCGTACAGCGACTTCGCCCCGCTGCGTGGTCGCAAGGTGCTCGCCTTCTCTGATTCTCGGCAAGTAGCTGCGCGACTTGCGCCTAACCTGCAGACCTATTCCCTGCGTGACGTCATGCGGCCCGTCGTCCTGCGCGGCTGGCGAGAGCTTGCTGCCCACGAGTTTCTGGGGCGGACTCTCAGCCTGGACAGACTTTACGTGGCCGTCATGGTCGGAGCCCATGTGCTGTCAGTGCGACTGCGGCCCGAACTGCGACCGACGGAGTCATTCCATGTGATGAGCACGGTCGCGAGGGCCATCGACAAGGGTGTACTGACAGGCAACCACAATGAGATGGGTGCGCTCACCACTACCGCGCCGCCGCCGCAGTCGCTGCTGCGCGCAATGTACGCAACACTCACGGACAAGTACTGGGGGCTGTCATCGCTCGGATTGGCCTCAATCCGTGAGCAGGCGAGCCTCACGGAAGAGTTGCTCGCGACGCTGCCGGACATCGGTGGTGTTGCGGAGGGTGGCGAGGCCAAACTGGCCCTGGTTCGTTTGTGGCTGACGGCATGGAATACGCCTGGCATCTGGTTCCCGTCGATGACCGAGGGGGACTGGTGGAAGCAGAAGGGTGGTGTCCAACCCCACGCGGGACGGTTCCAGTCCATCGACCGATTGCTCGGATCAAAGGCCGCAAGACAGCGCTTCAAGGATGAGTGGCTGAAGACGCTACTCAGAATCTTCTGTGAGTCGCGTGGTAGCGGCGTGTATCGGATGTCTGCCTCGAATCTGGCCTTGGAACTGGGTGGGCAGTGGGGGTACTGCGAGCGCTGCCGTTTCACGCAGCGTCCCCTTCCCGGCAGCTGCAAATGCAGCAGTTGTGGAGCCGACCGAGTCCGCACCCTCGACCCTGATACCGA
Source organism: Kitasatospora sp. NPDC041988 (assembly GCF_055588525.1). NCBI lineage: Bacteria > Bacillati > Actinomycetota > Actinomycetes > Kitasatosporales > Streptomycetaceae > Kitasatospora > Kitasatospora sp. NPDC041988. Next base: position 83,788 of record NZ_JBVJCO010000004.1, read on the forward strand.
TCCGGTCTTCCAGGCCCGGAAGGGCTACTACCGTGCCAGCGCGGTCCGGGCTCTCAGCAATCCACCTGAGCTGCCTGTAAGCATCATCGCTGCCGAGCACACGGCGCAGCTCAACGCCGCACAGTCGGACGCCGTATTTTCCAAGGCCGAGGAGCACGAGTTGCTCTTCCAAGACGTTGATCTCGGCCTATCCCAGGCGGGAGGACAGCCGCGTGCAGCTATTGACGTACTGTCCTGCACGACCACCATGGAAGTCGGCATCGACATCGGCAACCTGTCCGGGGTGGCCCTTCGCAACATGCCACCCTCTCGTGCCAACTACCAGCAGCGAGCAGGCCGGGCCGGCCGACGGGGCAACGCGGTTGCCACTGTGCTCGCCTTCGGTAGCGCTGACACACACGACGACCACTACTTCCGTCAGCCAGATCTGATGATCCGTGGTGAGGTCGATGATCCGGTGCTCACGATGGACAACGAAGAAATCGTGCGCCGGCATGTCATCGCTTACCTGCTGCAGCGCTACCACCAGGACCGGCTCCCGGCAATCCAGCCCGAGGACCAGGTCCAGTTGTTCGAAGTCCTGGGCAGGGTCACTGACTTCACGGGGACAACTTCCCCGCTCAACCGTACAGACCTTGAAGACTGGCTGACGGGCATGGAGGATGCGCTGCGTGACGAGGTCGCAGCATGGCTTCCCGAGGAGCTGAACCCGGATGCCCGCAGGGCAGTCCTTCATGGCATCGTGACGAGGACGCTTTTCGAGATCGACAAGGCTCTTGAGCTTGACCGTGACGGAGGGCCCAGAGAGGCGAATGCCGGCGAACCTTCACTGGTGACCGCTGAAGTGGAGGCTGACCCTCCGGCCGAAGATGGCGCAGAGGAACTGAGCGCCCGACGAAGCCAGAAGAACCTCCTCGACCGCCTGCTGTACAAGGGTGTCCTGCCGCGCTATGCGTTCCCGACGGATGTGGTCGCGTTCCACGTCTTCGATGTGAACCGGTCTACGCGGTTCAACACGGAGTTCCAATATGCGCCCAGCCAGGGGCTCACGGTGGCGCTCAGCCAGTACGCGCCAGGCAAAGTGGTGTGGATCGATAACAAGGAATGGACCTCCGGAGCCATCTACTCGCCGGTCCGGAAGGATCTTCGTCAAGCATGGCAGGAACGGCTGCTCTACTTCGAGTGCCAGGTCTGCCACTACGCCAAGCACTTCCCCCTCGACCAGGTAGAGCGCGGAAAGGAGCAAGACTGTCCGGCCTGCGGTGCCGAGGGCGAGTTCGGCAAGGCCAAGACCTGGATGCGACCGCCCGGGTTCGCACATCCAGCCGACCAGGATCCCGGAACCAGTCCCGACGACGCCCCTGCGCGCAGCTATGCGACGCGCGCCAAGCTCATGGCGTCGGGGCCGACGGAGGAGGCCGCTTGGAAGCGCGTCACCGACCGCCTGGCACAGACGTACCGCAGAGAGACTCTGCTTGTCACCAACACTGGACCCCGTAACAAGGGATACACGTACTGCACCTTGTGTGGGCTCATCGAACCAACCGCTATGGCCACGGGAAGGCTGCTCGCTACCCATAGGAAGCCTTTCCCCGATGAGAAGGCGCCGGAATGTCCCGGCACGCGCTCGTCCCGGGGCATGGTTCTGGGCACCGACTTCGTCTCGGATGTGCTCCTGGTGCGCTTGAGGGTGGACTCGCCGATCACGCTGGGACCAGCGAATCTTTCGACGCATATCGCGTTGCGTTCGGTCGCCGAGGCGCTCACGATCACGGCAACCCGGGCGCTCGGCATCGAAGCTACGGAACTCCAGGCGGAGTACCGGCCGGCGCTGACTGCCCTAGGCAAGGAAGGCCGGGAGGCCGAGATCTACGTCTATGACACGCTTGCTGGCGGAGCTGGCTTCACACGAAGGGTCAACGACTGCGGTGTGGAGATCCTCGAGCAGACTCTGAGGCTCCTCGAGGACTGTCCAGAGAACTGCGACGAGTCCTGCTACAGGTGCCTGCGTAGTTTCCGTAATCGCTTCGAGCACAGCCTCCTTGACCGTCACGTCGGCGCCAGTCTGTTGAGGTACCTGATCCATGGAACGGAACCGACGCTGAGCGAGGAGCGGCTGGAGCGTTCGGCCAACGCCCTGCACGGAGACCTTGACAGTCGAGGTATTGACGTGCGCTTCGAGCGCGATGGCAAGGTCGATGTCCCTGGCGTCGGAACGGTTACCGCGCCGATTCTGGCGCAGCGTGGTGACCAGCGTTGGATCTTCGCTGTGCATGACCCTCTGAGTCCTGACGTCGCACCCACTGACGAACTGCGTCGCGCGAAGGAGTCGGGAGAGTCGGTGCATCTGATCGACGACATGGTGATCTCACGAAACCTCCCATTCGCCAGTGGCCAGGTGCTTCAGGCGCTGACCTGAGCAAAGTAGAGATCGGCCCGCCGCGCGGCTCAATCCGGCGGCGGGCCGCCTGCGGCTGAGCAATGTCAGCACGGAAATGGTCATCAGGGTGACGGTCATAGACCGCCGTCGGGAGAAGCCAGGAGGGGGATATGTCAGTAGGTGGCAGTGAAGATGCCATGGGTGAAGATGACCTTGCGGAAGGTCAAGTTCCCATCACTGCGCTGCAGGAACACTTCAGCGTTTCGTTCACGCGGATGATCGCCTATGCAGCCGGATGCTCCATCAAGCCTCACGAGACTGACTACGAGGGCGTCGACATCACTATCGTCTCGTCGCAAGAGTACCGTGGTTTCTATGGCCCTCAATTCGAGCTTCAGCTGAAGTGCACCTACCAAGAAAGTCTACTTAAAGACGACAGTATGACTTGGCGGATGAAGGCAAAGCCATTCCGCAAGCTGACCCGAGGTAAGCGATACATTCCGGCGTACCTCGGCGTCCTCCTGATACCGCGTGATCCCGAGCCGTGGCTTAGCGTAGAGGAATGGGGGCTGTTCACGCGCAGCCGAATGTTCTGGGAGTCGGCTGAAAACCTCAGACACGACGGCCCAATCAAGGACTACCACACGGTTCATCTGCCCCGTCGGAATCTGTTCACGGGTGAGCAGCTTCGGGGCATCATGAAGTCCATCGGCGATGCAGAGGAGGGGCAGAGGTGAGTCGGGCGACATTTGACACGTACCGGGAGGTGGCCTCCGCGCTTACTCCGGCAGCAGTATCCCAGTTTCTCGCTTCGCAGGACTGGGAACTGGAGCAGCGTCAGACGAAAGTCCGTGAAGTCTGGCGTTACCGATCAGCTGGTCCACTTCTGATGGCGCCGCGTGTCATGATCCCCTTGGCCACAGACTTTGCCGACTTCACGCCACGCTTCATTGATGCGCTGGAATCGCTGGGTCACATCCATGATTGGGATGCCGGACAACTTCTTGAGCATGTCCTAGCCACGCGTGCAGATCTTTTCTTTGTTCGCCTTGACCAGCGCATGACCGATGGCACGATCCCCTTCAAGCAGGCCGAAAGGACACTTCGGGGGATTCACAAGATGATGAAGGCTTCGGCCACGTCAGCCGCAGACCCGAATCACCCGCACAAAGGGCGCCGACCGCCGGCGGTGGGGGAGTTTCTAGATCGGGCTGTTCGGCTCGGTCACACCAAGCAGGGCAGTTTTGTGTTTACGGTTGTGGCGCGTCTGGGGGACGCCGAGGAATCGACGATCACGTTCCCACGTCGAGTTATGGAGACCCTGGCGAGAGGTCTAGAAGCCACGAGACTATTGGCACAAACTGGGAGGCATCACTCCCTTGCCGCTGCAAGCGAATCGGGCCTTAGTGTGGACTTGGTCGAGTCGCTCGAAGACTTGTCGGCGCCGCAATATCTCAATTCGCTGGACTTGTCATTTGAGTGGGCGGCTGCGGAACGAAAGCCGGATGTCGGACTGGCGACAATTGTGTTCGGTCGGGACCTTATTGGCGAGTTTCCGCATATCCGAGAGAGGCTTATTCAGAGGGATGACCCTGCCCGGCGAGAAACGCTCGTCGGACTTGTTAAGTCACTGGCGCGGGACGACTCCATGCCTAGCGGTGACGAGGCGGCGATCGTCACTGTTGAGGCGGAGGTGGACGGGAAGTCCCTGCGTGTTCAGGTTCCTCTAAGGGGAGAAGATCACGGCTGGGCCATCATGTCGTACGAGCGCAAAATCCCGTTTACAGTGACGGGGGACTTGATTTACGAGCGCCGTGCGTGGCGCCTGATAGGAAATATCGTGGTCGACTCGAGTTTCCTGCGTCACATTTCAGGATCTTCGGCTCCGGATCTCGGAGAAGCCTAGGAACTCGCGTGTGCCTTGTCCCAACTGTTCCCGATAGACGCACCGACCGCGCCGGCGCTCCTTGCCGCTGGCTGCCACACCCTTGAATCTCCGGGGGTGGCAGCCAGCGACGTGGGCTATCTGCGTTGGCCGCCTGGGCCCGTGCTAGGCGAGCGGGAGCATCCCCTCGCCGACGGGCAGTTCCACCTCTCTGCGAGGCAGCGGCACGCGGGCACCGTGCTCAACTGGGCGGACCAGCCGGTGAGCACGCATGGACTCCAGGACTTCGTTGCGCCTTGCCCGCGGCCGGCACCAGCGCTCGAGCCACCAGTCGGCGACCTTGGCATCAGCCTCGGGCAGTTCTGGATCCAGCAGGTACTGCGGTTCTCCGTCGACACCTAGTGAGTAGTCACGGAGGTTCTTGACCAGTGGAACACCGTAGAGGATGCGCTCCCGGCCGTGCCGGAGGAGTTCGTTGGCGGGCCATCCGAGTGCCGCGAGCCCCAGCCGGACCTTGCGCAGTCGAGGGCTGACTCCTTCGCCGAAGAGGCTGTTCACGCGGACGAGCGAGCCACGCAGCGCCGGCAGCCGGGTGAGGGCGTCGACGGTCTCCTCGGAGAAGTGGGACGTTCCGAACGAGCGTGAACGGCCAAGTTCGTAGAAGCCCATCCGGGTAGCGCTGTCGCCCCCCATAACCTCGGCCGGCCAGAACAGCCGGTTGTACTGGCTTGACCCAGTGCCGTAGAGAGAGGTGGTTCCGACGAAGGAAAGACGCGCCTCGCGCATGATGGGACGGCCGGCCATCGCGGATGCGATCTCACTCGGACGCGTGTACTTCTCGCGGTAGGCCGCGAGCACAGGCGGGGAGACGGCCAACGCCCCTACGAGCTTGCCAGCGGCGAGGGCACTGTACGGCGCCACGGCACCACAGACCGTGAGATCGGCGATCACAGTGCCGACACGCTCTCCTCGTGCGCGGCGGACGACACGACGCATCTGTGTGCGGGCCTTGGGATCCGAGAAGGCCTTGGTGAGCCCTTCGGCGGTTGGCGGAGACAGATACGCTCCGAGGAGCGTGCTGATTTCGAGCGCATCAGCGAGGGCTGCCGAGCGCTTGCTTCGAAACAGGTCAGACTTGGCCCTCTCTACCCAGGCATCGCGTCCGATGTTGCGGACCTCACGGATCGTGCTGGTCTGGTGATGCCTCTGGCGATGTCGCTCAGCGTCATCCCGCAGTCGTGCAATGGACTCGGGCGCGGAAGATACCAGGTCAGTCGGTTGGAGGACGCCGTCACACAGGAGGTCGTCGAGGTAGATCTCAGTGCGCTGGGCCTCGATCCTTTGCGCTAGCCATTCAGCACCATCGTCGGTGGGCTTAAGACGCAGGTGCTCAAGGAACTGATCGGTTTCCCAGCCCATCCAGCGGTCGCGCTCGGCAATCTGGACAATCGGGCTGGAGATCGCTGCCAGACCGATCACGGTATGAAACTCGGTGGCGGCGTCCCTGATCAAGATTGGCATCGAGCGGCCAGGGACGGTGGCGTAGGCGTTGGACCACGTGTGCCGGAAGTAGCGCCAGATGTCATGGAGCTTGAATCCGGTCCGTTCGCACGTCGAGGAATCCACGATCTGGACGTAGGGCTTGATGGCGTCGGCGGCAGCGGTTGCGTCCTGAAGGGCGTCCGCCAATTCACGGCCATCTCGCATGAGGTTGAAAACGGAGATCAGTCGGCCGCCGTGCTCGTGGGCGCGCTCCATACCCTCGACGAATCGTCGAACGCTACTCCTCGAGAGTTGCTCGTCTCGACGGAGGAGCTCCTGGCGCCGGATCCGAGCCTTCTCCGCCCCGCGGTCGCCGTGCGCCGACGGGGGAGCAAAGACGGCATTGGACCTGTCCGCTTTGACGGTCCAGCCCTGGTCGACGAGGTCGATGACGCAGTGAGCGGCAGCGGCGAGCATGGGCTGCTCGTAGAGCTTGGTGATCTTGGCGGCGCGGAGCCACCGCTCGTGATCACCCAGGTCCTTGCCGTCGGCCGCGGCGGTCTCCAGCAGGGCGCAGAGGCGGGCGAACCCTTGGCGTTCCTGGCGAGAGGCGTCCGTCGGCAGACCCAGGGGGAGGAGCGCGGCCTTCTCTTTCATGACTTCTGGAGCATCCGTCCGTAGGTCCTGCTCCAAAGTTGCAGGAGAGTGTCGCAGTTCTGTCCATCGCGGCCCAGCAGCGTGGTGGTGCGAGCCAGGGACAAGAGGAAGAGCTCGAGGGCGACGCGCAGTTCCCCCGCCGCCTCTTCGCTCAGTGTCTGCAGCGGGTGGTACAGCGCCGCAAAGGCCGGGTGATCAACGTTCAGTGTAACGTCGAGCGTGCGCCGCTTCAGGGCCGAGGTGAACATGGTCCCGACCGGAAGCTGCTGTGATCCGATCCTGTAGGTCAGAGCGCCCGTACCCTTCCCCGTCCTTCGGATCACGGGCAGGTCGAGATCGGCGGCCTCGGCAATCCGGCACGACGTCTCCGTGGCCGCTCGAAACTTGACCTCCTCGAAGGCCTGACGTGCGCGAGAGTTCAAGAGCCGGGCGATCGACTCGAGCTCCGGCCCGAGTGCCTCCTCGAGCCTTGGGGAGGGCCGCACGCCCTGCTTGTTGATGGTGATGCCGAAGTGTTCATCGAGCTCAGGGTCGAACTCGATCTCGCAGCGCCACCAGTCGTCATAGTTCTCCTTCCGCTTCCCACCCATGAGAAGCCAGCCGCTTGCGATCTCGCGGCCGGCACGGAGAATCGAGACACCAGCGCCGCCTACGATGCCGACACGTCGCTTGGTCATGTTGTCGAGGTGGTGCCAGTGATCAACGGGGAGCATGGCGAAGCGAACGGTGACGAAGGCCGTCTCGCCTGAAGATGAGGCGAGTTCGTAGCGGAGCGGCTCGAAGGCCAGGCGTGCGCTGTGACCCTCGATAGTGGTTGCGAGGAGCATGGGGTCGACCGGCTCGACTTGCTTCCCGTTGATACTCAGGGTGACATTGCGGTTGCTAAGGAACCTTCGATACATGCGGCCCAGGTCGCGGCGCAGAGCGCGCTCGAGCCAAGCGAGGCGCTTGTACTCGATTCGGTCACAGTTCTGCCAGACTACGAGGCAGCCCGACCCCGTGGTGTCACCGTCCCGTCGGCGAGCACGGAGGTCGACCGGAGCGCCTTCGACGATTGCATCAACATCCAAGCAGACCTGGTGGGCAGCTTTGCCGCCTTGCCAGGAGGTCACCTCGACCCTCCGAGCCTGGCTAAGGGACGCAGCAGGCAGGCCCATTCCGAACCTGCCGAACGACCTCCGCTCGTCGAAGCGCGATGAACCGCCGAACCGTAGGCACGCCTCGAGTTCTGGGCGCGACATGCCCACCCCGTTGTCCTCGACGCGGATCTCTGGGAATCCGCCGGCCGCAGGACGCGTAAGCGTGATCGAAATCACCGTGGCCGCAGCCTGCAGGGAGTTGTCGACGAGTTCCGCGAGGGCCGTCGAGAGGCTGACGTAGCCCGACTCTCGGACTGCACGGATGAAGTTGCAGGAGACCAGGAGGTCGTCCTTGCGGTGGGTCTGCTGGGCCATGGCTCTCCCGATGACGTGCTCGAAGTCCTGCGTCGAGAGTAGCTGCATCGATGCCGTCTGGGAAGTTGATCGTTTCGATGCGGCGGAGGTCATCCAGGCAGGGCTGAGATCGTCGCCGTGATCCGCTTCGTCTTTGCGGGCTCGGTGAGATCCAGGCCCGATCCGTCGTCCATGAGGAGCCGAACGGTGGGGCGGGCGGCCCCAGCCACCAGCCGAAATGGTTCCGCGGCCGGGTGGAGAACAACACGACCAGTCCGCTGAAGGTCGAACGTGATGAGGTGGTCAGCAGTGGTGACGTTGATGGTTCGCTCGACGATCTCGGCGGCTGTCACAACTTCACCCGCGAGTGCGTCTGGCGGCGGTGAAACGGACTTCAACGAGTTGATGCCGAGCACCTGCAGCGCTGTGATTGTCCGCCCCTTGAGGTGCGCCAAGAGGGGGTTGATCTCCGCTGCGGACTGGATGGTAGCCATGTGAGCATCATGGCTGAAGTCGGGGCAGGTGTGTACGACGTCCTGTGGCAATTGGTGAAGATTCGGGCTCGCTGCTTGCGTGTGCAGGGTGCGGTCGGTGAAGCGCCCGCTTCCAGCAGCCGCCGTCAGTCTCAGGAGGGGAGAGGAGCAGCGGGGCAGGCGGGGTCGGCGCCGACGCTGGGCAGAGCCTAGCCTCCGTGTTTCGGTTCGCGTCGGTTGATCTGGGGTGATCTCTGTGTCGGAGGTCGCGGGGCTGCCGTGGGACGTTGGGCATGCCGAGGGCCCGGCGCGATGGCCGGGTGCTCCTGGGTCCTCGGGTCGTGGGTGGTCAGGGGCGGCTTCGTCTGTCAGGTGGCCGGTCGGGGTAGTGCCACCAGGCGACTGAACGCCGCGGTCAGTTCGTGGCGCCAGGGCCAGGTGGCGGCGATCCGCAGGCGTAGGCGGCGGGCTCCGCGCGTGATCCGGGCGGCAACGTGCAGGAGGCGGTAGCGGAGCTTCTTGGGCTCGGCAGTGGCCAACTCGCCATCCAGCAGCAGGGTCCGGGCCCAGGCCAGCAGGTCGATCGCGGTCAGGGACAGCTCCAGCCAGACCTGGTTGATGGCGAAGCGTCGGGAGGAGAAGCGGCCGAAGCCGGTGGTCTTGCCGCAGCGGATGTGGTCCTCGACCCGGGCGTGAGCCCGGTGGCGGACCTCCAGGTACTGGATCGAGCCGCCGCCGGCGACGGGCGTGTCGGTGAGGAAGACCTGGTGGCGCATGCCTTCGTCCTGGTCGAACAGGGACAACTGGGCGCCTGGATGGGGACGCTCGCGGCGGACGATGATGCGGGTGCCGTCCGGGTATCCGGTGAGGTCGACCAGGCCGGACAGCTCAGCGACTTCGGCACCGGCACGAAGCGTGCCGTCCTGTTCCAGGGCCGGGTGCCAGACCCGGTCGGGTAGGACCCGGATGGCCTTGCGGACCTGTTCGGTGACGGCGTGTCCGACGGAGAAGGTGGTCTGGATGCCGCGCTGTCGCAGGGCGCGTAGGTGCGCGAGGAAGGCTTTCGCGCTGCCCGCGCTGTCGGTTCGGATGAGGACCGGGGTGCCGTGGCGGTGGGCATCGGGAATCTGCGCGAGGGCCGCGTCGACGACCGTGATGTGGTCGGCTGCGGTGTTCGCTCCGGCGTTGCCGGGTCGCAGGATGCCGGCGAGGGCCTCGCCGGTGTTGTCCAGGAAGCAGAGCATCGGGTGGTATCCGAAGCCGCGTTTGTAGGTGGCGGCGGCCTCTTCTTTCTCGGAGTGGCAGGTGATCAGGGTGGCGTCGATGTCCAGGACCAGGCCGGGCAGTTGACGTCCTCCGGCGCGGGCTGGCGGTATCCCGTCCGTGGTCTCGGCGGTCTGCAGCCAAGCGACCTCGCGGGCAGCGGCCCGGGCTGCCCGCAGCGCGTTCAGGTTGTTGGTGTCGATGCCCGCCAGGACGCGCCAGGCGGTCGGGGTGGAGGCGACCGGGCCGAACACGTCGCGCTGGTCGAGCAGCACAGCCAGGTCCCGGATCGCCTCGCCTCCGTCGGCGAGCATCACCGCCAGGTCCACTGCGACGCGGCCGGGATCGTGCCCGGTCCCGCGCGGTCGCAGCCGGTGAAGGGCGTCGCTGAAGGCGCTGGTCAGCGAGGTGGCGTCGGCCAGATCCGCCAGCAGACGCGAGCCGGCGTGGTTGACCACCCCGAGCCCGTCGGCACTGACGACGAGCTTGGGGCGTGACCGGGTATTGTGCACGCAGAAAGTGCCTTCCTGATGGTACGACTGGGACCTTAGACAAGCCTCATCGTTGCAGCTCAGAAGGCACTTTCGCTTTTCCGATCATGATCCGGACGCGACCCCGGATGAAACACGCAGGCTAACTTCACGTCAGATCAGCCAACTGCTGAATATTCAGGGTCAGATCGGCCCGTGCCTGGGTGACCCAGTCCTCGGTCAGGGCATCGGCCTGGCGACGCAGGGTCGGCGGCCGGAATCGCCCCTGGGACGGCAGGCCGAGAAACTCCATTGCGGTGCGGAGTGTGCCCTCGGGATCGGCGGCCAAGGATTCGTACTCCAGACCCAGCACAGGTACGGCCAGCCTGCGCAGCTCACGGTCCCACTCGGCGTTCTGCCACTGGAGAACCGAATGCGCTGCACGTACGGCCTCGGCGTCGTAGGCAGCGGCATTGGGGCAAGGGATCTCGCCATGCTGCAGCGACCACTGGCCGGTCTGCTGGGCGCGAACCAGTGACACGGCCTGCCGCACCGTGTCGAGCCGGCGCAGGCGAAGTATGCGTAGGGGCCCCGCAAGTGAATCGAGCAGCGCGAACGCATCCGGTGGGCGGCCGAGGTAGTGCCGTGCGTCCGCTCCGAGGCTCGACCACTGAGGCCACATCAGCTTTGCGCCGAACACGCCGTTCGCCGTCGTCATGAGAGCGGGGAACCGGAAGAAGTACTCGGCATGACTCGAGCACCCGTAATGGCCCTGCCAGGTCCCCGTGTCCGCCCGAGCTCCGTACTCTGCGGGGCGGCCCGCGATTCCAGTGCTCCCCAGCAGTTCGCAGAGCAGCCAACTGCCGCTCCGCGGGCTTGTCGCCACCACGTATCCCACTGTTGAACCTCCTCCGCGAGGGTTCCATGCGGAATGCCCTTTCACCGTGATCACGACGGTGGGTGAGGACGGTTTCACTCTATCGAGTGAAGTCCGGTCCCCGGTCGCGCCGACCCGTGCCTGATGTAGTTCAGATGCGAAAGCATGCGGGACGAAGCAATTTCATCGAGTGGACAGGAGGTGGGGTGGATGACGGAGAACGTTCCGGCTGCACTCCGGCCCAACGTGCTTGCACTTCGGCCCGATCTCACCAGTTCGACATTGGCCGGGGCCGAGGCCCCTCATTCACTCGTAACGGAGTCTAACTTCTTCAACTCGCTCTTCCACAGCTGCAATCTGCAGGGGATCACTTTCGAGTCGTCAGAGCTCGACGGATCGCTCTTCGATGGCTGCTCGTTCCGGGGAGTCGAGCTCCGCAACTGCGATCTCGACGGCCTCATCGTGAACGGCATCCGGGTCGGCGCGCTGCTTCGCGCCTTCGTTGCTCCGGAAGGGGCGGTCCATGCCGGACAGTGACGACATCAAGCCCTTTCTCTCGGGGCAGCGCCGCAACGTGCTCGGAGGGCTCGCCGCCGCGTATGCACGCGGGGTGACTTCTACGGTGTTCGCGAGGATCAGCGCAGGCCTTGACCCCGAAAGGGTCAAGATCGACGGCAAGGACGGCGCGTTCGACGGCGTGCCGATCACAGGGTGGTCCGACATCCAGCCGCCCCAGGACCTCGCGCATCACGGCAAGGCCATCGAAATCCTCAAGCCCGTAAAGGACGACGGGGACAAGGAGTTCAAGGAAGGCAAGGAAGGTAAGGAGGGCAAGGAGACCAAGGAGGAGAAGGAGGAGAAGGAGAGCAAGGAGGAAAAAGACAAGGAGGATAAAGACAAGGAGGATAAGGAGTTCAACAAGGAGGAAAAAGACAAGGAGGATAAGGAGACCAAGGACGATAAGGAACCGAAGGACAATAAGGAGAAGGAGTTCAAGGAGGGCAAGGAGGAGAAGGAGCTCGTCATCGAATCCGGCGTCGAAGGCGACAAGGTCAGCGGAGTCGATTTCGACGGCTCGTTCACCCGCCTCGGCGATGCGGCAGAGCTGCCCGTCGCCGCGTTCGAGGCCATCGCACGGGCACATCCGGAACGCGTCCAGCGAGCGGTCACTCGTGGCTCGATGTCCTGAGGTGACCACCGTGACCTGTACCACCCCAGAACTGCTCGTCGTGGCGGAGCCCACTGACGCGCTGGCGGACTGCCTAGAAAGCTACGCGCGCGACCAGGCCCTGACCGTCGAACGGCTGGATCATCGTGCCGCCGCCGGACGGCTGACGATCCAACGGTGTGATGACGGGGCCACCGTCACACCGTCCTGCCCGCTGTTTCTCCGGCCACCGGCACCACCGCCGCCCGGGTCGCGCGAGCAACTCCTATTCCACCACGCGGAGATCCGAGGGCTGGTCTGGGCGGCCGCCGCGCTGACCACCGCACGCGTGGTCAACCGGCCCAGCCGGTACGGCCTCGGTGGACGGACCTCGGGCTCGACCGCCGTGCTGCGCCACCGTGCCGGTCTCCAGGGGCGGGAGCCGGAAGTCTTCACCGGCCATGCCTCGTCCGCCGGCGTGCCCAGCGGCGGTGGCGACTGGTGGTTCCAGGACCGGCGAAGCTGGGTAACCCTGCCAGCCGCCGGAGTGGTGTCCGACCGGGGCCCCTACCGGGCCGACCGGATTCCCTCCGACAGCACGGCATCCGTCGCCTGCGTTGTCGGCACACGCGTATTCGTCCCGGCCCGGACCGGCGCTTCGGACAACAAGCCCGCCGGGGAAGATCCCGCGGCCGACGACCGCATTCGGCGGTCGTCGCTCCAGGTCGCCGAGGCACTCGGGTTGAGCTTCGCCACGCTCACCTGGAGGCGCAGCGGCGCGGTAGGCCTTGAGCTGGGGCGGGTCAATCCCTGGCCTTCACTCGGCGAACTCGGACCCCTCTGGACAACTGTCCGCGAGGCCCTGCTCGGGGAGCTCTGCCCGTGATCATTGCCGTCGGCCTTGGCGCCGATCCCACGCTGAGCCACTTCGAGAGGACGGCTGCCGAGCTGGGCGCCCACGTGACCCTCGTCGACCTCGGCCACCAGACAGAGGGGCGGTGGCGGCTGGGCCTGCCACCGGACCGCTCGTCCTGGGTGTCGGCGGAGGGCGTCGACCTCACCCTCGTGCCCGAAGCCTCCGTGTACTGCCGACTGATCGACCTCGGCACCCAACTGCCGACTCGGGCCGCAGAGTGGCACGCCGTCACCGAGGCGTGGAGCGCATGGCTCGAGCTCGCTCCCGGACGGGTTGTGAACCGTCCCGGCCATCCGGGCGACAACTCGTGTAAGCCGCTGCACGAGGAGCTGCTCGCCCGGCAGGGCTTTGCGGTACCACCGAGCCTGACCACATCGTCCGCGCGGCTGCTGCGAGACTTCGTCGAACAAGGACCCTGTGTCGCCAAACCGCTGAGCGGTCAGCGGGCCGACTGCCGGGTGATGGTTCCCGCGGATCTCGACGAGTACGACGAGCGCAGCGGCCCGATCCATCTGCAGCGCTGGGTCGCGGGCACGGACGTACGGGTGCACATCGTCGGTGACCAGGCGATCGCCCAGGCCATCAGCTCAGACTCCGCGGACTACCGCACCGACCGGCGTGCGTCCTACCGGCGGATCGATCTGGACACGGAGCTCGAAAAGGCCCTCGTGGCAGGGACCGCGGCCGCCGGTCTCGCTTTCGCGGGCTGGGATCTGCGCCTTGGCGACGATTCGGCATGGGTGTTCGAAGTGAATCCGATGCCCGGGTACAGCCACTACGACGTGCGGGTGGACGGCGAGATTACCCGGGCACTGCTCGCATTCCTGACTGAGGGAGGGAAGCGATGAGCGCCGGACAGCTCGAGCAGTTCTCGTTCCTGGAGGCGGACGCCTGCGCCGAGGTGGTGCGCGCCGCCGAGGAGAACCCGGATCTCATGGTCGACCGCCGACCGGACAAGCCCGGCGAGTTCGTGACGTACGGCCGCTCGGCGTATTTGGACGTCTGCGGCCAGAACGCCGACCCGGAGCAGGACTACTACCGGCCGCTGGCTGCCTCGAACGCCGGTCTGTGGAAGGCATTCGAGGGGCTCTACCTGAGCCTCCAGGAGGTGCTGGCCAAGACGCTGGGAGAACCCGTCGGCTACCGGAACGACGAACTCGCGCTACCAGGACTGCACGTCTTCCGCGGCAATGCCATCTCGCTCGCGGGCCGGGCCTCGGCTCACTTCGACCTGCAGTACAGCAGCCTCAGACTATCCGCGCCGCCAGACGCGGGAGTGCCGCCGCTGAGTGTGACCGTCCCGCTGCGGATGCCGTCGAACGGAACGGGGTTGATTGTTTACGACGTCGAACTCGAACGGTACCGGTCCGCCCTCGCCCGCGGCGCGGCGACAAGCATCGAGTCCTACGCGAAACGACGCACCTGGGCCTACCATCCTTACGCCCTCGGAAGTATGGTCCTGCACCGTGGGCTGCTCATGCACAAGCTTTCATCACCGGGACCGATCATTGCGGGGGATGAGCGGATCACCTTGCAGGGCCACGCGATCCGCTCCGGTGGTGAGTGGATCCTGTACTGGTGAATCATCCCGGCCTCGTCGATGCTTGAGGTGTGTGAGTGGGTGGGGTGGTGAAGTTCCCCCAAGGCCGGGTAGTTAGCGGTTTCGCGGGTCGCGCAAGCGCGTTGAAAAGTCCGAGGACAAAGTGCAACGGAGCTCGTTGGTACAGGCAGTCGACCAAGACAGCTTGCACCCGAGGAGCTCCGTTGCCGTTGCATTCTGCCGTGCCGTCAGCGCTGACGGCTATCACCCGAACGGTCACTGTGGCGGCCGGCCGGTTCGCCCCGGGGCATCTGGGCGGCCTGACTCCTTTCCTGCCCTTCGAGTTGGTGGACGCGGTCCTGGAAGAGACCCGCGCGGTCCAGCGGCGGCTGCGGGAACTGCCCTCGCGGGTCGGGGTGTACTTCCTGGTGGCGATGTGCCTGTTCCCGGAGGTCGGGTACCGGCTGGTGTGGGACAAGATGACCTCCGGGCTCGGCGGCGTCCTGCCGGCGCCCAGCGCGAAGGGCCTGCGCGATCTGCGCCGCCGAGTGGGCTGCGCGCCGATGAAGGCCTTGTTCGAGGTGGTGGCCGGAGCACTGGCTCAGCCCCGCACTCCCGGGGTGTGCTTCGGCCCCTACCGCACGGTCTCCTTCGACGGCTGCGGCTCGATCAAGCTGCCCGACACCGAACGCAACCGGGCCTGGCTGGGGCGCTGCCCGCACGGCGGCTATCCCCAGATCGAGCTGATGACGCTGGTCGAGACCGGGACCCGCGCGGTGATCGGGGCGGTCTTCGGACCTACCCGGGAAGGCGAAACCTCCTACGCCACCCGGCTGTTGCAGCATCTGGCTCCCGGGATGCTGGTGCTGTGGGACCGGGGCTTCGACGGCAACGACTTCCTCGCCGCCGTGCACGCTACCGGCGCACAGGTCGTGGGCCGTATCAACGCCCGCCGCCGCCCGCCCGTCCTGCAGCCTCTGGCGGACTCCTCCTATCTCTCGGTCATCGGCGGTGTTCCGGTACGCATCGTCGAGGCCACCGTGGGCGTCACCTGCTCGGACGGCAGCAGCTTCGAAAGCTCCTACCGGCTGGTGACCACCCTGCTGGACGCCCGGCGCTACCCCGCCGATCGCCTCGTCCGCCTCTACCACGAGCGCTGGGAACACGAGAGCGCCTACTACGCCCTGCGTCACACCATCCTCAACGGACGCATCCTGCGCTCCGGCGACCGCTTCGGCGTCGAGCAGGAGATGTGGGCCTGCTGGTCCTCTACCAACTGCTGCGACGGGTCATGGTCGAGGCGGCGGAGTCCCGGCCCGGCACCAATCCCGACCGCTGCTGCTTCACGATCGCCTTCCACACAGCCCGCGACCTGCTCGTGTGCACGGAAGAAGTCCTCGAGGAGGGCATCGGCACGATCGGACACCGGCTTCTATCGGCACTGTCACCAGCCCGCCGCCCCCGCGTCATCACCCGCAAGGTGAAGTCGCCCATCTCCCGTTACGCGGAACGAAAAGCGGACGGCCGCCCCGACACGAGCCGGACTATGACCTCCGTGACGATCAACCTCCTCGGGGCACCGCCCCCTCGCCCCGCCCTGGCGACAACCACAGCCCGCGAGTTCGTCGGTGCCAGCAAGGCCGGCAACCGCATGACACGCGTCCTGGCCGTGCTGCAGGAAGCGCCCGAACGGCAGTGGCGGGCCAGAGAGATTGGCCGAGGTGTTTCCTGGTCGCAGCACACCGGCCAGGGCCTCGCCGGTGTTGTCGAGGAAGCACAGCAGCGGGTGGTAGCCGAAGCCGTGCTTGTAGGTCGGTGCGGCGTTCTCCTTCTCGGAGTGGCAGGTGACGAGGGTGGCGTCGATATCCAGGACCAGACCGGGCAGTTCACGTCCGCCCGTGTGGGAGGCGGGGACGCCGTCGCGGGTCTCGCCGGTCTGCAGCCAGGCGATCTCCCGGGCGGCGGCGCGGGCCGCGCGCAGGGCGCCGAGCGCGGCCGCATCGATGCCGGCCAGCAACCGCCAGGCGGTCGGGCTGGAGGCGACCGCCCCGAAGACCTCGGGCTGGTTGCGAAGCAGGGCGAGGTCGGCGATCGCCTCGCCGCCGTCGGCGAGCATCACCGCCAGATCGACGGCGATCCGCCCCGGATCGTGACCGGTGCCCCGCGGGCGCAGCCGGCATAGGGCATCACTGAAGGTACGGGTGAGGCCGGTGGCGTCGGCGAGATCGGCCAGCAGTCGGGATCCGGCGTGGCTGACCACCCCTCGCCCATCGGTGGAGACGACGAGCCAGGGACGTGACCCGGTAGTGTGCACGTAGAAAGTGCCTTCCTGCTGGGATGACGGAGACCTTAGACAAGCCTCATCATCCCAGCTCAGAAGGCACTTTCGCGTTTTCGATCACGATGCGGACGCCACCGCAAGTGAAACGCGCAGGCTAGTGCCGCGGGCTTCGAGGTCGCGGCTGGCGTAGTAGGCCAGAGACTGGACGTCGTGGGCCCATTGCTTCGGGCTGGTCATCCGTGGCGGGTGTTCTTGGGCAGTCGGCCCCGGTAATCGCAACCCGGGCACTCGTCTTCTCCTTGGATGTGGCCCTCCTCCCCGCCGTGTACCGCAGCGTGCAGGATTGCCTGCTGGACGCTGGCCTGCCCGCTCTCCACGGAGGCGAGCGCGTTGCCCACGATCACCCGTAGGACAGCCGAGTCGGGTGAGGGGAACGGCGGGCTGGGCACGGCTCGGTCACGGTACGAGCCTACGCGCCGTCAGCGAGCGGGCTCAGCTTGACGAGGGATGCTGGACGCTCGTGTGGAGGTCGCTGCGGAAGCCTCGCCCGAGGGGCTTGAAGGCGCGGATCGTTGAGGGGTGCCACCGGGGCCGGTCCGGCACGCTGGTGTCGTCGGGTGCGGGCATGCTGCCCCGGGACCTGCGGCTGCGGACGGCGCCGATGCTGCTGCCGAGGTAGGTGGCGACCTCCTCGTACCCCCAGAGCTGCTGGTCGTCGGCCATGGTCGTCTCCTCGTCGTTCCTGCTGATGAGCGTACGCAATCCTGGGCACCTCCTGGGCCTGGGCGCATGGCGAAGCCGCCCCTGCCAGCGGGCACGGGGCGGCCTGGTGGTCTTGGTGATCAGGAGCGCGCGAGGCGGTTGGCGTACTTGATCGCGGCGGTGGCCACCTTGAGGGCGGCGCAGAGGCTGGTGACTTCGGCGAGGGTGGGGCGCACCAGGCGCGGCCAGTCGTCGGGAGCGGCGGGCCAGGTGGCCAGGAGGACCTCGGTGGTGGCCAGGCCGAGGCGGGCGGTGACGTCCATTCCGCTGTGGGAGGCGGGCTCCCAGATGAGCAGGATCTGGCCGAGGTCGAGCGGTGCGGAGTCGGCGGGCAGCCAGCGGACGTCCAGCGGGCCGTCGGGGCGGATGGTGACGCGCTGGACGAGCGCGCCGCGGATGCCGGGCGGCATCGGCCGCAGGGCCAGGTCGGTCAGGGCGGTGTCGTTGGCGGCAAGGTGGTCGGCGATGGTGGCCTCCGGGCTTTGGTTCGCGAGCGTTGGTGGGGTGGGTCAGCCCCAGGTGAGGGCGTCGCGGACGGCGGTCGGGAGGTAGCCCTCCTGGCCGTCGTCGGCGATGAAGGCGACGCCGTCCTTCACGACGATGTCGGCGCCGAGGTAGTGCGTGAAGGGCCAGTCGGGGTTGATCGCGAGGCGGATCGGCAGGGCGGGGTCGATGTTCTGGAGCTGGCGGAGAAGGTGGCCGACGGTCAAGTACTGGGGCACGGGAGCCTCCTGGTAGGCGGGGTCGGGGCGGGGTCGGAGCGGGAGTTACTCGGCGTCGAGGCGGAGCAGGTCGCGCAGGACCTTGGGGCCGCCGGGCGTCGGCTTCGGGTGGGTGGCGAGGTGTCGCTTGCGTTCCTCGTTGACGTAGCCCTTGCCGGAGCATTCGAACTCCCACTTGCCGCAGGAGCAGGTGGCCTTGGTGTAGGCCCGGCCGGGGCAGTCGGGGTGGGTGGGCTTGCCGGTGACGGTGTGCTTGTGGTCCTTCGGGCAGATGCTGTGGTCGGCGTGGTGGTTGACCAGGGGGGCCTTGTGGGTCATGGGGTTTCCCTTCGCGGTGGTAGCAGCCTCGTGGCGGACGGCTTGTGAAGTGGTGGGCAGATCAGGTGGCCAGGCCGAACGCCGGGTTGGAGTCCGTGCCCTTCGCCGAGTGGGCGAGGGCGGCGTCGACGAGTTCGACACCAGCACTAATCTGGGCTGTGCAGGCGGGCCGATGGGAGGCGAGCCAGGCCGCGACGGCCGAGACGCAGGCATCGGTGTCCTCGGCGTGGGTGAGGCCGCCGGTGCTGAGGTAGATCTCCAGCGGCTCGTCGTCGATGTCGTCCTCGCTGCTTCGGTAGAAGCAGGCGACCCAGGCGCTGTGGAACTCGGCGGGGCGGGCGATCTGGGCGTCGTCGTCGGTGATGAGGATTTCGCCGTCGGGCAGTTCGAGCCACAGGGCGAAGTAGCCGCCACCAGTGTGTATCGGCTGGAAGGGCAGATCCCGTGCCTGGAGGCTCTGGTAGAGGAGGCGCCCGGCGATCGGGGACTCGCCCTCGGGCAGGTCGTCGGCGAGCGCGGATTCGATGCTGCGGGACATGGTGGTAGCTCCTTCGGTCAGTCAGGGCTGTTTGGGGTTAGTGGGTGGTGCGGTGTCAGCTCGTGAGCGCGGCCAGGAATGCGGCGACGGCCTCGGAGGGGGCGTCGATGCTGAACTCCTGGGTCCAGGGCTGGCCTTCGCGCGGTGTGACCTTGAGCCGCCACACGATCCCGCGCGCCCAGGCGCCGGGGTCCTCGGGGAGCCAGGCGAGGTAGAGGCGTGTGTCCGGGCTGGTGGCGTGGAAGTTGGCTTCGGGAGTGCTGACCACGGTCCAGCCCAGGGCGTCGAGCAGGAGCAGGACGTGCTCGGCGCAGTGGTCGCCAGCGAGGCGGTCGTGGTCCTGCGAGGTGGGGTGGAGGAGGGTGGCAGAGGCGGTCACGGTTGGACGATCCCTTCGTTGACCTGCGGTTTTTCCCGACACCCGTACGTTGGCATGCGGCATGCCGAAGTGCGTAGTCGATTCCCGGTAGTGGGGCGTCTGCCGTGGGCGAACTGCCGGAGGCATGGCGCCGCAGACTCACGCGGGAATGAAGCCGCCCCCTCCGGTGTCGTAAGTGGGTTGCGGTGAAAGGCCGCAGCGGGACGAAGGGGGAGCACCATGACCGAGCACCGCAGCAGACACCGGGACGGGGCGACGCTGGAGCGCAAGATCCGGTCGGCCGGACGGCCCTGGACGGTGGGTGACATCGCGATGGTCGACGACGGCCAGTGGGCCGTGCGCACGCGCGGGGAGCGGTCAGCGCCGGACGCGGTCCTTCGGGAGCGCGCCGCAGACGGTGGCCGGACTGAGCTGACGCTGGACGAGTTGGCCCGTGCGGTCGGCTCCTCGTGGCGAGGCGCCGACCGCGAGCAGCGCGAAGACTGACCCGCTATCGCCTGGGCCCGGCCACGGCCGCAGCAGGCCCGCCAGCGGCCGACGGCGCCAGCTCGCCGGGCGGTTGGCCAAGGGGGCGCGGGGCGTGCGCCGACCGGGCGACAGCGGCCTGCGCAAGGCGTACCGCCGGCGCCGGCTCTGCGGCTGTGGCGGCCTTGCGGGCCTCGATCACATGGCTGATGGCCTGCAGCGCGGTACGGCTCTCGGCGTGTGCGACCCGAAGACCGGTCGCGCAGTCGGTGATCCGCTCCAGGTCGTAGAAGGCCGGGGTGTGCCCTGGCCGGGTGAGCGCGTGCAGGCGGTCCTGGTGGACCGCGATGGAGTTGCTCCACACGACCAGGGACGAGCGGATGTGCATCGCCGAGCGCAGGAGCGGGTCGTCCACTGGGCGGCGGGGGGCGAGGGCTTCCAACTCCTCGATGGGGCGGCCCCAGGCTGCGGCGATCAGCGCGTCGGCCTGTTCCAGGGGCGGGGTGCCGGAGTCGGGCATGGTGGGTCCTTAGGCAGAGAAGGGTCAGCGCCGGGGTGCGGTAGAGGACCGAGGAGCGGCAGCAGGGACGGCGGAAGCGGAAGCGGCATCGGTACGGCAGTGGGGGAGGACTGTGGAACGCGCGTGGAAGGCGACGATGCGCGGGTCCGGCGGCGACAAGGCCCCCGCGTAGCGGTCTGCGGCTTTGAGTACGAGGTCCGCCTGGCGCTGCAGCGGGAGGGCGTCGACGGCGGCAAGGTAGGCCGGCATGGACGGGGAGAACAGGCCGGCAGGCGGTAGCCCGGCCGCTTCCGCGACCAGACGGGCGGCCTCGGCCTCGACAAGCGGTCCGAAGGACTCGTCGAGCCCCTCTAGCTCGCACATGAACTCGCCACCGCCGCAGAGGGCTTCGGAGAACACCAGCTCATCGTCGAAACGGTGGACGAGGACATCCAGCAGCGCGAGAGTCGCATTGCTGAGCCGGGCCATGACTTCTGTGTCGGTGTTCCAGGACGAGTCCAGGGTGGGCGGAGTGACAGCCTGCTGGCTCTGGACAGGGTCGAGCGCGTTCACGGTTCTCCTCCGAACAGGACGGGATCAGCGGCTGCGGAGCTGGGCCGGGACCTTGGGCAGCGAGTGCTGGCGCTGGGTCGGCGCGGCGGCGTGCCGCGCGGCGGCGGGGCGTGCGAGGGGGGAGCGGGCGCGGGCGGCGTGGGCGCGGCGGACATCGAGCGGCGTCGGCGCGGGCGGTTTGACCAGTGTTGCCGTGGCCTGCGGTGGCAGGAGGCGCAGATCGTCGCTGTAGCGGACGACGGGGGCCGGGTCGGTGAGCGCCCAGTTCATCGCCGTCACCAGTGCCGGCGGGGTGTGGGAGGAGGCGGTGGCGTACCACTGGCGGTCAGGCGGTCCGGCCAGGGTGAGCCAGCGTTCTCGGTTGCCAGCCATCTCGGCAGCGTTGTCGAGGTGGTTGCGGCGCAGGTGGACCTCGGCCAGGCCGTCGGGAGATTCGAAGATGACGTCGGCCGCGGTGAAGCGGTGGCTCCAGCCTGCCGCTACGAGAGGGGTGCCGACGTTGAGCTCCGCCAAGTCACGGCCGCGAGCGGCGAGGTAGGAGTCGGGGCCTTCGGCGTATGCCGCCGCGAGCGCGGTGGTGAACCCGGCGACGATCTCAGTGGGAGTGCTGTCCTGGTAGGTGACCAGCCACCGGGGTGCGGCGAAGGCATGGGCGTGAGCGGTGATCTGCCACAGTGCGTCGTCCTCGCCTTCGGGCAGATAGCCCAGGCGGAGCTTGTGGTCGGGTGAGTTGACGTAGACGTGGCCCAGGTCGTCGTGGTTCATGTTCCAGTCGGCGTCGAGCAGGGGGCGAATGGCCGGGTCGCCGGTGTATGTCGATCCGGCCAGGTAGCGCGGGCTGACGTGGTAGTCGCGCCACCGCTCGTCGTTCGGGTCGTACGGCACGGCTCCTCCAATCGGGGTGCGGGTCACAGGTGGCGGGTTGCGGCCTTGGCAGAGCCGGCGGCCGTCGGCGCTGCGGTCGGAGCAGGGCCGGGCTGGCGGGGCTGGGCGGTACGGGAGAGAGCGGCCGTCCGGCGTGGCGCGACCGGCGGAGGCGCGGGCCGCATCCGAACATAGGAGAGGTTGCGCTCGGGGACCGCCGAGAGTGCCCGGGTGACCGAGGTGGTGCTGCTGAACGCCACCACGGCCTCGCGTACCAGGTAGAGCGGGGTGTAGCCGGTGAAGTCGGCGTGCCAGCGCTCGCCGGCCTCGCTCTCCACGCAAGCGGACATCGTCCACTGCGCCGGGCCCTGCTCCAGCAGTTCGGCCGCCTCGTCGAGGTGGAACTTGCGCATCCGGAAGTAGGCGTGGCCCTGCGGAGAGCGCTGGTACAGGTACTGCTGTGCCTCGTTGTCGGTGATCCAGTCGCGGTTGGCGAGAGCGCCGGTGGGGCTCGGCGGTTGGAACTTGGGCCCGCCGTCGAGGTAGTCGCGGTGGTTGCTGCGCAGGCCGTCGACGAGGGTGGTGGTGAAAGCGGAGGTGATCTCGGCAGGGGTGTCTCGGGTGAAGGATGCGGCCCAGATTGGGGGGCCGAGGGGTTCGCGGTGGGCGAGGACTTTCCAGCCGCCGTACCGGCTGCCGGGCACGTGCGCGATGTGCACGCTCTGGCACGGACTGACGTAGTGGGTACCGGTGTTGGTGACGGCCTTGCCCCAGCCATGGGCGGATTCGAGAGGGCCGGTGATCAGCTCGGGGTTGCCGTGGCCGGCGAGGTAGACGGGGCGGACCAGCATCTTCGGGTCGGATCGGTTGGCGGTCATGGCGTGGGTGCTCCTAGACGAGGGAGGTGGGCCGCGCGCCTGCGGGCGATGGCGCAGGCGCCGGGGCGGGCGCGCGGCGGGGGCGAGTCTGCCGTTGGTCATCGCTGACGGCCCGGGGACGAGAGCGCGGTGACGGCCGCCGGCACCTTCGGCTGCGGCGCCGGTGCGGGCGGTTCCCATCGCGGTCTCGGGGCCGGGGCGGACGCGGGCTGCCACGGCTGCGGCTGGGGGAGGCGGCGTGCTCAGCGATTGGCCCCAGCGCTCGACGGTTTCGAGGATCGGGAGCGCGGCCAGGCCGGCCTCGGTGAGCGTGTACGGGTCGCCGTGGCGCGGCCCGGTGCGCGTGACCAGCTCGTCTCGCTGAAGCCGATTCAGGCGAAACTGGATCGACCCGGCATCCAAGCCCGATGCCTCGGCTGCGTGGGTGAGCCGCAGGGAGCCGTGGGCATCGAGCGCCTGGAGTACGGCCGCGGTCTCGCGGGGGGCCAGGCGCCGCAGCGGGTCTTCCACGCGTTCGGCCCCGGCGACCTGGCCGAGACGGGGAAGGTGGGTCTGGGACCAGTCGGCGAGGGAACGTTGGACGGGGGCGAGGGCCCGGCCGGCTTCGCTGAGCTGGTAGGGCGCTCGCATCGCGTTCGCGCGGGTGAGGAGTCCGCGGGATTCCATCTCGGCCAGGCGCTTGGACAGGAGCGTGTCGTGGATGAAGGGCAGACTGGTGGTGATCTCGCCGACGCGCATCGGGCCGTGCTGGGCGAGGGTCTGCACCACCCAGGTGGTCCACCTTGGTGCGATGGCCCGAAGGGCCTCTTCGGCGCGCGCCTCGTTGAGCGTGCTGGCCGTGCGGTCGGGTGCGGTGGGGGTGGGCATGGCTGAACTCCATTGGACGGGTGGTTGGTTCTGGCGATCACTGGCAGCGGCGTACGGCGTGGTTCGGTGTGGCTCGCTCCTCGCGCAGCCGCCGCAGAACCGCGCCGAGTCGCCGGTTGCTGACCTGGATGCCCCGGGTGCGAAGGCCCTCGCGCAGGCGGTCGCGGGTGAGATACCGCAGGCCGGCGGCGATCTCGCGGGCGGCGGGCATCAGGGGCTCGACGTCGAGCACCGCGTGGCTCGGCGGCGTCGCTGCGGAGCGGCGGGCGGCGGGCTGATCCAGCAGAAGCCGGACGTCGAGGAGCTCCCAGATGACCTCGGCCTCCGCCTGCTTCTGCCGGTCGAGGTCGAGGAACTCGGTGGCGTAGAGCAGCAGGAGTTCGCCATCGCCTTCCGGGCACTGCCCCTCGGCCTCCAGGCGGCGTCGGGCGTCGCGTTCCTGCTCCTCGGTGACGGCAAGTGCGGTCAGGCGCCGCAGGACGATCGGAAGGACAGGGTCGCTCGGCGCTCGGCGAGCGGCACTCAGCTGGAGTTCAGCCACGGTGCGGCCGTACCGGTGCTCGACGAGCTTGCGGGTGTAAATCTCGGTGGACACGGTGGTACCTCTTCTGGGGATTCAGCGGGAGCGGGCGGGCTTGGGAGAGGTGGGGCCGGTGGCAGGGCCGGCAGCCGGTGCGGTCACGGTGGCCGGTGCGTGACGGCTGCGGCTGAGCGCGGCAGCGGCCAGAGTTGTGCCGTCGGCGTTGGCGTGCAGCGCATCGGCGCCGCGAGGTGTCAGGAGCAGCAACTGCCCCTCGTACACGGTGGTGCTGGTGTCGAGGCTGAGGAGACCCTCGGCCTGCATCCAGTCGACCGTCACGGGCGAGATGAACACGTAGTCGCCGGTGCCGTCGGAGAAGTACCGATCGGCCGGGTGCAGCGCGCTCTGATGCAGACGTAGGCTGCCCTGTCCGGCAGCGAGCAGGACCTTCAACTGCTGCTTCTGCGAGGGCGCCCGAGCAGTGCTGGACTTCCTCGCGCCGTCCTGCTGACTGACCAATGCCTGCTCGCGCGTGGCCGTCGGTGCGTTGACGGGGGCGGGCCGGCACCGCTCGTAGGAGTGGACAGCGCACGTGAGGTGCTCGAATGCTTGCCCACGCCTGGCGGCGAGGACTTCGATCTCTCCGCCGGTGGACCGCAGCACGCCGCTCGAGTCCCGCAGGTCGCCGCCGGGGCCGCGGGTGAGCCGTTCGAGAGTCTTGATCGCCCTCTCGGCCCGCTCCAGCAGGGCGGAGTGCAGCCGGTCGGCGTCCCGGCTCGAGTCAGCGACCAAGGTCGCAAGCATGCTCAGCGGGCTGCGGGACGGGTGAAGGGAGACCAAGGACTCGGGATCTTCGACACCGAGGACCTCGTAGACCAGGTGCGCGCCGGGCTGCTTGGTGGCGTCGTGCGGGTTCACTCCCCCGCCTCCATCCGGGCCAGGAGGGTGCGCACCAGGGTGGGCAGGCCGTCGGAGCCGGCGGTGGTCCACGGGTGGTCGCTCGCCTCGCCCTCCACGTACCGCGCGTCGTCCAGCAGGCCGTCGCAGATCTCGGCGCAGGCGTCCGCGATACGCGAGTCGGCGAGCAGGGCCAGCGACAGCAGTTCGACGTACTGCCCGGCGCTGAGCCCGGCGGCCTGGGCGGCCGTGCGGATGCCGTCCAACTCCGCCGCGCTGAAGGGGAAGCCGAGTTCTTCCGTGCCGTGGATGGGCGGGTCGGCGGGCGGTGCCTCGCAGAGGCCGGCCTTCGTGCAGATCTGGTCGACGGCGGTGGTCAGTTCGGCGAGGGACTCGGTCAGCCAGCCGAGCGCTGCGGCGACGGACGCGACGGTGAACAGGCCAGCGGGCGTGGCCGGCAGCGGCCGGGAGACCAGGGCCTCGAAGCGCTCGTTCAGCTCGGTGATCACCCCGGGACCTGCGGACAGCGCGCCCAGGACCGGATGCAGGTAGGAGCGGGACGTGGGCGTGGGGTACTCGGCGTCGAGGATCGCGGAGATGCTCCGCGCGCTCTCGGTGAGCAGGGCGGCGAGTTCGGCGCGCGAGGTGGGGGCGTGCTCGGGGATCACGACAGGACCCTTCGGGTGGTCGGGGCGGTTGCGGGGATGGGCGGTGCGGCGGCCGGGATCGGAGGCGTGCTGTCCTGGCCGAGAGGCGAGCGGGCCAGGGCAGCCTGGGCGCGCAGGTCGGCGGCAGCACGAGGTGCGCGGTTCGTCCGCTGCTGGGCGGTGCGGTAGACGGCGTAGTCCGCGCGAGGCCCGGCGGCGACGAGGAACACCTCGCGGCGGTGCTTAGAGTTGACCGGCGCGTCGCGGAACTGCACCACCAGCCGGTGGGTGGCCCAGGTGCCGCCGACACCGAGAATGACCTTGTGGAAACCTTCGAGACGGCCGTCCAGACGCGTGGCGACGCGCTCGCCGTGGACGAGATCCTGGAGGTGCAGCAGGGCCTGGTCGCGGATGCCGTCGGGCAGTTCGCGAAGGTCGGCGATGGCGTCGGGGTGCGCGGCGAACGCGAACTTTGCGCTGGTCACAGCAGCCTCCCGCGGGTCGGCTGCTGGTTGCTGGGCGTGGGCTTGGCAGTGCTGTTCTGCGGCCCGGTCTTCGGGCTCAGCGGGGCGCCGGTGGAGCGGGAGCGGGCCGCGCGGGCACGACGTTCTGCTGCGGCCGGGGGTTCGGGCAGTGGGCCGGGTCGCTCGTCCAGCCAGGCACGGGCCGACTGCACGTCGGCGAACGCGCCCTCGCGAACGGTGTAGGTGCCGGCACCGAGGTCGGCCTCTTCGAGGAAGACCCGCACGGGCTGCTCGGTGGCGCCCGAGTCGCGGACCAGGGTCCACGACTCGCAGGGCTCGGAGTCCCAGGTGTGCGTGTCGAGGATCTGGTAGCGCCCGCCGGATTCCCGTACCTGCTGCTCGGCTTGGGCGGTCAGCTGGTCGGCGGGCTGGAGGAAGTCGTCGCTCTGAACGAAGCTGTCCGGCGGACAGCCGCGCTCAACCAACCAGTTCTGGGCGAACGCTGCCTGGGCGTGGCGGGCCGCCTCGAAGGTGAACGTCCGGTCGGCGAGGTTGCGGGCGATTTTGACGGCGACAAGTTGCGGCTCGCCCGGGATCCCCCAGGTCGCGGAGGCGTCATGGGCCAGGTAGAAGCTGTGCGAACCGTTCGGGGTGGTGTGGTGCTCGGCGATGACACTGAGGTCCGGCGCGAACAGGCTGCCTTCGGCTCGCCAGGAAGCGTAGTCGGCGGCTCGGAAGTCGTCATCGAGTCGGAAGTCGATCGTGTTCACGCGGCCAGCTCCAGCAACTCGGGCGCCGGGGTGGCCAGCAGCCGGTGGTTGGGCCGGTTCGCCGAGGTGGTGCAGGCCGCGAACGGCCCGTCCGGCGCGCGCAGATGGACCAGGGCCTGGTCGAGGTGGTCGCGGTGCCAGGTACTCGGCCCGGACAGACCGGCCTCGACATCGGTCAGCTGCTGCCACGCCAGCCACAGGCCGTGCAGCCGGGCGACCGCCTCGGGGTGCTGCTCCCACTGGGCACACCAGGGGCGGGTGGTGCTGATCTCCCGGCCGTAGACGGGCAGGAAGAGGTGGTTCACCCAGTCGCGCAGCGCGGCTATCTCGGCGTCGTACTCCGCGCCGCCCAGGGCGAGGATGAACACGGAGGTCGGACCGGCATCCTCCTTGGCCCCTCCGTCGGGGAGGGCGGCACGCTGGGGCCCGGAGGTGGCGTCGCCCTCGGAGCTGAGTCGGTCGAGGAGGACGCCGTGCTGGCGGACCTCGGCCATGGTCTTGGCGAGGGTGGTGGCGAGGTCGTCGAGGTTGTCGTCGGGCACGCGGAAGGGTTCTTCGGGGGTGCTCTGGGAGAGGTCGGACATGGCTGGGTGCTCCTGGTTCTGTGGGAGGACGGCATGGGGAAGAGGATCTGGGGATTCGGCGATTTGGCGCGGCCGGGAATGTGCGCTAGAAGCGACCAGCAGCACGGGAGTTGGCCCCTGTGGCTGTCGGGTCTCATCGCGCCGGGGTGAGGTCGGCGGCCAGGCTCAGGCCCAGGGCGACGGCCTCATCGAGGCTGTCGGCGAGGGGGTGGCCGGCAGCGGCGAGCTTGGTGGGGTGGTGCAGGCCGCCGGTGTGGAGCACTGCGATGGCACCGTTGGCGTGGGCGGCGTCCGCGTCGTCGATCGCGTCGCCGACCAGCAGCACGTGCTCGGGCTCGGCGGCCAGGCCGAGGGCGTCGAGGTGGGCGGCCAGCGCCGCGGCCTTGGTGCCGCCGGAGGGGCCGGTGCGGCCGTCGATCCGGGTGAAGTAGCGGCCGATTCCGGCCTGTTCGACCTCGCGCAGCAGGGTCTCGTGCGGGCACAGCGAGAGCAGCGACTGGGTGTGGCCGGCCTCGCGCAACGCGGTCAGCAGCTGCTCGGCGCCCTCGCGCAGCCGCACCGGCTGGGCTTTCAGGTGGGCGAGGAACGCCGCGTCGCTGGATGTCCACTCGGCATCGGTGATGGTGCGCCCGAGCAGGCGGGCATAGAAGTTCGGGATCGGCACGGTGTGCTTGGCTCGGTAGGTCTCCCGGTCGACCGGTTCGCCGCCGAGCGCGGGCAGCGTGGCGTTCAGCGCGGACACGTGGTCGTCGAGGTCGTCCTTGATCGTTCCGTTCCAGTCCCAGACAACGTGCATGCGGGAGCGGGAGGTTGCGGTGGCGAAGGTGTTCACGGTGGTGCTGCTTTCGGTAGGTGTGGCGGATCAGAAGGTGAGCTGATGGCGGGCGCGGTGCAGCAGGGCGAGGGCCGCTGCGGCTCCGGCGAGCGGGACGGCGGCGCAGGCGAGGGCGCCCGTGGTGGCGGCGAGGGAGGCCAGGGCGGTGCCGGCGGCCTGACCGGTGCCGATGACGGCGATGAGCCAGGCGAACGCCTCGGTGGTCTCGCCGCGTGGGGTGAGCGCATCGACGGTCAGGAAGGAGGCGGTCAGCAGGGGCGCGAGGAACAGGCCCGGCAGGACGGCGCAGACGACGGCGACGCTCGGCACCGGGTCGGGCAGCAGCGGCAGCCATCCGGCGGTGAACCCGGCGGTGGCGGTGACCAGATGGGCCACTGGCGAGCCGGGCCAGGTCCGGCGTCCGTAGAGGAGTCCGCCGAGCGTGCTGCCGACAGACAGGGCAGCGGGCAGAAGGCCGGCCAGCCATCCGGCGTGGTGGCGTTCGGCCGCGCTCAGCGCCAGCACGTTGACCGCCCCCAGCGCGACACCGATGCCGGCGAGCGCGGCGAACAGGATGCGGAGTCCGGGCACCCGCAGCGGGCCGAGCCAGTGCTGCTCTCGGGGGTTCGGAGACCAGGTGCGGGACGGCTCGGCCGAGACGACCATTCCGGCCCCGAGCAGGCCGAGCGCCGCGGTTGCCGCGACGGCGGCGTGCGGACCCGCTCCGGCTGAGAAGGCGGCGGCCAGCAGGGGGCCGGCTACGAACACCAGGCCCTGTGTGGCGGAGTCCAGGGAGAGCGCGGCGCGCTGCTGAGCGGGATCGGGCAGCAGCTCCGGCCACAGTGCCCGAAGGCCGGCCTCGAGGGGCGGCGTGCTCAGCCCGGCGACGACCACGGCGAGAGCGGCCAGCACCGGGTGGTGGGTCGGGCTGGCACACGGCAGCAGGAGGAACGCGGTCGTCGAGGCACTGGTAGCCCCGACGAGGACCCGGGTCTGCCCGTGCCGATCCACCATCCGGCCCAGCAGCGGCTGGCCCACAGCGGCAGCGAGGCCGAACAGTGCGGACAGCAGCCCGGCCAGGGCGAGCGAGCCGCCCTCGGCGCGCACGAGCAGCAGGATCGCGATCGGCGCCATGCCGGTGGGCAGGCGGCCGATCAGGGTGCCGCCCAGCAGGCGGGCGACGTGGCGCCTGCCCAGGACAGCGCGGTAGCCGCTGTCCCGGGCAGGGGCGGTGACGGTGGAGGACGTGCTCAAGGAGGACCTCTCGGTGCGGGTGGAGCCGGTGGCGCGCGGGCAGGCGCCCGGCGGACCGGGACGTGCGCTGGCATGCAGCCCCCTTGGTCACTGCGGCTGCCGGAGAGAAGAATCCGGAGAATCCGCGATTTGGTACGGCCGGAAAAGCCCGGTAGAAGCCCCCTGTGAACCCGCGCAGCGCGGGCAGCGGAGAAACGGCGGAGCCAGCAACTCCAGTGCTAGCTTTGCCTGTTGGGGTACGACTCCGTTGCCGAGGGCGGTGAGCTGGGCCGGGCGCCCGAGTCCCGGCGTGGCGGTCACCCAGCCCGGCGCCAGCCCTTGCATCCACTCGACGAAGTCCGCGCGCAACCGCCCGCCCTCATCGGTGGGCGCCGGCGCCGGGCGGGTGAGCATCTCCCACCGGGCGACGGCGGAGGCGTACGGTCCCCACCGCTCGTCGCCACCACCTCCTGCGCGCGGTCCTCCGCCCACAGCGGCAGGGCCACCGCTGACGGCGGGCGCTTGTCCTTGCCCGGCCGGCGCCCCGACGTGTCGCTGGCCAGGAGCGAGGCCGCCGCCGAGGGCAGGGTCATGTCGCCGTTGCCGTGCCTCTGGTTCGGCGAGCCCTTGATCCCGTCGCTGGCCTTCGGGGTCGGCAGCAGCCACTCCACCTCGTCCGCGAGGTTCGGGCCGTGGCCGCCGCGCTTCCTCTTCGAGGGGTGCTGGGAGCCGCCGTTCTTGCCGATGTTGCTGGTCGGCGTCTTGAGCAGGGTGTTCGGCGGGCCAGGCGGCGAGGAATGCCCGCTCCCGTCGGTGTGGCGCTCCGACGTCGGAGGCGCGAAGCACGAGCCACCGAGCGTCGTACCGGAGGTCGGCCAGGCTGCCCAGAACGGCACCAAGTGCTCGCAGAGGAGACTGGGTTGGGTCGTCTCCCAGACACCACGGGCAGGGTTCCACGTCGCCAGGGGAACCGGCGGGGGAGGTGAGGAGACCTCGGACATTCTCGACCACCAGGAGGTGCGGACGGAGGGCCTCGACCGCACGCGCCACGTGCAGCCACAGCCCGGAACGGGTGTGCTCGTTGAGTCCGGCCCGGCGGCCGGCGACCGAGACGTCTTTGACAGGGGAAGCCCGCCGTCAGGACACAAACCCTCGGCACATCGGCCCAGTTGATGGCGGCGATGTCGCCCAGGTTCGGGACTGCGGGCCAGTGCCGGGCCAGGATGCGAGAGGCGTCGGGGTTCACCTCCGCGTGCCAGGCCACCCGGCCACCGAGTGCAGCCTGAACGCCTAGGTCGAGACCGCCGTATCCCGAACACAAGCTGCCGATCAGGGGAACGGGCGAGGTGCTCGTCTCCATGTCACCGCTCCTGCGTGACGGGGATCGCCCATTCACGCAGGCGCGAGAACGTGTCCAGGGCGGCGTCAAGCTCGTCAAGAGCGGTGGATTCCTTGCATGTAAGGTGCCTGGCCAGTTCTCGCAGGCCGCCGGCTGCGCCGATCAGCAGGTTCTGCGCTTCGAGGAGGTTGATGTAAGCGAGCGCACTTTCGTTGGGCCCGGAGTTCTTCGAGCGCGGGGCAGTCGTTTGGGCGACGCTGAGTAGGACAACGGAGCCGAACACGACCGCCATGCCGATCATGGGAGCAACGTAGGCGTCGGACAGGGCGGCTCGCTGGTAGGCGAGGGTCGCCTCGGCGGACAGGTCGGCTGTCTGGTCGATCTCTCCGGCACAGCCGAGCGTTCGCTGCTGCAGAGCCGTGAGTCCGGCGAGAGTATCGGACAGCGCCGTCAGCTTGGGTAGGCCCTTGCGCGGGCTGAGACTGGAGAGCCTGCGCGCGAAGTCGGTGAGCTGGTCGGCCAGCTCGTGCAGCTGCTCTCGCTGCCCGGCGATGAAGGTTTCCACGGGGACTCCAAGGTGGTGGGTAGGGGGTGGAGGGAGGCGGCGCCGCTGCTTTGTGCCGACGGTCAGGAGTGGCTGCGGGCGGGGGCGCGGCCGATGGGACGGGCGTTGGCGGCTTGCGCGGCGGGGTTTGGTCGGGATGGGTGCCGCGGTTGGCTGCGGGCCTGAGCCGCAGCGACCCGGGACGCCGGAGGTGGTAGGGACGGTGCGGTGGTCGAGGTCGGCGGGTCGATGGCGGTGCGCCACCGGGCGCGG
Source organism: Kitasatospora sp. NPDC041988 (assembly GCF_055588525.1). NCBI lineage: Bacteria > Bacillati > Actinomycetota > Actinomycetes > Kitasatosporales > Streptomycetaceae > Kitasatospora > Kitasatospora sp. NPDC041988. The sequence continues at coordinate 115,542 of NZ_JBVJCO010000004.1, forward strand.
ACCTCGTCGAGTCGGCCGAGGACGTGCAGGGCGTGGCCGATGAGCTGGCCGGGGGCCAGGGCCTCGTCCTCGGCGGCCGAGCGGATCGCGGTGGCGGTGGTGGCGGCCGTGCGCGTGAGGGAAGAGCGCAGGATCTGCTCGCCGAGGTACTCGGCGGACCCGGCGCCTACGCCTGTGCACAGGTTGCGCACGGCGTCGGGGGTGAGGGGGCCGTCGGCGAGCAGGCCGCGTCGTTGGGCCTCCCAGAGCACGGTGACCTCGTCGATCGGCTCACCGCGGTGGTGGAGCGCCTCGAGGCAGCGGTAGAGCTGGCCGTGGACGTGGTCGGCGAAGTCGCCGGGCCGCAGCCAGCCGATGACCTCGTCGATCGCGCGGGGCTGGTTGGTCAGCACGTCCAGCAGCAGTTGCTCGTCCTGGCGCACCCGCTCGCCGACCGGCGGCACCGGGACATGGGGCTGCGTCCCTGGCCTGGCTGCGGGGCGCGGTTGGGTGCCCCAGCGGCGGGCGAGGTCGGCGAGCACGCCGGTCAGGACGTCGGCCTGGTGGAGCGCGCCGCCGACCTCGCCCTGGAGGGCGTCCGCGCGGGCGGCCTGGTGCAGGCGAACGGCGTGCTCGGTCACCGTGCGGTGGATCGCGCCCTCCAGCACCATCCGTCCGTACATCGCCGCGTGCCCGGGGCGAGGGCATGCCTGGATCAGCGTGTGCGCGTAACTCGGGCTCAGGCCGCGGACATTGCGGCTGGCCTCGGCCACGGTGCCGGTCACCCACTCCAGCGGGACGACGCCCTTGGCGTCCAGATCGGGCTGGCCGGCGCGCTGCAGCTCGCGCATCGCGGCGAACAGCGCCCGGTGGGCGGGCCGGTAGAAGTGGCCGGGTTCGAGCCAGGCCAGCGAGGTGAGTTGGGCTGGGTCGAGCAGGACGGCGCCCAGTACCGCCTGCTCGGCCCGCAGCAGCGGCTTCACTGCCCGTTCCGGGCGGCGCGCAACTCGGCGATGGTCTGGTCGGCGGCGGCCATCGCGGCGGCGAAGCGGTCCAGTTCGCCGGTGAAGACCGGGTCGGTGGACAGGATCGCTCCGCTGCCGGTGACCAGCCACCACTGGCCACGGCGCCGCACGACGGGTGACCCGGTGAGACGCTCCGAGCGGGCGACGCGGGAGATGGGGTTCTTCGGGGACATCGGGTACTCCGGAAAGCTGTTGAGGGGAAGGGGGTTTCAGGCGCTGAGGTCGAAGCTGTCGGCGACGGGGGAGCCGGAGCGGCAGGCCCAGGGCGAGCAGCCGTCCGGGTCGCCGGCTTCCAGCTCGGCGTCCGCGATGGCGTCGAAGATGTCGCCCTGGCGGTGGGACCACTCGTGGGCGGTGACCCGGTCGATCGGCGCCTGGTCGAGCGGGCGGCGGGAGCGGTGCAGGTACGCCTGTCCAAGCAGCGGGGTGCCCTGCGCGGTGGCCCGCGCGTTGCCCTTGCGGATGGCGTGGTCGAACTCCACGACGTCCCGCCATTCCTCGGGCGAGCCGTCGCGCAGCTGCCGCCACTGGGAGTTGCCGTGGTACGGGCATCCCAGGCACGCACTCTTCGGGGTCTCGCCGAAGCCGCGCGAGCGCAGCAGCCGCTGACAGTCCGAGCGAGAGAAACCCAATTCAAGGAGGGGGAACCGGTTCTTCATGTAGGCGACGTCGGCGTCCTTGGCCCGGTGCACCTCATCCACCGAGATGCCGATCCACTGCTCGACGAACACCCCGATCGGAATCCGCTGCGGGTGCGGGCAGCCGAGCAGCTCGCGGACCTGCTCCTTGATCGGGCGGATCTTGTACTGGCCCGTGCACTGCCTACGTGAAAGCCCCTCGGTGCCTTGGGGGTTGAGGATGTGCAGCGGCATCGAGGCGAACCGCTTGGTGGGGTCGAGGGCGTCGTCGCGGATGTTGCCGGAGGACACCCGCAGGATCGGGATGCCGGCGGGCTTGGCGATCTCCTGCTCGATCCGGACCAGGTGTTCGTAGACGGCGCGGGGCTCCCCGCCCGTGTCGGCGAAGATCGCCACATCCAGGCCGGGCAGGTGCCCCTCGGCGGCCAGCAGCAGAAGACATGTCGACTGGACCCCCGCACCGAGCGACAGCGAGCGGAGCTTCGGCGCGCTCACGACGCGAGCCCGAACTCGTCGCGGCCGGCATCCTTGGCGAGGGCCCGAGCGGTGATCGCCCGTGTCGCCAGGACCGAGGTAGGGCCGATCTCCTTCGCGGAGGGCTCCTTGTACCAGGGCCGAAGGTCGAGCATCGCCACCTTCATCCCGGTGGCGAACAGCAGCGCCTTCCCCTTGGGTAGGGCGCGGATCTGGTCCGGCGGCAGGATCCGCTCGGTGCGCATCGACACCGAAGTGGACTTGCCAGAATCGGAGTTGGACACCGAGACGGTCTGCACGTCATGGTCGCCGATCTGCCGGGACAGCTTGTCCGCGAAGTCCGCATCGTCGATGCCACTGCCGATGATCTTGACGGTAGCGGCGCTCCACAGCGAGTCCATGCCGGCCTCGCCCCAGCACTTCTGTCCCTGCCGATAGGACTGCAGGATCGTCATCGGGATGACGCCGCGACTTCCGAGGTGCGAGTAGAGGTCGGGGAGGTCGCTGATCCGGCAGACGTTGGCGGCCTCGTCGAGGACGCACAGGGCGGGCGGATCGAGCCGTCCGCCGGAGCGCTCGGCGACGATGACGGCCGCGCGCATCACCGCGTCGGCCGCAGCCGCGATGATCGCCCCGGCGTTGCCGCCGCCGTCCTTGCTGAGCAGGTACAGGGTGTCGCGGGAGGTCGCGAAGTCGGCGGGCTTGAACTCGGGCAGGCCCGGGGTGGGGGCGACCCAGGCGGCGATCTCGGGATCCAGCAGGCAGCTCGCGTACTGCCGGGCGGTCTCGTAGATGCCGTCACGGGTCTCCGTCGCGCCGGACACGGTGCCCTGGAGCTGGGCGGCGACCGCGTGGTGGCCGGCGTCGGTCAGCAGGTCGACCGGGGTGCGGTCCGCCGGGGAGGCCAGCCAGGCGAGGACATCGGTGATCGGGCGCCGGAACGAGGCGGCGGCCAGGAACAGCGCGCCGAGGGTGTTGCTCGCGGCGGTGCTCCAGAAGTCGCTGCCGTTGGACTCGTCCACGCTGGCGGCGACGAAGTGCCCGGCCAGGCGCTTGGCGCCGGCGAGGTCGCGGGCGTCGGCCAGGATGTCCCACCACATCTCGCGCGGGTGGTGGGCGATCTGCTGCGGGTCGAGCGTCCAGATCGTGCCGACCTTCGCGCGCGGGCCGACTGTGGCGGTGAACGCGTCGTTGGCCGCCTTGTTACTGGTCAGCAGCACGGGTCCGGGGGCGGCGAGGATGGCCGGGATTGCGAGGCCGGAGGTCTTGCCGCTCCGTGGGGCCATGATGGCGACGAACACGTCCTCCCAGGAGCCGCGGACTTCCGCGCGGCTCGGCGAGAGCGTGCCGACGAGGATGCCCCGGTCGGCCGGCGCGATCCGCTTGGGCTTCATGTCGGACAGGCTCGGCCGCAGGCTATTCGCCTTGGCGGTGATCTCCTTGTCCAGCAGCGGAGCGAGATCGGCCTTGCCGGCGAGCCCGTTCTTCGCGCCGCCGCGCCGCCGCAGCACCACGCCGAGCGCGATGCCGGCGAGCAGGGCGGTGAGCAGGCCCGGGACGATCCGCGCCCCGACCTGCAGGGTGGTCGGCGCGAGGTGCGGCCACAGGATCTGCGGGTGCAGGAGGGCGTCGACCGGCTTGAACGGACGCCAGGGTCCGCTGCCGAGGAGCGTGTTGGTGAGGTTGCCGGTCGCCCAGGCGAGGGAGCCGAAGGCGAGGGCGGCGCCGACGAGGCCGAAGAGGAGGTAGAGGAGCGCGTCGGTGCCGGTGGTGGTCGACGGCGCGCTGGTACGCGGAGCGGGCATGGGAGTTCCAGGGGTTGGCGAGCGGGCGGAGGGGCGGGGCGCGCTCGGCTCTGCTGTGGATCACGGCAGGGCTCCTTTGCTGGTCGAGGGGGAGGGAACGTTTCAGCGCTTGCGCTGGTGGGGCACCTTGGCGGCAGGTGCGGCAGCGACATCGGTGGCGGGCACCTGGCCCGTGGTGTTGGCTTGTGCAGCGGCCGGGGAGCTCTGCTGTGCGGCGGCGACCCGCTGCTCGTCGGAACGGACGATGGTGTCGCTGCCGATGTAGCCGACGACCAGCTGATGTTCGATGGCGACCTGGTACAGGGAGTCGTTCAGCAGACCGGCCGCACCGGATGCGGCGAGCAGTTGGTCGGCGCCGGGCCGCTTCGGCTGGAGGCTGTAGGAGCCGGGGTTGCCGGCGTCGGGCGGGGCGGTGAAGCCGAACTGGCGCAGGGTGCGGTCGATGAGCCCTGGGGCGTCGGTGCGGGAGTCGGCGCGGATCTGGCCGTCTGTACCGCGGTAGATCTCGACGTCGGTGCCGCGGTCGTCGGCGAGGTTGCCCATCGGGAAGCTCCTTGAGGTGGGGTCGGGTTATCGGGTGCGCGGCGTACGGCCGGCGGGGCCGGGCGGCGGTGCAGGTGTAGAGGAGTTGAGCCTGGTGCCGTGCGCGGCCGGGGGGCCGGCGGTGGGTGAGGTGGCGCGGGCAGCACGCTGGCGGGCGGCGGCCTGGTCCTCCTTGTACTGGTCGTAGCTGTCCATCGCGCTGGGGGCGGAGAGCACCGACGGTTCGGTGAGCTCGCGGGTGGTGATGCTGGTGGTCCCGCGTCGGCGCTGGAGGAACTCGGGGTGGTTGGAGGCGGCCGGGGCGAGGGGGAGCGCGGCAGCTTCCTGCGGTGCGTGGCGCAGGTCGTGGTGGATCTCGGCGAGCATGGACGTGCAGCCGTTGAGCCGCATCCACTGTGCGAAGGCCGGGTTGTGGTGAGGGTCGTCGAACGTGACCCGGGCCCGCACCCAGTCAGTCGCGGCGGCGGTCACCTCGGTGAGCGCGCTGAGGATCCCGTGCTCGGGGTCGAGCACCTCATTCAGGATCTGTTCCACCTCGGCCGGGGTGGCATCCTCGGCGAGCCGGTCGGCGAGCCGCCGCAGGGCGGTGGCCGGGGCCAGGGCCGACGCCGCTTGCGGCAGCGGGGAAGGCTTGCTGCTGTTGGGGAGTTCGGTGCCGTGAGCTACGACGGCACCGGCCGCGGGGCTGGTGGACGGGTTAAACCCGGGGCTCGCGGAATCGAGGCCGGGCAGGGCAAGCCGACCGCCGCGGGAGACCAGCCAGTCACGAACGTGGTCCGTGCTTTCCTCGGGCGCGAGGTCCCACCACAGCCCGTGTTCCAGGACCTCGCCGCCGTCCTTCGGCTCGACCTGCCACAGGATGCCGTCCTCCCAAGCGAGGTGGAGACGGTAGGGCACATCGTCGAAGGCGACGGGCACCTCCACCGAGACGGCGGAGCCGCCCATCCCGACGGCTTCGCAGGGGATGCCGTCGGCCGCCAGGCGGCTGGCGAGCCAGTCGGCGCGCGCCTGCTCGGACATCGCTTCGAGGTCGGCAGCGGTAGGGGAGGGCGGGCCCGGGGGTCGGGGCGACCTTCGCGCCGGTGGCGGACAGCCACAACCACACTCGGCTGGCTGACTGATTCGGTGTCAGGTCATCCAGCGTGCCCTCGTCGAGGTATTCGACAGCCTCGGGATCCTCGAGCTGCCACCGCAGGGTCTCCTCCCACTGGAGGTTGAGGTTGCGGCGGTCGCCGTCGAGCACGATGGCGATCTGCGCGGAGTAGCAGGGTCCGCCCATGGCGACGGCCCTGGCCGGCAGGCCGCGCGCGGTGAAGTGCGCGGCGAGCCAGTCGGCCTGGTCTTCGTACGACATGGCAATGAAGTCCGTGTCGGTCGGCACAGTGGTCTCCTCGTTCATCGCGGTCACCGGGGCCGCCGGACCGCAGGGGTGGTGGCGGAGTGGGCGGTCGTCGGGGTGGCGCTGGGAAGGGAGGGGCCAACGGCACGCGCGGACGCGGCGGGGGAGGCCGCGCGGGCCGTGCTGGTGACGGCGGTCGCGTAGTAGGTGGCCACCTTGGACTGGTAATCGCCGCCCTCCAGCAGGGCCGACTCATCGAGAGTGCGGAACTCGGCTGCGGCACCTTCCAGTTCCTGGCCGATGCTGGTCAGCTGCTCGGCGGCGGCGGTGAAGCGGTCGGCCAGCTCGTACGCATCGTCGTCGAGGTCGCTGACCTGCTCGGCGGCGGCCTCCATGGCTTCCTGGAGCCGGATCAGGACGCCGTCAGTGGGGTCGAGAAGCTGGTCGAGGGCGTTCGCCGCAGTCCTGGCGTTGGCGGCGCCCCTGATCTGGTCAGTGAGCCGCAGGATCTGGCCGCCGACGACGCGCAGGCCGTGCGGGTCAGTCGGGGTGAGCCTGCTGGCGTCGAGGTCGGGGTCCAGCTGGACGTTGTACCGGGCGACGCGCAGCATCTCGGCGGCGTGGGTGGCGATGGCACAACGGTCGCTCTGCGCGGTGGTGGTGGGCAGGCGGTGGCGTCGGCCGTACCAGTCGCTGATCTCGGCGAAGCCGGCGTGCTTGAGGAGCGTGGCGGACAGGTCGTCCGTGGCGCCTTTGGCCGCGACGCTGCCGCTGGGCTCGATGTTGATGGTGATGAACGGGGCGGGCACGGAGATCTCCGGGGAACGGGGCGCGGGGATGTGAACGCCGGGGAGGTGGCCGAGCTCGGCGGCGATGCGCTGGCACTCGGTCTGGACGCGGAACGCGTCGCTGTAGGAGTTGTGGAGGCGGCCGTCTTCGCGGACGAGAGTGGCCACGACATGGACCTGGCGGTCCTCGTTGCGCACGGCGACCCACCGGCAGGCGTCCGGATCGCCGGCCGGGGCGATGCCGCTGGCGGCTGCCACGCGCCGGGCCACCTCGGCCCACTGGGCGTCGGTCAGGTCGCGGTGTCGGGGGTCGGAGCCGACCGAGCAGATCCACACAGGCTGCTCCGGTGCCCGGGTGCCCAGGCGCTGCAGCGGCTCGTCGAGCGCCTGGGCGAGGTAGGGCAGGGAGCCCGAGCGGTCGAGCAGCTGGATCGGGGCGCCATGGCAGTCCCCGCCGACCAGCCGGGCGTTGCTCTGGGTGCCGCGCTCACCCGGCCCGTACAGCTCGGTGAGCAGGCCGGCGGTGTTGCTGGCACGACGCAGGTGGGCGATCACGGGAGCTACCTCGAGTGGGAACGGCGGTCCGGCCGCTCGTGGGTTCGGGCGACTGGGGAAAGAATCCGAGGATTCGCCGGTTTGGTACGGCCGGAATCGCCTGGTAAAAGCGGAGGCCGCTCGCCGCGACGGAGGGCAACCGCCGCAGCGGATGCAGCCCGAGGCGGAGTCAGGCGCGGCGGGTGAGGCGGTGGTCGCGGGCGAAGTCCTCGCAGGCGAACTGGGCGAGCCGCTGGCCGTGGTGTCGCGGACAGAGCAGTGCCACCTGAGCCGCCTCGACGGGGTGTGCCCGGAACGCGGTTTGCGCCAGGCCGCAGGATCGTCGAGCAGTGCGGCCAGGTCTGGGAGGGCGATGCTGTCCTGCGCGGTGACCTGGGGCGACCACGCGGTGAGCAGGTAGGGGTCGAAGCCGGGTTGGGTGCGGCTCGTTTCGAGTGAAGCTCGCGAACAAGGGAAGGTAGGCGCCGATCCCTCCTGGATCACTGCGACCGATCGGGCTAGCGGTTGCCTGGCTTACATGCTCGCGGAACACCATCCTGCGGTGAACACGGCTCGGTCGGCGTGCAGCTGATCGGTCGTCACCTGGTAACGGCGCCCCGTGGCTCAGAGGCGGGGCCGGCATCGGGCTGGCAGGATGCTGTGTCCATGAGCACTCGTCCCAGCGCCGTCTACGATTCCCTCGCCATGGACTTCGCCCTTCTCGCCGCGAGGGAGTGGCCTCAGATGTCGGCCCGGTGGATCTGGCCGACGCAAGCAACGGCGGTGGCGCGCCATCGCGCTCCTGCTGCCCTGATGGATCCGGCGCAGGCGGGGGAGTACCTGGCGGTGCTACGCGCCGATATCCAGGACCAGATCAGTCAGGTCACCCAGTCCTACCCAGCCCTGCAATGGCTGTGGTACCTGCGGCGCCTGCCCGACCTGTTCGAGGGGAAGCTCGCGACCACGGGCCCCAGCGACCGCGCGCTGATGGAACTGGCCGCTGCCACCAGCCGCACTCCGTGCCTGGGCCTACCGATGAAGGACGGGCAGCTCCGGTTCCCGGTGACCGACGGCATCGTCCGCCGGGTGCTGCGGCTGTGCGCTATGACGATCGCGCTGAGCGACACCGATGCGGCGATGCGCCGTGTCGGTAAGGGCCTGGCTGCCCGCGCCCGCGCGGACGCTATCCCTGCCACGGTCCCCGACGAGGCCGTATCGGCTGCGATCGACTTGTACGACCGCCGGGTCGCCGAGCGCGAAAGCGGGCTGCTGGCCCCGGGGACCCGCCTGTTCTCCCACAACGTGCGCCCCGGAGACCCTGCGGCGATCATCACTGTTTTCCCCGTCGGTTGGCAGGGCCTGACGGCCTGGCAGGGAGCGCTGGCCGACGGTCAACAGGTGAACGTGTGGGGGCGCTACCAGCCGGCGTTCCTTTCCCTGCGCGATCTGCGCACCGTGCTGGCGCGCACCCAAGGACAGGCATGGTGGCACCCCGCCCTGCCCGCCGTCATTGCCCTGCTCCAGGCCCTGTCGTTGCACCTCGTCCACTACACCCGCCACGGCTGGCTCAGCCTGGTTCGCTACGGCTACATCGGCACCCGTTGGGATCTCCTGATCGACCTCGTCGACCGCAGCCTGCCGGTGCTGCGGGAAGGGCTGGAGACATGGTTTGAGACTGGCGCTCCGATAGACGCAGGCCAGGCTCTCGCCGCAATCACCGCCCTGCCCTCCCCTTGGGAACAGGTCCCAGCGGGCCCGATCCTGCACCGTGCTGGCGACGACGTCCTCATCGACGTCGAAGCCGCCGTCCGCCACCTGCTGCCCATGAGCACGATCGCCCCGGCCGATCAGGGCGCACTGGTGAACGCCCGAGCCTTCCATTTTGAGGAGATCGTCCAGGACCTCATCGACCACTCACCCTGGAAGCCGTCGTCTGCAGCGCCGCGTCGCGGGCTTGATCTCTACCCTGTCAAAGGCCAGCGCCTGACGGATGTGGACGCTGTCGGAGAGAAGGACGACACTCTGCTCCTGGTCTCCTGCAAGAGCGAGCCCTACACGGCGCAGTTCGACGCTGGCGACTACCGCACGGTCCGCAATGCCGTCTCGCGGGCGGAGGAGGCCGTCGCGAAGTGGGACAAGGTTCACCGCACCCTGACGGAGCGGCCGGTGGGGTCAAACTACGACCTGAGCCGCTACACGCGAATCATCGCTGCCGTGTGCTACCCCCACGTCCCCTACACCCCACTCGGAGGAGCCACCCAGGTCCTCGACACGAGTTCGACCGGTCAGCACCTCAGAACCGCTAGCGGGTTTTCTGAACTTGCCGCCTGGCTCCATGACAACCCTGACCCGATCAAGGTGCACTCCCTCTGAAGGGGGAGCTGAGCTCGGGGATCACTGAGCGGATGTCCTTTGACGCTGAAGGATTGTCGGCGACAGGCGCTAATGTCCGTGCTCGCCGTCGATAGGAGAGCTTTGAACACGCACGTGGACTGGTCCGGAGTCCGGGAACGCGTCATCGCTGTAGAGGAGGCCGAGCGTCGGGCCCGTGGCTGTGAGCCGTCTGGATACTCGACACTCGAACCTGTCCTGACACCCGCTGAGATCGCGGAGGTCGAAGCACAGCTCGGCGTCACGCTCCCCGACGAGTACCGCACGTTTCTGGCGGAGGTCGGGGCCGGCGGCCCCGGCCCGGCGATCCACCTCACGTCGTTGTGCCGGATCGACGGGACATGGGGATGGCTCTGGGACGGGGGGTACCACTGGCGGCTGGACCCCAGCGGGCCGTTCGTCGAGACGGAAGGCTGGGCCGACCAGCAGATAGCGACTCTGCGCGCCGCTGGGTACGAACCCACCACCCGCGACGAAGACGACGACTACCTTGACGACTACCGCAACGTCTTCGGCGACGCCGGCGACGAGGCCTGGTACCTGGAACGCGGCCGGGGCGCGATCCTCATCAGCGACAACGGCTGCGGGATGACCGGCTGGCTCGTCATCGTCGGCCCGCACCGCGGGGGACTACGCGACCGGGACTGCGCGACCAACCCGCCCTTCGAGCCGTACCTCGATGCGAAGGGCAACCCCCACACCTTCCGTACCTGGTACCTCGAATGGCTTGAGCAACGCGAGAGCGCAGCACGATGACCAAGAGCTGGTGACGCTCGTCCGACCCACGCACCGCGCCCTACTCAACCCTCCCTTCAAAGGAACTGCATCCAGCCGGGTTCGCTGCTGTGGAGTTGGGTTAGGAGCTCGGTGGTGCTTTCGGTGCGTCGCACCTGGCAGGGCAGCGGGTAGGTGGTCACGGTGGTTCCGCTTCGGTCGTCTCGGGCTGGTGACAGGGGCTGGTGCCCCGCCGGGCGGGGCACCAGATCGGTCAGAAGTGGGGGTTCTCGACGGGCCGGTCCTGCTCCGTGGCCGCCTCCAGCAGCTCGGTCAGATCGCCGGGCTCGGAGGCGCGCTGGTCGATCCACCAGCCGGCGCGGGTGATGGTGCGGGCAGCGTCCTCGATCCCCTCCCACTCGGCCTCGCTCGTTTCGCCTTCGAGGACGAGGGTGGTGTAGGCGGCGGACAGGATCTGGTGCCGACAGCGCACGCCCCAGGCGACGGCGCGCTCGGTGCCCTCCAGCGGCGGCATACGGTACTGCTCGGACCAGGCGTCGGATTCGGCCTGTTCTTTGGCGCGCTTGGCTTCCAGCCAGGCGGCCTTGTCCTGCTCGTCGCCGTCCTTGGCGGCCCGCCAGCAGTCGGTGCACTTCTGCTTGGCGAGCCACTCGGCGTAGCCGGCGCGCCGGTCGGCGGGCCGGGCGGAGAGGTCGCGCTCGGCCTCGTGTCCGCAGGAGTGGGTGATCGTCCAGATCTTCTTCACGGCCATGGGGGCTGCTCCATAGGGGAGTTGGGGTCAGCGGTTGCGGGCGAAGGCGATGCGCGGGTCCACAGGACGCGCAGCCGGGATGGGGGAGCTGGGCTCGGCGGCCGGCGCCTTGCCGGGCACGCCCGTGCGGGCCGGGCTCGCAGTGAGGGCGGCTGCGTTGAGCGGGAACCGGTGGGTGGTGGAGCCCTGGCCGCTCTCGTGCCGGACTGCTGCTGGAGTTGGCGTGCGTCGAGTGGTGGCCTCGGCGAGCTGCGGCTGGACGGCCACCTGGAGGTCACCCGCCCGCTGCATCGCTGCTGTGGCTCGAGCGAGCTTGCCGAACGCCGCACCGCGGTCGGTGGCTGCGGGCAGGGTGTAGACGTCCAGCTCGTGGCTGAAGCTCCAGCCGTGCTCTTCGAGGATTGCGCCGCCGCGCTCGACGGCGTTGATCGTGTCGGCAGTGGCCGCCACGACGCCGAGCTTTGGGTGCTCGGCGAACGCGACGTCCGGCTCGGAGCGCCCGTTCACCATCCGTCGGGTGGACGCCGGTTCAGGGTCGAGGTCGTCGTCGGCGTGCACGGCGTAGCCGGCATACCGGAGCGTGGCCACAGCCTGAGTGGCATGGGCCCGGCTGTCGAGGTGCTTGTCGGTCAGCGCATACATGATCTTGCTGTCGGGGACGCGCTGGAATCCAAGGCGCTCCAGCATCCACTCGGCGCCCGCGAGTTGGCGTGGGTTGGCTGCGCAGATCCCGAGTTCGGGGTCGCGGCCGATGGCGATGTCCGGTTGGAAGCGGGCGTGTTCGAGCTTGGGGTCGGGCATGGCAGGTCCATCCGAGGGGCGGGGGGTTGGGGAAGAGCGCGGTATTGGGGCGGGATCTGCCGGCGCGGTTCAACGGGATGCCTCCAGAACTGAATTGGGTCATCGGGTGGGTGCGGCTGGGCGGCGTGTGGGAGCCGCACACGTGGACTGGAGAGGGGGCAGCAGCAGGCGCTCTGGGACTCGGTGTGCGGATAGTTCGACGTCCATGGGATCCCGTCCGGTCAGGGTCGGCGGCCAGCCACCGACGCCTGCGACTGGACCGGCGGCGGTGGCGGCAGCACCGCTGACGGTGCGGACGTCGTGGCGGAGCGGGCGCTGGCCGCCGCAACACGCGGTTCGGCCGATGCCTTGGAAACGGCTTTGGCCGGGCGGAGCACGCGCATGTGCTCCGGCACGAACGCCAGGGCTTCGACGGCGTCCTCCAGATACTCCTGGGCCGACTCCATCGCTCGACGGGCCTGTGACAGCTTGAAGGCGAGCCCGTCCCGGTAGGTGCACGCTGGTTTCGTCGCGGTCCAGTGCGCGGCATCGCTGATCATCCGAGCGACCTCGATCAGTGTGCCGTCGTTGACGTCGGACATGGTGGACAACAGCGTTGTTACGGTGCTGAGGTTGTCCGCCTCGGTGATCTCGTCGGCCATGGCCTTGACCTCCCGACCTGACGCTGCGGGTCGAGAGCGCAACTCTGGTGCGATGGTGACCTCGTACCGGGCAGCGGTGAGCATGTCGTACGCGGCGCTCGCGATCTCCCTCTCCTCGGCCGGGGCCAGGTCGTAGGGCGCACGCCACCAGGAAGAGCCAGGAGTGGAGACCGGAACAAACCCAGCCCGCTGGAGGAGAAGGCTGCTCAGCTCGTCGCCGGAACCTTCGGCGGTCACACCCGCGCCGGGCGGGCGCGAGATACGGATAGAGGGGGTGTTCACGGGATGACCTTTCGAAACGGGGCGAGTCCGGGGGAAGCGGATCACAAGCAGGATCTGAGGAACCGCCGGTTTTGGCAGGCCGGAATCCGGTGATAGCGGCCTGTCAGCGGGACCGGTGCGCGGTGATCGGCTGGGCGTTCTTGGGCAGCAAGGTGACGTTGCGCGGGGCACGGCAGCGGTGTCGGAACGGGCCAGGAGGCCGGTAACGTCGGTATCTGGCAGCCAAGTTAGCCCTCAAGTCATGCGGGCGTCGGTGTCGAAGAGCGCCTTCTCGGCCGGGTGGAGGATGTGCTGCACGATGAAGCTCCGCCCGGCGACCTTCCATAGCCCGCGTCCACGGGTGAGCGCGGACACGGCCTGGGTCTCGACACCGGTCAATCCCAGGAGGGAGGCAGCGGTTGCGAGCTGGTCGCTTTCCTGGCGGTAGATGATGCGTGTGCTGCAGTCGGCGAGCAGGCCCTCGGCCAGGACCCGGCCGCGCGAGCCGGCATCGCCGGCGGACAGCAGGTCGGACAGGCGGTGGATCACCATCACGTTGGCGATGCCCAGGCCGCGTGAGAGTTTCCACTGGCTCTGCATCCGCTCGAGTAGGCCAACATGGCGCATTACCCGCCACGCCTCGTCGTAGATCACCCACCTCCGGCCGCCGTGCGGGTCGGCGAGAGCGGACTCCATCCAGGCGCTGGCGCAGGTCATCGCGAGGACGAGCGCGGTGTCGTCGCCGCTGCCGCCCAGGCGCGAGAGGTCGATGGTCAGCATGGGGACGCTCGGGTCGAAGGTGAAGGTGCTCGGGGCGTCGAACATCCCGGACAGGTCGCCGTGGACCAGGCGCCGCAGGGCGTGGGCGAGGTCCTCGGCGGCTGGGCCCATCCGTCCGCCCTGTTCGCCGAGGGCGGCGTCGAGGCGCTCGGGTGAGCCGAGGGTGTGCGCGATCTGGCCGAGCAGCGGCACTGTGCCGCGCGCCTGGGCGTCGGCGACGACCAGGTCCAGCGAGAGGTCGAGGGCGGTGTGTTCCATCGGGAGCAGGTCGCGCCCCAGTACCGTGCGGGCGAGGCCGGCCAGCAACATGAGGCGGCGCTTTCGGACCTCGCCCGCCCAGTCCTGCTCGCTCACGCCGTCCGGCCGGGCTGGGGCGTCGAGCGGGTTGAGCCTGCCCCTCAGCCCGGGCCCGAGCGCGATCGTTTGCCCGCCGAGGGCCTGGGCGACCGCCGTCCACTCGCCCTTCGGGTCGGATGGCACGTACACGCGGTAGTTGTGGGCGATGGCCCGGGTCGCTATCGACTTGGCGAGAGCGGACTTGCCCATGCCGATGATCCCGGCCAGCACGGCGTTCGGGTTGGTGAAGCCCTCGACCTTGCCGCTGTTGTAGAGGCTGAACGGGTCGTAGCAGAACGAGCCTTCCGAGTGGACGTCCCGGCCGATGAAGATCCCCTCCGAGCCCAGGCCGCCCTCCGCCAGGAACGGATAGGCCCCGCTCGCCACGGCGGTGGTCATCCGGTGGGCGGGCAGGCGCACCTTCCCGCCTCGGGCGGAAGCTGGGCCCGGTCGACCTGCCGACGGGTGGGTCGCCCGGAGCTCCGGATCGAGCCCCTCCTCCTCCCGCTCGGGCGGGGCCTCGGCGAGGCGGGCCTGGCGGCGGGCCCGGTCGAAGTCGCGGCGGGCGGAGCGCAGTTCAGAACGTGTGGACTTGCGGGGGACAAACAGGGGGCTGGCGCTGGCGCGGGTCTTGGGCATGGCGACGGGCTCCGGTGGGTTGGCGGGAGAGGGTCAGCGGCGCACGAGGCCGGTGAACGGGGTGTGCAGGTCGGCCGGTGTGGTTTGGCGGCGGACGCGGTGTGCGGTGCGCTGGTGGCGCTGGCAGATCGTCAGCTCGGGCGCGCCTTCGGGAAGGCCGGCCTGGCACGCCTCGCGGTCGGGCACCTCGCCGCTGCCGGGTCGGGGAGCGCAGTGGTAGGCGGCGTGCACGTGGTCGGCCGCCTGCCAGATCCGGGTGCGGGCGGCCCGCAGATGCTCGCCCTCGATCGGCACGAGCGCACCGGTCCGGCTGGCGTGGGCGTCCAGCAGGGCGTGGAGGGAGACGAGGTGGGCGTGCAGGCTGTCCAGCTCGGTGCGTGAGGTGACGAGTGGGCCTGCGGGGATGTTGAGCGTGCGGTGGAAGTCGACCGCCGCGGTCGCGAAGGGCAGGAAGTCCTCCGCGAGGGGAGTGGTGGTGCGGGGCATGGCGGTGCTCTCCAGGGGGTGGGGGCTGGGTGGTTCAGGCGGCGAGGGCGAGTGGGAGCGCGGCGGCGGTGAACGCCTCGGCCTGCTGCCAGGTGAGCGGGCGCAGGTCGAGCTGGGCGGCGACGGCGGCGGTCTCCACGACGGCGCAGGCCGAGCGCAGTTCGTCCTCGGTGTCGGCGCTCACCGTCAGCAGGCCGGTCAGGGCGACGTCGGCGTGGCCGGCGATGAGCTGGCGCTCGCGCTGCTTGACGTCCTGGTACTCGACGGTGTCGGCCTCGCTGTCGACCTGGCCCCGGCGGGCGCGCTCGGCCGAGTCCGCGATGATGCTGGCCTTCTTGCGCTGGACATCGCGCATGGCCGCGTCCAGTCCCTTGGGCTCATACGCCAGGGACAGGGTGCGCTGGACCCCGCCGCTGAACAGCAGTTGGTGCAGGAACCCGGCGCTGGTCTCCGTGCGCGGCCAGTTCTCCACCCAGTAGGTGGAGTGCACGGCGGAGTCGGTGGCGATGTGCCCAGCGCGCTCGACCACCACCACGGGGCCCGCAGCGGCGGGGTCTGCCTCCGGTCGGCCGGAGGCAGACCAGCGCTCCAGCCCGGTCAGGGCCTTCGGGTCGTACGCAGTGCGCACTACGGCAGCGATCTCGGTGGCGGACAGCCAGCCGACCGGGTTGAGACCTGCGGTGCGGGCGGCCTGGTCGAAGGTCGCGGTCAACTGGGCCAGGACCGAGAATCCACCGGCGAGGCCGCCGCCGGCCTGGTTGATCAGCCGCCGGGCCGCCTTGAAGTCCAGCGAGATGGCCACGTACGCCTCGTGCGGGGCGGCAGCAGGTCCCGCATTCTTGACCAGCTCGCTGTAGATGTCTCCGGCGAGGGGCGCATCCGGGTTGCCAGTCTTTTCCCAGTAGCGCCGAAGCGCGTCGCCCGAGGCCGGCATCGTGCGCTCGATGACCTGGATGCGGGCGATGTGACCGGTGCGGGCCAGCGCCGCCAGGGCCCGGCCCCAACCGTTGACGTTGGTGTTCTGCGTGGCGGGGTCGAGCAGCGCGTAGGCGCGGCTGCTGACCTTGACGACCGCGGTCAGAGTGCCGGAGCGCGGGTCATGGACCGCGCCGTACCGGCGGTCGGGGGCGGTGACCACCCGAAGGCTCGCGGCAGTACCGGGCAGGTGCAGCAGGCCCTCACGTACCGGCCTCCGGGAAGGCCGGGCGAGCCAGACCAGCTGGCCGCGCAGGCGCCGCAGCGCGTAGCGGGTGACGATCGGAGCCCAGTCGGCGAGGGAGCGGCCACGGTGGCGGACGAGGACGAACAGGGCCACGGCGGCCCACAGCGGGATGAGCTCGAGCGCGCCGACCACGCCATGGGTGAGGACGACGGCGAGGAGGAGAAGGCCGGCGAGGGAGGCGACGATCAGCTGGGCGGCGGTCAGACCCAGCAGGATGCCGCGCTTGGAGCGGTGCGGGAACTTCACGGTGGCCGGGGAGGTGTCAGTCATCGGGGATCCAGGAGGTGCGAGCGGGCGGATGGGGGCGGCGGTCGCGGCGTTCTTCTGGAAGCCATGGCGGAAGTCCTGTTCGGGGGTTCGGGGGAGGAGGGGCGGGCTGTGGCCTGGGCGGTCAGCAGCCCGCCCCGAGGAGGTGAGCGGTCAGGAACCGGACGGAGGCTGCTGGGGGAAGACCCAGCGCTGTGGGGACGGTGAGCCCTGCGGGGAGGGTCCACCGGCCGGCGGAGCCGGAGGGCTGCTCGGCGCGGAGCCCGAGGAGCCTGGAACGTGACCGGTGGTGCCCGACGGTCGGCTGACCGGTGAGCCCTGGGCCGACGGTGCGGCACTCTGGCTGGCGGAGCCCCCCGATGCCGTGGAGTCACCCGACTCCGAGCCGCCGTCGTCACCAGCGGCGGGTGCTCGGGTGATGAGTGCGGGGATTCCCGGACGCTGGATGAGGGCACGGCCCCGGTCTCCGCCGGCGCTCGGGTTCTCGCCGAAGCGGAAGGTGCTCGGCGTGCTCGGCGGTCCGGCGTCGATGCCCTCCTTGCTGAACCGCCCGGAGGGATCGATCCCGGAGGCGACACCGTCCTGGCCCATGCCCGGAACCTTGGCGGGGCCCTGAGGTGCGGGCGTGCCGGTGCCGACCTGCATCGCCATGCTCGCCGCAGTCTTGGCCGCACCTGCGGCGACCGCCACCCCGGCGACACCGGTGCGGTGCAGGTCGTCGTGCCCGCCGTTGTCCGTCGCCCAATGCACGAACTTGTACGTCGCGTACGGGCACAGTAGGACGAGCACCATCACGACGATGCCCGCCATCGCGTCCGAGAGCGCCGACATGCCGTCCTTGGCATCGCTCTTGCCCATCGCGGAGACGCCGATCAGGAACACCACGGTCATCAGCAACTTTGACACGACCAGGGTGGCCGTGGCCTCGATCCAGCCGCGCCGCCAGCGCTTGGCGACCTCCCAGCCGCCGCCGCTTCCCGCAAAGACCGCGAGGGCGACAAGGATCAGGACGCCGACCTTGCGGGCCACCATCGTGCACCAATAGAGGAAGGCGCCGATCGCACAGCCCAAGGCGACCAACGACGGTACGCCCCAGCCGAGTCCGTACATCGCGCCGAGTTCGTTCACCTTGACGACGCGGCGGATCGCGTCTTCCACGGAGGTGTTGGCGGCTTGGAACAGGCCGTCGCTCAACGCGTCCACGACGGTGATCGCCACGCTGGTGAAGGAGATCGCGCAGAAGGAGAACAGGACTCCGGTCATGGTGCCGATCGCGGCTTGGGCGAGGGCGCGTTCGTCGCGGCGCCAGGCGGCGAACATCAGCTGGATGCAGAACGTGCCGACGATGATCGACAGTCCGATGGGAAGCAGCAGCGCGTAGTTGTCGCGGAACCAGGGGGCGTTGAGGTCGATGCTCGTGGTCGCGTTGACGGTCTTGGCGGCGAGGTCGGCTGCGCTGGAGGCGAGCTCGCCGGCGGATTTGGCGATCCACGCGCCGATGCCGTCGGTGATCGACTTGCCGGGATCGGAGACGAAGTTGGCCGCGTCGCAGACCTGGCTCATCAGGGGAAGGTCGCAGACACCCATGGGGGTACCTCCTTTCGGGGGTGGTGGTCAGGGGGAGACGGATGGGAAGACGCCGGCGAGCGTGCAGTTCTGGGAGGGGCGGCACTGCACCGCGAGAGTCGTCGAGCGGGCCTCGGCGCCGCCGGCGGGCGAGCCGTTCCAGCTGATCGACTGCTGGCCGGATACGGTGACGGCGTAGACGTACGCCTGCGTGATCGCCCCCGGGTCGGCCTGCAGAGCCTGGGTGAAGGAAGCCGGGAAGTGCGCCTCGTCCACGCTCGCGGTCGCGAACTGGCCGTTGTCGGCCATCCGGCCCCAGAGCACGGGCGAGGGCACCAGGGCATCCACGGAGGCGGTGTCCGCGTACTTGGCGTCCGGTGACATCCACTTGTGCAGCGTGGCCAGCAGCTCGGGCTGGGCGTAGGAGCGGGTGTCGTACGACCACAGCGCCGATGCCGCCGCCTTGCCGAAGGCGATCGGATCCTGGGTGGCGGGCGGAGCGGGCAGGGCAGCGCGACCACTGGGTGCGGCCGAAGCCGCGGTCGCGGAAGGCAGGGCAGAAGGAGAGATGGCCGAACTCGCCGAGGAAGAGGGGTCCTTGGCGGGCGCCCTGCCGTCGCGGGTGAGGTAGGCGAACAGGCCGGCGAGGGCGACGAGCACGGCCAGGACGGCCGTGCCGAGCAGCGCCCGGCGGCGCACGCGAGATGCGCCGCCGGGGTCGCCGCTGCGGTCAGCGGCAAAGGAACGCTTGAGCATCAGTGGACCTGGCCGCCGAGCGTGGAGAAGAACGCGACCACGCCGTTGGCGGCGCCGAGCAGCAGGGCCGTGCCGGCGGAGACCAGTACGCCCTTCTTGCCGCTGGCCTCGGCCTGGTGGCCGCCCGAGTGGTGGCCCCAGGCCCACACGCCGGCGCTCACCGCGAGCGCGCCGACGACGGCGATGATGCCGAAGAGGTTGATCGAGCCCATCACCTGCTTGAGGACGGCGAGGCCGGGCAGGCCGCCCTCGTTCGGCTGGATGCCCGGGTCGTAGGCGAGCTGGATGGCCTTGTCGGCGAGAAACATTACGAACTCCAGTTCGATTCAGTGCACGCGCCAGCCCGGATCGGGGAAGGAGGCGGTGCGGTGGAGCGGGAAAAGGGGGGGAGGGGAGAAAGTGCCGGTCAGACGACTCGGCGGGCCGCGAGAACCTGCGGCTTCCAGTCGGCGAGGGTCGAGATCTTGACCACGTCGCCGGTGTGCGGGGCCTGAACCACAAGGCCCGAGCCGATGAACATGCCCACGTGATCCGGGGCTTGGGCCGTTCCCTCGGTGAACAGCAGGTCACCCGGCTTGAGGGAGTCGACAGAGACGGGCTGGCCCTCGGTGACCTGTTCGTAGGTCGTCCGCCCGAGCGTGACCCCTGCAGCGCGGTAGGACGCCTGCATCAGCGCAGAGCAGTCGCACCGACCCATTGGGTCCGGCCCGTGCGGGTCGGTACAACTGCCGCCCCACTGGTACGGCGTGCCGAGCTGCCCCAACGCCCAACGGATCGCGGTCTGCACCTGCGGCGGGGCATCGGCCGGGATCGTGTACCCGGCCGGCAGAGTGCCCGGAAGGATGGTCCCGAAGCCAGAGCCGTCCCCACCGCCCGTGCAGCCGCCGATCGGTGCCGGAGGGGGGCTGCCTCCGGCGGCAGGGCTGGGACTCGGCGTGGCGCCGGTCTTGGCGAGCAGCGGCTCGATCGCCTTCTGCAGCGCGGTGGCCAGCGGTTCCCACTTGGCGTAGGCGTCCGGATACCCCGAGCGCTGCACCGCCTGGGCGGCCTGGGTGACGGTCATCGACTCCCAGCCCGAGACCTGCTGGAGTGCCGAGTAGAACTCGGTGCTCGCGTGTACCGGGTCGAGGATCTGCTCCGCGGTGCCCCAGCCCTGGGAGGGCCGCTGCTGGAACAGGCCCAGGCTGTCCCGGTCCCCGTAGGTGAGGTTGCGCAGGCCGCTCTCCTGTAGAGAGGTCGCCAGCGCCACGATCTGCCCCCGGACCGGGATGTGCATCGCGACGCCGGTGGCCTGGATCGTCTTGGCGTTGGGCACCTGCTCGGCCGGGTTGTCCAGCCCCGGCACCGCAACGGTGCTCTTGTCGCCGCCGTTGAGAATCGCCTTCACCTGAGCGGCCACCGCCGATGTATCCACAGCCTGTGCACCGCTGTTGGAACATGACGTGGCGGCGGCAGATCCGGCTGCCGCGACGAGGACCGGAACAGCCAGCATCAGCGGGCCGGCGGCGGCGAGGCCGACAACGGCCCCGGCAGTCTTGTTCATCGCCGCCGCCAACAGTCAACGGCGGGAACGGCCTTGACCGGACGAAGGGTCGAGAACGGCGGCGGGTGTATCAGGGCATGCTGCATCGCAGCGGCTCCTCGCTGGTTGTAGGAGGCGCGGTGCCGGCTTCTCGTGCAAAGCCGCCGGCACCCGCACCGGTGTGAATCCGCCTCGCGGAGGCGGGCCCGGGTCAGGGGAGTTGGTAGCTCCCGGACGCCGGTCTCGGGTCATGCGCGGCAGCCAGCCGCGCTCGTAATCTCAGGCGGTGCACGGAGGTTCTCCTCGGATTGCGGAATCGGCATTCGAATGCGCCCACAGTGCACCGTAATTGGACGGCGCAACATGAATCAGCACAGGTCAGCAGGGTTGGAGCGGGGCTCCGTCCCGGTGACATGGCCAGACATTAGACGCGGATTCCGGCCGCACCAAACGACCCCGAACCAGGCCCCTGAACCGGTCGGTTGCCTCATTAGGTGCGGCCGGATATCGCGGCTAACCTCCGGCGCATCCCCACTCCGAGCGGCTGCCGCATCGGCGTCGCTCGGAGTGGGCCCAGTCCCGTCACGCCCTGAAAGAGGCCCCGCGCATGAGCTACACCCTGCACCGAGGTGACGCCCTCACCGTGCTCAAGACCCTCCCCGACGAGAGCGTCGACGCGGTGATCACCGACCCGCCGTACAACTCTGGCGGACGCACCAGCTCCGAGCGCACCGCCCGCGACGCCCGCGCCAAGTACGTGACCAGCGGCTCCGCGCACGACCTGCAGACCTTCCCCGGCGAGAACCGCGACCAGCGCTCGTACCGCGCCTGGCTGACCGCCCTGCTGACCGAGGGTTACAGGGCGTCGAAGGAGCACTCCGTCGCGATGGTGTTCTCCGACTGGAGGCAGGAGCCCACCACCTCGGACGCCCTGCAGATGGCCGGGTGGACCTGGTGCGGCACGATCCCGTGGATCAAGCCCGCCAGCCGCCCGCGCAAGGGCGGCTTCAAGCAGTCGGCCGAGTTCATCACCTGGGGCGTCAAGGGCAGCCTCAACAAGAACAGGGAGATCTACCTCCCGGGCCACTTCATCGCCTCGCAGCCGCGCAAGGACCGGGTCCACATCACCCAGAAGCCGGTGGAGATCATGCAGCAGCTCGTCCAGATCTGCCCCGAAGGCGGCACCGTCCTCGACCCGTTCACCGGCTCCGGCTCGACCGGCGTCGCCGCGCTCAAGGAGGGCAGGAAGTTCGTCGGAGTCGAACTCTCCAGCCACTACGCCAACGTCGCCGAACAGCGGCTGCGAGCCGAACTAACCCAGGACGACTTCGTCCTGGCCGGGCCCGAGGCATGAGAACCGGGGCAGCTGGGGCCAGTAGGGAGCAGACGCGAAAGGGCAGTTGTCGCATCGGTAACTCGATGCGACAGCCGCCCTTCGTTGGTCAGGCCGCGTCGAACGCCCGCTGGATCAGAGGCGCCGCCCGGTCCAAGTCGACCGCCGATCTGATCCGCACCTCCAGGTCGCCCGTCCCCAGGTGCCCGATCCCCCGCACATCGCGCGTGAAGCCCTCCTCCAGCGCGACGCTCTCCGGGTCCACCCGAAGGTAGACCACGATTGTCTGGCTGGCCGGCCGGAACAGCACACACGCCAGGTTCTTCATCCGCCGGAACGCGACATAGTGGAGCTTCGCCTCCACCTCGACATCGCCCGACCTGGTCAGCGCCTCGCACAACTCCTCGTAGAGAGCCCACAGCGGCGCCGGCGGCTCAGCCGGGATCGGCTCCGCCGAGGTAGGCGTCTCCTCCGTCCCCCCGGCGTAGCCCTCGGCCACCGGCCGTGTCGCAGCAGGCGCCGCAGTGCCCGGAGCCGACTCCACCAGGAGCAGACTCAGCAGGCCGCCCTCGAAGACCCGGTACCGGACCAGGTCGATGCGCTGACCCATGAGGTAGATCGCGGTCCGGTCGTGCCGGAAGAAGTCGGCAGCGATGCAGACCACCCGCGGGTTCCGCCAGTCGATGCTCTCCGCCGCCTCGGCATCCAGCTTCTCCCGCACGAGAGCCTGGAACTCGTGGCGGCTGGTTTTGAGCCAGGACAGGTACGAGACCGCCTGCGTCACCACCCCGTGATCACTGCCCTTCTTGTACTCGATGATCACCGGGGTGCCGTTCTCGTCGAGCCCGAGCGAGTCGACCCGTCCCCGGTGCCACGGCCCGGTCGGGTACTCCGAGGCGAGGAAGCGGATGCCCAGCATCTGCTCCATGCTGGCCTCGATCCGGCGCTGCAGGTCCACCTCGAGTGCCATAGCCGAGCCCCGAAGCTCAACATCATGGCCGCCAGCATCGAGCCGAAACACCTTGAGGTCGGTCACCTACATCCCCCGTCATCGCATCAGTCCAGGAAGACGAATCAACGAGCCGGGCGGGATATTCCTTGGGGGGAGCAGGGCCTCGCAAGGCGGCGTGACGCCCGCTCTGTGATCACGTGAGCCCGAGGAGTGCGAGCGGGCGGGTCGCGTCGCCGGCGTTCCGCCGGAGGGTGGCGGCGATGTTGGCGGCCCCGGTCAGGCGGCAGGCGCCGAGGGCCAGGCTGTGCCAGGGCCTCGATCTTCCAGTGGTCGGGGATCAGGGCGGCGAGCTGGGCGGGCGCGGCCTGCTCGGCGGTCAGGCTGGTCACTGCGTAGACGGTTTTCACAGTGACCTCGCCGGACTTGCGATCGACGCGCTGGCGCTTGAGATCGATGGCCTGGTAGGCACCGAGGAATAGCAGACGGTGCAGATCTTAGTCCTGCGGATCTCCGAGCGGCTGTGACCCCTGTCGTTGATGCGGCCCATTCGGACGATCCATCAACCTTTGTCGAGGTCTTGACACCGACCTCTGGTGCTTACGGGTGTAGCAGATCGGGAATCGCGCGATCCTGTGGCGCCTATGGATATGCGTTCGGAGGTGGCTCCTTCTCCAATAGATCAGAGGAAAGCATCGCCTTGACATCATCAACGGCCTCAGTCCAGCGAAGATAGCATCGCGGTTCCAAGCCCCAGTATGAAGATCCGGCACGATACGGGCCATAAAGACGTCCGAGTCGCCCCGCAGCCTTCTCTGCCCAATTTTGATGCACGGCATCACGAGGCATTGAGCGAACCAGTCCGGCATTTGCCGAAAGATACGCGAGAAGGAGTATCATGCGCCGATGGCGGTCGGGAGCGGTATCTATCCCGTTCCCTGGCTTCGAATCCATTGACTCTGCACAAAGGACCGATGCGCCATTGCGAAACATGTAGACGAGATCCATTGGATTCCATATGAACCTTTGTGAGCCTTGAGACCAGCGGGCCACCAGGGCGGAAGATGGCTCGACTGGCATGCCACGGCCGGTGGAAAGTTGATGCAGTGCGCGATGTATGGCGTCCCCGACTGTCGGCATGGCGAGGGCTCCTGCTTCAAGATTGCATTCGGTCACCGTAGCGATTCGGTATGTACGAAGCGCACCCGCCCATGGCTCGTCATTGGCAAGTCGATGCGACACGGCTGAAGCCGCATGCTCGGCAGCCTTGAGGAGCTCAACTGGTCCCTGTTCCTCGCCCCCGACGATCACGGTAGCGGTTTGTTGACCCTCCAGGCCATCTAGCGATTCCGCAGCTTCCAGGATTCCTACTTCCGGCTTCCAAGTGAGGTCCACCGTTGCCACGGCAGTCCAGCCGAAAGGATGCAAAAATACCTCTAAATGAGGCTCTTCGCACGCTCCGCCTCCAACGACGAGATCGGCTTGATGTCGCAATGGCACTGCCGCCCGGAAGAGTTTGTCTGCTTCTTGCCGGCTCTGAGGCGGACGAAGTCGGGGGTAATCCGCCACGTTGGACCAGAACGACCAGGGGAGGTCTCCCACGCGCTTGAAGGGTAGCGTGGTCGCGAGTCCTTCCAACGGCTCGGCCTCGGGCTGCATGAGGCGCGTGACGAAGGCGCCGGGCAGGCCGATGCCCCTGTGGACGTCCGCGTGGATGCGTGTGTGCAGGTAGGAGACCCGCAGTCGACTGACCTTGACCTCACACGCCATGGCGACCTTCCCTCCGCGAGCGGGACACCGCCTCGGTTACAATGGTCCTACGCCGATGGAGTTTGAGCACGTTGCGGCAGTAACGTGGCGTGTGTTTCGGGCAGCCCTTCTCCTACCCCAGCGGATAGGGAGGCCGTCGTCCTCTTCTGCACGGCGCCCATGGACTACGAGAGCCATGGGGTGCACGGCGCCGCGAATGCGGCGCCGTTGTGTTTCCAGCATTGGAAGCCACATGCCTTGATCAATTATTACCGCCATCAGGCTCCTGGTCGTACTTGAGGAGCTTCTCATGGGGGTTCGCGAATGGCGTCGGATCGATGACCACGGCAGGTCGACTGATCCATCCTTCAGCCCTGATATAGCTCCCATCAAAGAGATCGCCGGTGGCATTAGATCTAGCCGTTCTATTCCCTTCGTGGATCTTATTAAGTGCTGTCGTGAGGGCTGGATCAGCTTGTTCACGAAAAAGAAGATCCATTTCGTCGGGATGGCCGAAGCGGATCTGCGGTGTAATCACCACTGCCTCTCCGTCGTGCTGAACGAGCAATCCTCGACGCGGATTGTCACCGGGCGTAAGATAGACGGGTCGATCGCACGTGGATCCGTCATGCCGTTCAGCAGCCTGCAGCACCTCCAAAGGCGAGCTATTAGAGGTGATTCGGGGCTTGCGCCATCGGTACACTCGGACGCCGAGCGCCGCGAGGATCGCTGCAGTGACAGCGGTTGCAATTGTAACGCCTGAGAAGTCCTGAAGGGTATAAGCGTCAAGCAGGTCGGGGCGACCGAATAGTCTGTACGTCCCGATCGCGAGGAGCGACACAGCCGCTGCGGCAAGCAGCCAGAGTTTGTTTCCCCAGAGAATTGATGGGGCGCTAAGGTGTAGGCCGAGCCGACGCCGGTCATATACCCAAACGGACAGTGCGGCCCACACTGCGAGGACACCAGGAACGAGAAGCGCAGCCCCCACCCCCAGGACGCCAAGGAGATCACTTCCTGCCAAGTCCACGCTGATCTCTCGCGTGGTAGCCGGGTCTGGTTTATTGGGCGATCCCTTGGAGTCAGGGGGGTGGACGGGACGTACTGTAGCCATGACGACTAGGGGTGCTTTCTCCCGCCGGACCGGTTTCACCACCCTAACTTGGATGTATACGAGTGCGGAAGACTGCGGTCCCACGGTCACTGACGCAGACGTGCTCGATTTCCCCGTGATGCCCTCGTGGGTGGCGGAAACCTGAACGTGATGTCGGCCCGCGTCAGCTTGCACATCGGCGATAACTTGCGCATCGGAATTATTTGTAACTACAGCGATTAGATCGGCCGGAGTGTGGTCTGTCATGCGATCTGCGCCAGTGAGGGTCACTGATACAGGCGTGGCCGGCGCTTCGGCTGACGGGAGGTCGGGGTGGGCGGGGATGGCGGCGATCTGACAGATCGCCGCCGCGGTAGCCAGAGTCCGGGCCATCCATAGCTTGACGCCTGTGAGTCGTCCTGGGGCCGCGTGCGGGTTTTGCATGTACAGAAGGTAATCCAATGACTCCGGAGTGCGAGTGAAGCGCAGCCTTCGGAATCAGGTGCGCGCTTCGACTGATGGTCACGTCTGGCGCCTTGGGAGTCTCCTGCGGGTGGTACCTGTCAGGTGTAGCTCGGGGCTCACCACGCGAAGCGGGCCTTTCGGCCGGGTTCTGGGTGCCCCTCCGCGGGAGGTGTGACGGTATACCCCATGCTTTCCAACTGGGCGGCAGCCTCTGCGGCCATGGCGCGCGTAACGGCTCGGACCTGGATGGCTCGCCATTCAGCGCGAGCGGAGTCGACGGCGTCCCGCCACCTCTGGGCTGAGTCGAACTGGCAGTCTGCGAGGAGGAATTGGATTACGTCTTCGAGTCCAGGACGGAAGCGTTGCCCGCCAGTCGGCAGATGAAGGGCTGACATGTCGTGTGGTGCTTGGTGGCCTGCCTTCGACAGGAGATGCGATAGCGCACCCCGCTGCCCGTGGACCTGGATGTGGGAGTGGGGTACCCAGTCAGCGTCGTATAAGTACTCGAACCGGAAGATCGGAGTCCGGTCGACATCTGCCACGATCCAAATCTTCGAGGCGTCGACTGCCAGGAATGCATGGGTGGCATCCCACCGACACAGATAGTCGAGCCGCAGCCAGGCCAACGTCTCGCCGTGCACCAGAAGGGGTACCCCACCCCGCCTATCCTGCTGACCTTGAGGACGGATGCTGTAGCGATCCCCGAGTCGGATGACCTCCACGTCAGGGGCTGCAGGCAGACACGCTTGCAGGAGGGCGCTGATCTTGTCGGCGAAGTGCTGCACATGCTCTCTCAGCGGCCGGGGATGCTCCTCAGTCATCGGCAAGGAGATAGTTGATCTCTTGGACCTCTGCCCACGCGGGCCATTCGTCTCCCACGAGCCCGCCTGTCACCGCCCTGTCACGTAGTTCCGCGAGACTTAGCCTGAGGTCGTGGAGGATTGCCTCGCGTCGGTCTACCAGCTCATCCCTGCTAGGGGAACGCACAACAACCGCCATGAAAGCCACTCTAGGGCGAGATCGGAATGCTTTCGATCCTCGGTGAGGCGCCGAGCGGTGCATCCACCGAATGGGCCATGCTCCGGCGCACGCTTGGAGGGGGCTGGGGCGCCGCACCGGTCGAGCGGCGAGGTGCGTCGAGACCTCCGCTGACCGCCCGCGCTGGTCCCGAAGGCTGAGGGTGAAGCAACCTCGCATGGCCATGGTCTCCGGCTACTCCTTGGCGTCGCCGGTCATGACATTTCGCCGCGCGTACGGTGGAATGTTCTGCTGTATATCACACCATAGCGGCCCAACCAAACTGCTAGTTTCCCGGATTCTGATCATCCACCGTTCGCGCGACTCGGTTGTGCGGATGACAGGTGATCTGCATGGCCGCTTTCGGGCGGCGTTGACCCCGGAGACAAGATGCGAAGCAAGTCGGAGCTCGCCGTCGAGGCCGCTTTCATGACCGTCCAGGACGCGGCGAAGTACCTGGGGATCTCGGTCAATACCTTGTACGTCTGGCGCCATCGGCGGCAGGGGCCGGGCCCGAGGCATGAGAACCGGGGCAGCCGGGGCCGGCAGAGCGCAGACGCCAAAGGGCGGCTGCCGCATCGAGTTACCGATGCGGCAGCCGCCCTTCGCCGTTGGTCACGCCGCGTCGAACGCCTGCTGGATCAGCGGCGCCGCCCGCTCCAGGTCGGCCGCCGGTCTGATCCGCACCTCCAGGTCGCCCGTCCCCAGGTGGCCGATCCCACGCACATCGCGCGTGAACCCCTCCTCCAGAGTGACGCTCGATGGATCGACCCGCAGGTAGATCATGATTGTCTGGCTGGAGGGGCGGAACAGCACGCACGCCAGGTTCTTCATTCGCCGGAACGCGATGTAGTGGAGCTTCGCCTCCACCTCGACATCTCCCGACCTGGTCAGAGCCTCGCACAGCTCCCCGTAGAGAGCCCGCAGCGGCGCCGGCGGCTCAGCCAGGATCATTTTCGCCGAGTTCGACGCCTCCTGGGCAGCCTCGCCAGCGCGCTCTACCGCCCCCCCGTGATGCAGCCGGCGCGGCGGTGCCGGGCGCCGACTCCACCAGCAACAGGCTCAGCAGGCCGCCCTCGAAGATCCGGTACCGCACCAGGTCGATCCGCTGACCCATGAGGTAGATCGCGGTCCGGTCGTGCCGGAAGTAGTCGGCGGCGATGCAGACCACCCGCGGGTTCCGCCAGTCGATGCTGTCGGCCGCCTCGGCGCCGAGCTTCTCCCGCACGAGAGTCTGGAACTCGTGGCGGCTGCTCTTGAGCCAGGACAGGTACGAGACCGCCTGCGTCACCGCCCCGTGGTCGCTGCCCTTCTTGTACTCGATCACCGTCGGGGTGCCATTCTCGTCGAGCCCGAGCGAGTCGATCCGCCCCCGATGCCACGGCCCCGTCGGGTACTCCGAGGCCACGAAGCGGATACCGAGCAACTGCTCCATCCCGGCCTCGATCCGGCGCTGCAGGTCCACCTCGAGTGCCACGGCCGAGCCTTGCAGCTCAAGGTCCTGGCCGTCGGCACCGAGCCGGAACACATTGAGGTCGGTCACCTGCATCCCCCCGTCATCGCGCCAATACGGAGAGACGATCAACGCGCTGGACGGGATATTCCCCTCGGCAGGGCGTACCGGCCCGCCCAACGCCGATCCCTGCGGGGCAGGGATGGTTCAGCCGTCAGCGTGGCGCGCTTGGCCGCCCTTTGGGCTCGGCGGGTGGCCTTCGCGCCGCGCAGGTACCCATAGGTTGGCTGTAGCGAGCTACAGCCAACCTATTCTCGGGGTATGGGACGAAACACGGCTCTTGGCGAGTTCTTGCGTGCACGCCGGGGACTAGTGAGCCCGGCTGACGTGGGTCTGCGGGTTGACGGGCGTAGGCGGGTACAGGGGCTGCGCCGCGAGGAGGTCGCCGCGCTGGCTGGCATCAGCCCGGACTATTACCTTCGGCTGGAGCAAGGCCATGATCACCGGCCGTCCCAGCAGGTGATCGAGTCATTGGCCCGAGCCCTGCAACTCAGCGACGTCGCGACTGCCTACCTGGAGGAACTGGCCAGCGCTCGGGAGAACCGGCGTGCAGTGAACCCCGGCGAGAGCGCACCGATCGGGGTCGTGCGTCTGATCGACTCGTGGCCGCAGACGCCGGCCTGGGTCTGCAACGCCTACATGGACGTGCTGGCGTCCAATGCAGTGGCGCGCGCCTTGTCTGCGATCTTCAACCCGGGAACCAACCTGGTCGAGGCGGTCTTCCTCGACCCGTCCGTGCGGGAGCTGATCGTCGACTGGGAGAAGGCCGCCTACATCTCCACCGCCCGCCTGCGCGCCTTCGCTGGCGCTGACGTCGATGACCCGCTCCTGACCGGGCTCGTCGCGCGGATCTCGGCCGCCAGCGAGGACTTCCGCCGCCTATGGGACCGGCACGACGTCGAATTCGCCCCAGGGGCACTGCGCTCCTACAACCACCCGGTCGTGGGGCGGCTCGACCTGTGCTCGCAGTACCTCGAAATCAGCGGCACCCACCACCAGACCCTGACCTTCTACTACGCCGAGCCGGACACCGCGGCCGAGGAGGCGCTGGCACACCTGGGGAAGATCGCGGCCGGTGAGCCGGAGGCATCCGGCACGGACCACCACGGAGGTTGAGGGTAACCCTGCGATTCATAGGAAGCACAGGGCCGTGGCTCCGGACCAGCGAAGACTCCTACCGTCTCTAGCAGAGGATGATGTCGCCGAGCCGGGGATGCCCCTTCTGGTTGCCGGGGAAAGTCTGGCGGTGGCGGCACGCCAGGGCACGGAACTCCTGGAGGAAAGATGAGCCGGCCGTTGGTCACCACCCCATTCAACGCTCAGTCGACCGCCGCAGAAGTCATCGCCGGTGTGAACCTCAAGGGCAAGCGCGCGGTGGTCACCGGAGCCTCCTCCGGGCTCGGCGTCGAGACGGCCCGAGCCCTGGCCCTGGCAGGCGCGGAGGTCACCTTGGCCGTCCGCGACCCGGAGGCCGGGCGACGCACCGCGGTCGACATCGCCGCGAGCACCGGCAACGGAAGCCTTCCGGTCGCCCGGCTCGACCTGGCTGACCTGGCATCCGTGGACGCCTTCGTGGCCAACTGGACCGGGGCCTTGGACATCCTCGTCAACAACGCCGGGATCATGGCCGCGCCCGAGCAGCGGACACGCCAGGGATGGGAATTGCAGTTCGCCACCAACCACCTGGGCCACTTCGCGCTCGCGACCGGCCTGCACGACGCCCTGCGCGCCGCCGGATACGCCCGGATCGTCGTCGTCAGCTCGGTCGGGCACGTCAACGGCGAGGTGCTGTTCGACGACATCAACTTCGAGCACCACCCCTATG
The DNA here is from genome assembly GCF_055588525.1 of Kitasatospora sp. NPDC041988. Taxonomy (NCBI): domain Bacteria; kingdom Bacillati; phylum Actinomycetota; class Actinomycetes; order Kitasatosporales; family Streptomycetaceae; genus Kitasatospora; species Kitasatospora sp. NPDC041988. The sequence goes on from NZ_JBVJCO010000004.1 coordinate 145,762, forward strand.
ACCCCTGGGCGGCCTACAGCCAGTCCAAGACCGCGAACATTCTGTTCGCAGTCGAGGCCGCCCGGCGCTGGGAGGCGGACCACATCGCAGTCAATGCGCTGAACCCCGGGCGCATCACGACGACCGGGCTGTCCCGGTTCATCGGTGAACCGGACAATGCCCCGTCGTCCTTCGAGCCTAGCCAGAGCACCGGGGTGTCCTGGAAGAACACCGAGCAGGGCGCGGCCACCTCGGTGCTCCTGGCCGCGTCCCCGCTTGTGCACGGCGTGACCGGGTGCTACTTCGAGGACTGCAACGAGGCCGGCGCCCACGAGGAGGGCGTCCGGCGCGGCATCGCCGCCTACGCCCTTGACCCCGACAAGGCCGCCCGGCTCTGGCAGGTCTCCAGTGAGATGCTCGCCGAGGCCCGCGCCGAGGCCGCGCCTGCGGAGAACTGATCATGCCTGGCGCGAACACCGCAGTGCGCGAGCTGGACGGCACCACCGCCCTCATCACCGGCGGAGGTACGGGGATCGGCCGCGCGTCAGCGCTCGCCCTCGCCGCGGAAGGCTGCCAGGTCACCGTCTGCGGCCGGACGGTTGTGACTCTCCAGGAGACCGTGCGACAGATCACGGCCGCCGGAGGAACCGCCGGCCTCGTGGAGTGTGACGTCTCCGACGAGCGATCGGTACGGGCCGCTGTCGAGGCCGCTGCCGCCGGCTCGAGCCGTCTCCACTTCGCGGTCAACAGCGCAGGCGTCAGCGGCGGCGACGACCAGCGCAAGACGGCCGACTACCGGACCGAGATGTTCGACCGAATGATGGCGATCGACCTGCGCGGCACGTTCCTGTCGATGAAGTACGAACTCCAGCTCATGATCCCTCACGGCTTCGGAGTGATCGTCAACATCGGGTCCGGAGCCGGCCTGGTCGGCATGCCCGGGTTCTGCGGCTACTCCGCCGCCAAACACGGCCTTGTGGGACTGACCAAGTCCGCCGCGCTGGACTACGCCGCCGACGGCATCCGCGTCAACGTCGTCTGCCCCGGTCTGGTCAACACACCGCTGGTCGCCGAAGACCGCTCACCGCAGTACATCGCCGCGCTGACCGCAGCCCATCCCATCGGGCGCCTCGCGGAGGCGAGCGAGATCGCCGACGTCGTCGCATGGCTGTGTTCCGGCAGATCCAGCTTCGTCACCGGCACCACCATCGCGGTCGACGGCGGGTACACGGCCCGATGACCACCACAGCGCTGTCCTACGGCTTCGAGTACCTCGGGCTCTCGGTCGCCGACCTGGATGCCCAGGCTGGCTTCTACTGCGCCGCGTTCGGGCTCCGCGAGCAGGAAGCCCGCCTCGATCGGCCCGACGCCCAGCTGCGATCCGTGATCCTGCGCTCCGCGAGCGGGCTGAAGATCGAACTCATGGAACGCGGCGGATCGGTCCCGGCCGGCCAGGCCGCGAACGCCTATGAACGTTCCGCGACCCACAGCTACACCCACTGGGCGCTGGTCGTGGCAGACCTCGACGCGGCCTTCCGGTCAACGATCGAGGCTGGCGCCGAGGAAGTGTCACCACCCGCTGCTGCCAGCCGACCGCACGCCCGCTTTGCCTACGTGAAGGACCCCGAAGGCAACCTGATCGAACTCGTCCAGCACTCCGGGCCACCCGTCAGCTCGGGTCTGCCGACTCCACCCTGAAGTGCCTGGCCACCAAGGGCTTCCACCTTTCTCCATCGAAGCGAAGAGCGAACTGGGTGATCATTCGCTGGCCTCCCTCGTAGTCGCTGTAGAGGATGTCGAGCATCAGCGGCTCCCCCGCCTCGACGGCGTCAACCACGGCTCTGAACCGGACGCTGTCGGGGTCGCGGAAGGCTCCCTGCCAGAAGCCTTGGTCGCCTGGCGCCACGAAGATGTCCCGGACATGGTGCGTGAACTCATCAAGCGGCGAATGAGTCCGCTCGATCCGTTCCCCAGGAGAAATGCTCCAGCCCTGCAGCACGGCCAGTCCGGTACCGACGTTCCGCAGCGACACCGCCATGAAAACCATGCTGTCGGCGACCTCGACTACCGCTCCACCGCCGGGTACCGAAACGACGTGCCCCTCCACGAAGCGAGCCGCCTGGTCAGGGTCCATCTCACGGGAGGTCATCAACAACGGCCGCTGCCCCGACAGCAGCGAGCGCTCAGCGATCCGCGCGGCCCCTTCCGCCGTACGGGCCGACCGGTTCCCTGACCGGACCGAAGCGAACGTGGCAACCGCCAGTACGAGCGTTCCACCAGCAGTCGCAAGCGAGGAGATCGTCGTCCAATCCGCCACAAGCGCACACTAGCCGCACGTGACCCCTGCCGCAGCCCGTCAACCCAAGACCACGGTAGAGCGCAGTCCGCATCGATCCAGCCTCAGCGCGGCTGATGAGAGAAGCGGCTGAGCCACCCCTTCACAGATGATCGAACACATGTCCACTTCAATCGCGCAGCTCGCGCCGGAGGCCCAGCCAGAACGGCTGGCCGAGCTGTGCCGAGCGGACCTTGCGATTGACGCGGCCGAGGCAAGCGATCACCTGAGCGGTGCCCTTGCATCGTTGCGAGAGCAGGTCGAGGAGGGCATGACGGTCGTACAGGCCGTAGCGGCGTGCAGAGCTGCTCAGGACTCCGAAGGCCCTGTTACCCCCGGGCTTCATCTGCTGTCGGGGCATGCCGGCAAGGGCCAGGAGTTCGACATCGTATACATCGTGGGCATGGAGCAGGGCCAGATCCCGGACTTCCGCGCGACCTCTGACAGCGCTCTGGCCGAGGAACTCCGGGTGCTTCATGTCCTGGCTTCACGAGCCAGACACGACTTGTCTGCATCCGGGTCGAGAATCGGTGGCGCACGCCCGATTGGTACGCGCGGGAGGCACCGTCTCGCTGGTGGCACCTTCTCGCAGGCGTGGCTACCAGCTGACTCGTTCCGTGGGGGTTTTGCGCCCCGTCCGAACCGGCCTCTTGTCCCGCCCCTCGGTACGGTCGGACACTGCCCCCATGGGAGACGGGGGATGGGTCATCGGCGCACTGACCGGCGCCACGGCGATACTCACCGCACTGATCACCGGACGGCAGTCCTACCGAGCCGCCCGCTACCAGATCGACCGGACCGCCGCCGAACGACGGGCCGATGCCCTGCGCGACACCCGACGTGCCGCCTACACCGCGCTGACCGACGCGGCACACGAACTTGGCACCATCTACGGTGATGTGACGCAGATTATCGCCCACCACCACGCCCCGAAGCTGTTCCGGCGCTGAAAACCTGCGACGGGGATCTCCGGCGTATCTACCACGAAGCCTTCCGGCCAGCGCTGGAACGCGTCGCGCTGGAAGGGCCCGACGACGTGGTGGAAGCTGCGTACGGGCTGCGCTACACCGTTCGTGACCTACGCCGTACCGTCGGGGCGCTGGTGGACGGCGTGGACGACGCAGCTCTCATCGAACGATTCCGCGAACGAAAGAACCAACTGTGGACCCAGCTGGAACACTTCACCGAACGCGGCCGGCACGCCATCACCGACTGATGGAAGAAGAACCCCCGCCGGACGGGGCTTGGCGGATGGTTCTCGCGTCGCACAGGTACCAGTTCCAGTCGCGGGGTCCGGTGCCCCACCGCACCAGTGCGACCCAGAGCAGTGAGCCCTGATGGATTCGCCAGCGTTCAAGGTGGCCGGGAAGCCACTGTCCGCCGATGCGGATGTCCACATGCGACCAGCGCTCCTCGGCAGCCCAAGTGCGTCCGGGGCCTGTCAGCAGCTCGCGAGGCGCGGGGGCCGCGTCGTCCGGCAGCCGGTCTGACAGGAGCGGAGTGATGAGAGAAGCGGTGGCGGTCACCCCTTCATAGTGAATCGAACATACGTTCAATTCAAGTCGCAGCTGTCATCACGATCAACTTTGGCGGTGCTGTGACGGTTCGGGCTGCTTGGCGGATGTTCGCGTAGTTGGCGAGCCTGCGGCCGGTGACCGGCCTGGGCTGCCATGGTCGGGCAACTGGGGCGCACAATCCGCTCCGGCTATCCGGCCGCAGCTGGTTGGTGGTGGGCCGCCATCGGTGCCGGGTGGGCCCTGTCGGCCGGTCCCGCCGGTTGCTCGCTGACCTGTGACCGGTGGGTGTAGCGGGCGCGCATGCCGTCGCTGGCGGCGGGGCCGGCGGTGAAGCTGTACGCGTCGCTGTCATCGAGGCGGCGGCCGGTCAGGGCGTCGACCACGACGGGTTCGACTTCCTCGCCGGTCTGCGCGTCCACGAGGATCATGCTGCGCTGTTCGGGGGCCAGGCGGGAGTTGCCCCAGGCTGCCAGCGCGACGATCACGGGGCGCAGGGAACGGCCCAGGTCGGTGAGGACGTACTCGTGGCGCACGGGGTTGGTCTGGTAGGGGCGGCGTTCGAGCAGTCCGTCGGCGACCAGGGTCCTGAGGCGGGTGGTGAGCATGCTGGAGGAGATGCCCAGGCTCTCCTGGAACTGGTCGAAGCGGGTGTAGCCGTCGAAGGCGTCGTGGAGGATCAGCAACGTCCACCACTCGCCGACGTGCTGCACCGTGGTGGACAGCGGGCACTCCCGGTCCTCCAACCTGATCCGGCTTGCCAAGGTGACCATCCCCAATGAGTTGGTGCTAAAGTCGAAGTTACTAGCTTCTATTTTAGCAGCAACTGCGGGGCGGCGTAGCTACTCGCCTGCACCCGGGATCGGAGCACCCCGTGTCCCCCCTGAGTGATTCCCTCGACGGCAGGCGTGCCCTGGTCAGCGGCGGCACCAAGGGTGCCGGCGCTGCCATCGCCGAACGCCTCGCCCAAGGCGGCGCGACCGTGCTGGTCACCGCCCGCCGCAAGGCCGAGGGCCTCGACCCGAACGCGATCATCACGGCCGACCTGTCCACCCCGGAAGGTGCCACCACCGTGGTCGAGGAGGCACTCGACCGGCTGGGCGGCATCGACATCCTGGTCAACAACCTCGGCGGCTCCGACGCCCCCACGGGAGGGTTCGCGGCCCTGGACGATGACCACTGGGCCAGGGAACTGAACATCAACCTCCTCGCCGCGGTCCGCCTCGACCGCGGCCTGCTGCCCGGCATGATCGAAGCCGGCAAAGGAGTGATCATCCACGTTTCCTCGATCCAGCGCCGCATGCCGCTGTGGAACGGCACGCTGGCGTACGCCGCCGCCAAGGCCGCCCTGACCGCCTACAGCAAAGGCCTGGCCAACGAGGTCGCCCCCCACGGCGTGCGCGTCAACACCGTCGCCCCCGGCTTCATCCAGACCACCGCCGCCGACGACCTCGTACAGCGGATCGCGCAAGGCTCCGGCAGCACGACGGAAGCGGCACTTCAACAGCTGATGGACTCACTCGGCGGCATCCCGCTGGGACGCCCCAACCGACCCGAGGAAGTCGCCGAGCTGGTCGCCTTCCTGGCCTCCGACCGCGCCGGCGCCATCGTCGGCGCCGAACACGTCATCGACGGCGGCACCACACCCACCGTCTGACCCCAACCTACCCACGACAGGACCGCCATGACCGAGCACCAGGCCACCCAGGGCCGCCCCATCGACCCCGCCGCACTCCCCGACGTGATCACCCGCTACCTCAACGCCCACCGCGCCCACGACACCGCCGCCGCGCTCAGCGCCTTCACCAGCCAGGCCACCGTCACCGACGACGGCACCACCTACAACGGCCCCGCCGCGATCAAGGAATGGCTCACCCGCTCCGCCAGCGAGTACACCTACACCATCGAACTGACCCGCGCACAGCAGACCGACGCCACCCGCTACACCGCCGTCCACCACCTGGAAGGCAACTTCCCCGGCGGAACCGTCGACCTGCGCTACCAGTTCACCCTCCACGAGGGCAGCATCGAGCGCCTCGTCATCGAACCCTGAAGCCCCCGAGTCGCCCCAACGTGCCGGCGAGCACATCCGCGCCCTGCAGGCGGTTGGTGTTCTGACAAGGTTGTTCTGATTGGGCAACCTGGTACCGCTACGCGGGACGCCAGGCGGCGCATGCCCCGCCGCCCTGCCTGGACGAGTGACCTCCAAACACGCGCCACTTGCACCGCATATCAGTAAGTGCCGGTCATTCCAAACCAGCTTTCGCCCGGAAGGTGATATCTGCCTGAGCGATCCCGCTCTGGCGTTCGATCGTGCCATCACCTATGGAGTGCTCGTGTCGGCTCAGTTCATGAATGTCAAGCAGACCGCAGAGTACTTGAACATGTCGGTGCCGTGGGTGTACAGGGAGGCTCCGCAGTTGGGCCTCATCCCTTACAAGTTCGGGCGAGGGCGTAATGCGAAGATCCAGTTTAGGATTTCTGAGGTCCAGTCATGGCTCAAGCAGCAGACGGTTTCTGGATCGTGAACGGCAGATACTGAGTAGCGAGTGCTTGCACGCCCCGGCCCCGCTCGATCGGAGCCGGGGCCGCTCCTTGCTCTTAAGCGGCCAGGCCGAGATCGAGGATCTTGGCGGCCTTGCTGATCGACCCCGGCATGAGATGCCGGTAGATCTTGAATGTGATGTCGAGACTCCTATGTCCCATCCACTCGGCGACATCAGTGATCGGAATGCCATTGGTCAGGCAGTTCGATGCGAAGAAGTGCCGGAAGCTGTAGACGACCATCCCCTCGGGGATCTCCACCACACCCGACTTCTTGATCCTCCGCCACTGGTTGTCGAGGTAGTAGCAGGGAAACGCCTTGCTGAGGTCGTGAGGATGCCGGAGAAGGTAGCCATCGACCGTGCCGTACTTGTCCGCGTACCAGTCGATGGTCTCTTTGACCCGCGCCGGAAGTGGGACATCGCGGTACTCGGTGACCTTACGGTGCTTCAACCGCCCATAGGTCTTGGTGGTCTGATTCACCTGCTCCGTGATCCGGTAGATGTCGTCGGCCACGATGTTCCTGAGGTTGACTGCCGCCGCCTCCCCATTGCGCAGCCCGCAGCCGCTCATGAGGTCGGTGATCAGGAGGAACATGTCGTCGCCGGCGGTGCGTATGTCCCGGAGTTGCGTCGGCGAGGGAATGACGGCACGCGTCGGGTCGTACTGCGGGGGCCTCACACCCTCGAGCGGGCTCTCGTCGTAGATGCCGAGTCGATGGGCATCGAGCAGGATCGACTTGAGCTTGTCGTAGGCGTTGGACTGCGTTGCCAGCCCGACGCCGTTGCGCTCCATGGTCTGGAGGAAGCCGTCCACGACCTTGTGGTCGAACGTGCCCATCCGACGACTGCGGAGCGCCGGGAAGAGGTGGTGCTCCAACAGGGAGTCGAGAGCCCGCACCGATGACTCACCGAGATGCCGCTGGCCGGCCTTCCACTCGGCGACGTACTCGCCGAACTGCATCACCCCGTACTTCTGGATGCGCTCGGCCTTGCTCTGCTTTCGCGGGGTGTCCTTCTTGGCTTTGTAGATCTCGGACAACCGGGTGATGGCCTTGTCCTGGGTGGCGTAGCCCGACTCCTCGACCTGCTTTCCGGTGGCGTCGCGGTACCGAATCTTGTACTCGTGCGGGCACTTGGACCACCTCGCCTGAGGGTGCTCGCACTCCTTGAAGAAGGTGCCCATGCCGTGGGCCAAAGCCTTGGTGGCCATGCTGATCGACTCCCCGCGTACCAATGCTGACTATTTGCTGACGGGGGATGGTCCACCAGGCCTCTGACCTGGGTGAAAACGCTGAATCGGTGATATGTGGTGGAACTTCATCGGCCGCTCCGGCGAGGAGATCACCCAGGCCCGCGAGGACTGGATGACCACCGCCCGCTTCGGCGACGTCCACGGCTACGACGGCACCCGGCTGTCGGCGCCCGAGCTCCCCGCCCTCCCGCTGAAGCCACGGGGAAGGGTGCGCTGACCTGGGAATACGTGCCCCGGAGGCGGTGCGCTGAGTCGCGGTGGACAGCGGTCCAGGCGGCCTGCGATCCACCGCTCCGGGGAGACGTTCGCGTCACCGGATGATGGCTCTGGTGATCGGCCGCGAGTCTCAGGTGTGGCCATCTGCAAGTGATCTTCGCCCTGGGAGCCTTGGCGCGCTCTGGGGTGCACTCAACCGTGTGAATCGCCTTCAGCGCGCCAGTCGTGGCCGGAAGCGGCGGAGCTGGTGCGTCGGGCATGGTCACGGTAGAACCGGTAGGGAGACCAGGCCCCGCATCAACCTTGTGTGCCGCCACTCCAACTCCTCGGCGGGCACTGCGAGGCGAAGCCGAGGGTAGCGAGTAGCGATGGCCCGAAACGCGATCTCGCCCTCGGCACGAGCCAGGGGTGCCCCGAGGCACCGGTGGATTCCGTGCCCGAAGGCGAGGTGCCCCTTGGCATCCCGGTTGATGTCGAGTCGGTCCGGGTCGTAGAAACGCGCAGGGTCGCGGTTCGCGGCGCCGGGCGCGATGAGCACCGGGGAGCCCGCAGGAATCTCGGTGCCGCCGAGGCTGATGGCCTCGGTGGCGAACCGGAAGGTGGCCATGCTCACCGGGGAGTCGAGCCGGAGAAGCTCGTCCACGGCCGCGTCGACCAGGTCAGGCTCGCCTCGCAGGCGGTGCAACGAATCCGGTGCCTGTAGCAGGGCCAGGAGACCGTTGCCGATCAAGTTGGTGGTGGTCTCGTGCCCGGCCACGAGAAGGAGCACCGCCAAGGAGACGAGTTCGTTCTCGCTGAGCCGGTCCTCGCCGTCGCGGGCACGGATCAAGTCAGTGAGCAGGCTGTCGTCGGGGGTGCGGCGCTTCGTTTCGATGAGGTCAGCCAGGTAGCCGGCGACGGCGTGCGAGGCGGAGTCGATCCGTTCGGGCTGTCCGGCCGCGAAGAGTTCGTTGGACCATGTGCGCACCGCCGCGCGGTCGGCGTCGGGAACTCCGAGGAGTTGGCAGATGACGGTGACCGGCAGCGGGACGGCGAGGCTCGCGATGGCGTCGGTCTGCTCGCCGGGCGCCCACGCGTCGAGCAGCTCGTCCGTCACGCTGGCGATGTGAGGGCGGAGCCGAGCGACGGCGCCTGGCGTGAACGCCTTCGTCACCAGGCTCCGCAGCCGTGTGTGTTGAGGTGGATCGGTGGCCAGCATGCTCTGGGACACGGCGGGGTGCAGGTTGCGTCCCGTGTCCTTGCCGGCGAAGAAGGCCGCCGTGTCCTTGGACAGCCGCGGGTCGGTGAAGGCAGCTCTGGCTTCGGCGTAGCCGGTGACGAGGTAGCTCGACCGCCCTCCTCCGCTGGGCACGTTCCGGACCGGCGAGGTGCTTCGGAGTGCCGCGAGGGTGGGGTACGGGTTTCGGAAGAAGCCTTGGTCCTGAAGTGGGTTGCTCATTCTCGTCCCTGTGCCGTCTCGAGCATCGGTGCCTCGCGCGAGGCCGTCCGGACGATGCCGCTTTCGGCGTACGCCCGTGCCACCGAGCGTAGCCAGTTGGTCTTGGCCCGGAGGTTCCCGCGCGGGCGGCGGTTCCGGGGCCGGCGTGCCGGCGCCGATCAACCGGGGCGTGTGGGTGGGCTGGGCACCCAGGTCGCCTGCAGTGGCGGCGTGCCTTCCACTCGGGCGCGCCCGTTCCCGGACGGGGCCGGGGTGGTCCTGCGGCGGCTCCGGGATTGGTTGGGAAACTTTCCTAACCACATCTCTTGACCGTGTTCCCTCATCCCGGGATTCTGTACGTCACCCAGTTCACTCCTCCCCGGGGAAGGCACGGTAGCGCCATGAACAGGCCCTCGCGCAGAACAGTCCTCGGCGCCGCCCTCACCGCCGTCGCCACCGCCGGACTGCCGCGCACCACCGCCTCGGCCGCCACCCTGGCCGTGGCGAGCTGGCAGCAGCGCTGGGCACCGTCGGCCGCCACCGTCGGCCTCGCCGCCTTCGAGACGATCGAGGACGACCGCGCCGACTCCCATCCGGCCGGTCATCCGCACATCCGGGTCGAGAACGACACCTACCGCTGGACCATGCACACGGTGGACCGGGACAGCTCCACCGACCGGCAGCGCCACGAGGTCACCGGCATGCGCAGCCCCGCGGGCGGGGCCTACCTGCAGTGGCTGCCCGGCCAGACCTGGCGGACCACCTACTCGATGTACATCCCCTCCTCCTTGAAGGCGACCACGACCTTCACCCACATCATGCAGATGAAGCAGCCCGGCAACGGCACCTCGCCAATCGTCGTGCAGTCCCTGCGCCGGGTGGGCGGCGCGCAGACCATCGAACTCCAACTCCCCGTCAGCGGAGTCCTGGTGGGCCGTACCAGCCTGGACCAGCTGCACGACCGCTGGGTGGACGTCGACTTCCAGATCAAGGTGGGGGACGGCAGTTCGGGGTCGGTCCGGTGGATCCTGCGCAGCGCGGGCGCCACCGTGGTCGACGTCACCAGGACCGGCGTCGACACCTTCCTCGCGGACCGAGTGCGGCCCAAGTGGGGCATCTACCGCTCGCTCGGCGACACCTCCGGCTCCCTCCAGGACTGCTACCTGCTGACCACCGCGATGCGCGGCTACCAGCTGGTCTCCGGCGGCTCCGGCGTCTACCAGGCGGAGGAGGCACGGATCTCGCAGGGCACCATCGAGGCCGACCACGCCGGGTACGGCGGCACCGGATTCGTCAACCTGGCTAACTCCGCCGGGAGTTACGCCGAGTGGACGGTTCAGGCGGGAGCCGCGTCCGGGGCCACCCTCGACCTGAGGTACGCCAACGGCACCACCGTCGACCGGCCGATGGACATCACCGTCAACGGCACCCGGATCGCCGCCGGGCGCCCCTTCCCGCCCACCGCGGGCTGGGACAGCTGGGCGACCAGCTCGCTCCCGGTCCCGCTGAAGGCCGGAGCCAACGCCATCCGGGTCACCTCGACCACCGCCGACGGCGGCCCCAACCTCGACCGGATCACCATCCGCTGACACTCGGGGCCACCGCCCTGTGGGGGCGGCGCCCGCCTGGCTTACAGTGGCGCGACCGTGCGGGATTCGCACCGGACTTCCGTCATGCCGTCCTCGTCATATCGAGCAGACGGTATCGGCAGCCGGCGGTTGCGCCAGGAGCGTGCGGGCGGCGCGGATCCGCCGGTCTGTCCCGGGGTGCACGCCCCGGCGCCGCGTGCGTGGACCGATCGGCGGATTCCACGGGACAGTCGGAGAGGCAGAGGAGGAGCGGCGTGGCGGTGCGGGTGACGTTGATCTCGGCGGCGATGAGCGAGGCGATGCGGCAGGCGCGCTTCGACGACGACAGCCCGCTCGACCCGGCGGGGCTGCGGCAGGCGCGGGAAGCCGCCGGCGACATCCGGGCCACCGGTCAGGTGCTCGTCTCCCCGTCGGTCCGGTGCCGCGAGACCGCCGAGGCCCTCGGCCTCCCCGCCTCGGCCCGGTCCGCTCCCGGCGGGCGCGAGATGGGCCGCTGGAGAGGCCGCAGGCTTGACGAGGTGGCCGCGGCCGAGCCCGGGGCGGTCGCCCGGTGGCTGGCCGATCCGGAGTTCGCCCCGGAGGGCGGGGAGAGCCTGCTCGATGTCCTCGCGCGGGTCGGTACCTGGCTCGACGCCCTTGCCCCGGAGGCGGGAGGGGTGGTCGTGGTCACGGAACCGGACGTCGTTCGGGCCGCCGTCCAGCACGCGCTCGGCGCGCCGGCCTCGGCGTTCTGGCGGCTCGATGTGGAGCCGCTCTCCGTCACGGACCTGAGCGGACGTGCCGGCCGGTGGAACGTGCGCTGCGGGCGCCTCGCGTGAGTGGGCCCGGGTTGACGTGTTCGTACGCGGTGGGGCAGGGTCGCGCACGAAATGTAAGCATCCGAGACCACGGTGCGCAGGAACCCGGTGTGATTCCGGGGCGGTCCCGCCACTGTGACCGGGGAGCGACCCCCTGCAGGTGACGATCACGGCCTTGTGGCCGGAAGGTCGGGGCGAGCGTCGATCCGGGAGTCAGGACACTGACCCGTGGTTTCTCCGACGGTTGGGGCGCGGAACCCCACGAGGAGGTTGGGCGATGTCACCGGTAACGGCTGCCGTCGATGTCGTGGTCTGCCGGGGCTGCTGCTGCGGCACTGCCAGGAAGCGGCCCGGCACCGATCACGAGGGTCAACTGGCCGTGCTCGCCGAGGCGGTGGCGGCCCTGCCGGCCGCGCGCCTGGTCGTCACGGACTGCCTGGGCCCCTGCGAGCAGGCCAACGTGGTGGTGGTCCGCCCGCACGGGCGGCACGAGGACGGTCGGCGCGCCCGGCCGGTCTGGTTCGGGAACGTGACCGACGCCACGGGAACGGCCGAACTCTGCGCATGGATAGGGGAGATCGGCCGCGCCGCCGGGCAGGCGCCGCCGGAGGGCCCGCTTCCCCCGCTGCTGGACTCGCTGCGCATTCCCGCACCGGGGCCGGAACGTGTGAGGGACACGGCGCGGCGAGCCGGCCCGTCGGAGGCCTGACCGTCGAAGGCCTGACCGTCGAAGGCCTGACCGTCGAGGTCGACGCCGAGGCCGGGTAGGGGCCGGGCAGGGGCGGGCGCGCAGCGGCGCGCAGCGGCGCGCAGCCCCACCGGAGGGTGGCCCGCTCGGGTGTCCTTGGGGTCTGCGGGATCAGCTTATGTGGAGAGCAGGGCGCCGGTCCGTTATTTCAGTTTATTAGTTGCTCTCCCGTCCCTGAGGTCTCCGCACCGCCCTCGACCTGGGGACTTCCTCGGGGAGCTGATGCCTGCTCAGGTCAGGGCGCCTGGATCTATTGACACGATCACCACACCTTCATCACTCTTGGTCCATCGCCAAGCTGGCATGGATGGCTCCCAGTGGGTCATTCATCTCAGCTGATGGCACTGTTGATGACCCATCACCGAAGGAGGTGTGTGCGATGAAGAAGATCGTCGTCCGCAAGGCCGGCCCGGTTCGCCTGACCAGCGCGGCCCGTGCGCTGTACCTGCCGTGGTCCTGCGCCGTGCAGAACTGAACCGATCCCCCCGGGTAAAGGGGGAACACGGTGCCGGCCGGCCACTACGTCCGGCCGGCACCGCTCCACCCCGCCCCCTCCGCCTACCTCCCGCAGGAGGATCCGTGCACTCCTCCACGGACAGCAACTCCACCGCCCCGGGCATCGACCTGGACCGGCCGATACCGCTCCGTGAGCTCGTGTACCTCCCCGAGGCCGACGAGGTCACCATCGGCAGCCCGGAGACCGACACCTACGCCGTCTTCCCCGCCGACGGTGCCGAGTTGGTCCGGATGCTGGCCGAGGGCCTCACGCCCCGCGAGACCGCCGGACGCTACGAGGCCGTGCACGGTGAGAGCGTCGACATCGCCGACCTGGTCGAGGCGCTCGTCGACCTCGACCTCGTCCGCCCCGCCGGCGACGACACACCGGCGGGACCTGCCACGCCGGTGCGCTGGCAGCGTCTGGGGCAGCTGGTGTTCAGCCGACCGGCCCTCGTGGGCTACGCACTGGTGACGGCCCTCGCCGTGACCGAGATGGTCCGGGTGCCCGAGCTGGTCCCGCGCGTCGACAACCTGTTCTTCAGCTCGTCCTACACCCTCGTCGTGCTGATGCTGTTCGTCGGCCAGGTGCCGCTGCTCGCCCTGCACGAGGCCTTCCACGCCCTGGCCGGCCGCCGGCTCGGCCTGCGCTCGCGGCTCTCCATCGGCCGCCGCCTGGTCTACCTGGTGCTGGAGACCTCCCTCGACGGGCTGGTCAGCGTGCCGCGCCGGAAGCGCTATCTGCCCATCATGGCCGGCATGCTGGCCGATGCCCTGGCGATCGCCCTGCTCACCCTGGTCGCCGACGTGACCCGCGACGCCAACGGGGTGGTCGCGTCGCTCTGTCTCGCGATGGCCTACGCCACGGCACTACGCCTCGCCTGGCAGGGGTTCTTCTACCTGCGGACCGACATCTACGTCCTGCTCAGTACCGTCCTGGGCTGCGTGAACCTCCATGCCGCCGCAACCGACGTGCTGCGCAACGCCGTTCGGCGGGTCGTCGGCCGGCCGCCGCTGGACCTCTCCGCCCACCACCCGGTCGACCGGAGGGTGGCGCGCTGGTACGCCTGGCTGATGCTGGTGGGCTACGTGTTCACCCTCACGATGTTCGCCGGGGTCGTCGTACCGACGGCGTACCGCATGCTGCACGACATGTGGCTGCGCCTGACCGGACAGGCCGACCTCGCCGGCCGCCTCGACTCGCTCGCCCTCATGCTGCTCAGCCTCGCGCAGACCGCCGCCGTCGTCGTGCTCGCCGCCCGCGAGCGGCGCGCCGCCCGGTCGGCCTGAGCCCCGAACCCTCCCTTCGCCCCTGCGCCACCGCACGAAAGGCAGCTGTGTCATGGCCGAGCACCGCCACCACTGGGTCCGCGCCGCCGGGCGTCCCGCCCGCGTCGACGCCCGCGAGCGGCTCGACCTGCCGCCCGTGCTCGCCGCGGTGAACGCCGACCGCCGGCTGCGCGGGCCCTACACCGCCGTCGGCTCGATCCTGCGGGCGATCGTCCCGGACGCGCTCGCCCGCTGCCCCGAGGCCGTCACCGGGCACGACATCGAAATCCTCTCCACCACGCCGGAACTGCGTGACCTGGTGCCCGCCACCCGCGAGACGCTGACCTCCCTGGCGGTGCCCAAGGAGCGCACCCGCTTCTACTCCGCGCTGCGCACCCTGCGGATCGCCCACGGCCTGGTCGAGTTCCTGGAGGCGTACCTGCGCGCGGCCGGTCCGGCCCCGCGCACACTGATCGTCGACGACGCCCACCGGGCCGACCCCACCGACGCCGAGTTCCTCGCCGTCCTGCTGCGGCGCATCGATCCCGCGCTGCTCACCGTGGTCGTCACCACCGGCAGCGAGCCGCCGGAGCGCCCGGCCGGCATCGGAAGCGAGGACCTTCCGACCGCCCTCGCCACCTGGTGCACGGTGCTCGACCTGTCGGACCGGGGCGGCCGGCCGGACGAGGGCCGGTCGGCGGAGGGCCACTCCCGGACCCCGGCCGACGCCGCGCTCGGCCGCAGCTACATCGCCGGCGACGGCGTCGGCGACAATCCGGACGAGATCGCCGCCTACCTGGGCCTGCCGCCCACCGAGCGCGCCCGGCTGCACGATCTGCGGCGGGCGGAGCTGGAGACGGCCGGCGAGTCCTCCCTGCGGCTGGGCGCCATCGCCTGGCACGCGGAGCACGGCAGCGACCCGTCCGGCGCCGGGGCCGACATCCTGCGCCACGCGCTCGACCACTGCATGGACCTCGGCTACTACCACGCCGTCCTCGACCTCGGCGAACGCGGCCGGCGGCTGGTCACCCACGAGAGCAGCCCGACCCACTGGTGGGCCTTCACCACCAAGATGACGACCTCCTTCGCCGCGCTGGGCCTCGCCGAGCGGGCGCTGCCGCTGTACGACGAGGCCCGGGCGCTCAGCACCTCGCCCGAGGTCCACATGCAGGCCGCGTACGCCACGGCCATGCTCCACACCCGGCACTTCGACGCCGACCGGCGCGACCACCAGCTGGCCCGGAGCTGGGTCAACCAGGCGATCGCCTTCGCCAAGTGGCATCCCGAGCCGAAGGAGCGGGAGGCGCGCGTGGTGTTCAACCGCAACGGGCTCGCGCTGATCGAGGTCCACCAGGGCCGCCTGGAGGAGGCGTTGGCGCTGCTGGACGCCTGCATCGCCCGGCTCGACGAGACGCTGGAGGACCACGAGCACGCGCTGCACCGATCCGTGCTGCGCTACAACCGTGCGCAGGTGTACGCGGGTCTCCGCCGTCACACCGAGGCCGTCGCCGACTACACCGCGGTGATCGAGTGCGACCCCAACTACGCCGAGTACTACTTCGACCGGGGCATGCTCTGGCGCGACCTCGGCCGTCCGGAGCAGGCGCTGGCCGACTACGACCGGGCCATCCGCCTCTCGCCGCCGTTCCCCGAGGCGTACTTCAACCGGGCCGACGTCCTGGCCGAGCTCGGCGACACTGAGGCGGCGGTGGCGGACTTCGGTTATGTCCTCCAGCTCGACCCGGCGTTCGCCGACGCCCGCCTCAACCGGGCCGCCCTGCTCCTCGAGTCGGGCGAGCACCAGCTCGCCTGGAGCGAAGTCCTGGCCGGCCTCGCGGCCACCCCGGCGAGCCCGCAACTCCTCTGCTTGAAGGGTCAGTTGCTGGCGGCCGACGGCGACACGCCCGCGGCGTCCGACGCCTGGGAAGCCGCCCTCGCCGTCGACCCCGAGTACGCCCAGGCGTGGGCCCTGCGCGGCGAACTCCGTTACGAGGAGGGCGACCTGGACGGCGCGAGTGCCGACCTGGCACGCGCGGTCGAGCTCTCGGACGACCCCGGCATGCAGTTCAACCTGGCGGTCGTCCATCACGACGCCGGACGCTACGACGAGGCCCTTCGGCTGCTCGACGAGGTGCTCGGCTCGACCGAGGACGTGGATGCCCGGCTGCAGCGGGCCCGTTGCCTGATCGGGCTCGACCGGGCGGACACCGCCAAGGAAGACCTGCTCGCCTGCCTGGAAGCCGATCCCGCATCCGCCGAGCAGGTGTACGAGCTGATGCCGGACCTGGCCCACGCCTGATCGGGCCCCGCCCCGCCACCAACCCCGCCCCGCCACCCCGCCGTAGACGCCGGGCGGCGGGGCGGTCCCACGACGTCAGCGCTCTACCGCCGCGCGGGCCAGCTCGCCGCGCACCCGGCCGCGGACGTGGGCCACGGCGGGCGAACCCGTGTACGCGGCGGCCACCTTGACCAGCCACGCCGCCTCCTCGTGGATGTCCGCCGCCACCGGGTGCGGCACGCATCCCTCGCCGGGGCCGACGGGGAAGCGGTGCCCGGCCCGGGCCGCCTCCAGAGCGGCGGCGATGGCGGCCGCCTCCACCACGGCCGCGAGCTCCTCCGCCTCGGCGGGGCCGATGACCTCCCCCACCCAGAGCGGTACCGCCGGATGCAGATGGGGGCGGAGGGAGAGCTGGCCGTCCCGGATCTCGATGATCCGCCGGTACAGCGCGAACTGGACATCGCCTCGCCGCCGGCCTCTCCCGCCCCCGAACAGCCGGTCCGGGGTGACGAGTTCGATCTCCGGCAGCGCGGTCCGCATGGCCCACCAGAGCGGACCGAGCCGGCGGTGATCGTGCCAGGCCCGCACGCGTCCGGCCCAGTCGGCCCAGGCCGACGCGGTCGCTCCCGCGAAGCCCAGCGTGACGCAGACGGCGCCCGCCACCCCGGACACCCTGCTCTCCGCACCGTTCTCACGGCCCGCGGTGAGGATGTTCGCCAGGTCGTGCAGGTTGTCCGCCGTCCACATCAGGCCCGCCAGCGCACTGAGCGCCATCAGCCGCAGGCCCAGCCGGAGGACCCCGGGCGGCAGGCACCGTGCACAGCGCCCGATCAGGAACCCGAAGACCGCCAGACACCACGTGGTGTGGACGGCGAAGAGTGCGACGTACGCCGCCAGGATCGGCCTGCCCGCGCCGTTGACGCTGACCGCGGCGCCCTCCCGGACGGGCGAGGCGGCGACGAAGGCGGCGATGCTCAGCACGACCGTGGCGGCCGTGAGGGCGGTCTGCCGCCGCACGGCGCGTCGCGCCGTCGCGGCCGGCCAGGTGGAGTAGGCCATCATGGCCAGTGCCCCGGACGCGGCGATCTTCAACTGGTCGGCCACCAGGGTGAGGTGGCTCGGGTCGGGCACCACGGCGGCCAGCGCCGGAGCCGTGGCCGGGGCGCTCAGTGCCATCCCCGCCCCGATCAGCGCCCCGCAGGCGTAGCCGTAGTGGAGCGCCGGGTCGGAGCGGCGTCCCCGGTCCATCAGGATCTTCCAGAGTGTGCCCAGCAGCGCGACCGCACCGGCGAAGTAGCCGGCGGTGCTGGCCACCTGGTCACCCACGGCGCGCCGTGTTGCGCCGCAACGGCCGCCCGAACACGTACCGTAACCGTCCTACCTGGTCGGCGAGTTGGCCGGCCGCCATGGAACAGGGCCGGCGCAGTGCGCGTTGCAGGGCGAGCGAGGCGACGAGCTCGGCCTCCTGCTCCTGCCGCTCCGTGTATCCGGACCGGCCGAGCACCCGGCGCACCAACTCCTCCGACAGCTGGGTCGTCAGAGCGCGCGGCACGGCGGTGCTCAGCCCGGTGCCCCCGGAGCCCCCGATGTGCCCGATGTGGCCGCAGAGGAGGTGCCCGATCTCGTGCAGCACGATGTGCTGCTGGTGCAGCGCCGTGGTGTCGGCCGGGTAGCCGATGTAGTCCGCCCGGTCGGTGCTGATCAGCACACCGCACGGCGAGTGCTCCGGGCCGGAGAGCGGCATCAGTTCGATGGGTCTGCCGCGCCGCAGGGCGAGCGCCTCCGTCAGTGCCGGTATGCCGAACGGTTCCGGAAGCGGTATCGACTCCGCGACCCCCCGACATCGCTGCCAGAGCCCATGCTCAACCCCACCCGGATACCCCACGATTCGCCCCCCTGGCGTTCGACCGGGAGGTGATACTACGGACGCGGCAACGCCGAGGGAATCCGCTTCGCCGTGAAGGCCGCTACCTGCCGCCGGCCTCGCGGCGGGCGATCGCCTCGATCATGTCGCTGATCGTGCCGAGCCCTTCGGGCGAGAGGGTCACCGCACGCAGGGCCACCTCCCGTACGCCCGCGTTGCGCAGCGCTCCGAGCAGTGCCAGCTCCTCGGCGATCCTGGCACTCTGCCGGTCGTCGAAGAAGTACATGGGCGGCACCTGGAAGAACTGTGCCAGCGCTTCGAGGTGACGCTTCGTCGGGTTGTCCCGGCGGCCCGTCCGGAGCTGCCAGAGGTAGGTGGCCGAGAAGCTCTCGCCGGTCGCCTCCCGGCAGGCCCGGGCGACCTCCTCGTGGGTGTACTGCTCACGGTCGGGACGGCGGACCACGTCGAACAGCCGGTCCAGCTTCGCTGCGAGCGTGGACGCACCGGAGTCTGCTTCGGGCACGGCACACCTCTTCCCTCACCCCGTGCACACGCTTCGTGCGTGCGCAGATGGATCACTCGCGACGGTGTCTCATTCTAGTTGCTCCGTCGGAAGGGCGACGGTCGCGGGTCGGCGTGATCCGGCCGACCCGCGAATGCCCGTGGCAGGGGTGCGGGTGGTGGGGGCCGGTCCGATCGGGTGACTTCCCGAGGAGGGCCGGTGCGGGTGGGCGGCGGCGGCGGGAATGGTGACGGCCCCGCCGCTACGTTGGGCGACCGGTCCTCCCCGGCTGGGGCTCTGACCGGCCCTCGGCACGGGCGGGCCCGGCCCACTCCACCCGAGAGGAAGAACCGATGAGTCCGACGATCCGCACCCTGGTGGTCCCGGTGTCCGACCTGGACGCCGCCAAGAAGGTCTACGGCGCGCTGCTGGGCACGCCGCACACCGACCAGCCCTACTACGTCGGCTACTCGGTCGACGGCTTCGAGGTCGGCCTGAATCCCCACGGCGACGTGGCCGGCGGGCCGGTCGTCCATGCCGACGTCGACGATCTCGACGCCGCCCGCACCGCCCTGCTGGCCGCCGGCGCGACCGAGCGGAGCGCGCCGCGCGAGGTCAGTCCGGGGGTGCGGATCTGCGTGCTGGAGGACAGTGACGGCAACCCGGTCGGCCTGCGGGGCAAGTAGCGGCGCGGCGGTGGGGGGGGGGGGGGGGGGGGGGGGGGGGGGGGGGGGGGGGGGGAGGGGGGGGGGGGGGGGGGGGGGGGGGGGGGGGGGCGGCCCCCCCCCCCCCCCCCCCCCCCGCCGGCGGTGGGGTGAGGCCGGTCAGCGCAGTACCCGCTCCTCGTCGGGCAGGTCGGGCCCGACGGCCGACCGCCCGGCCCGGTCCCCGCCCCGGTCCCCGTCCTGGTCCCCGTCCTGGTCCCCGTCCCGTGCGCCCCGGCCGCCCCGCTCGCGCCGCTCGTACGCGAACGCGCAGGCGCCGGCGGCCACCGAGCCCAGACCGCCCAGGACGAGCCCGGAACGCGCACCCTGATGCTGGGCCAGCCAGCCGACGCCCATGGCGCCCAGCGGCGTGGACCCCTGGAGGATCAGGGTGTAGAGCGCCATCACGCGACCGCGGTACCGCGGGTCGCTGCCGAGCTGGATCCGGTGGTTCGCGGCCTGCGCGAAGAGGATCGCGGTGAAGCCCACGAGGAACAGCAGCACCATCGCGACAGCGAACGAGGGCGCCCATCCGGCGAGGCACTCCAGCGTCCCGAAGGCCAGCGCGGAGCCGGTCACCAGCCGGCCCGACGGCCGTCGCCGGCGCCCCGTGGTGGCGAGCGCCGCGGCCAGCGACCCGGCGGCGAAGCTGCTGGCCAGCAGTCCGAAGGAGGCGGGGTCCACGTGGAAGACCGTCTTGGCCAACAGTGGCAGGGTCAGCTGGAAGTTCATGCCGAACAGGCCGACCGCGGCGACGAGTGCGAGGGCCAGCAGCAGGTCCCGGCGGCCCACGACGTAGCGCAGGCCGTCCCGCACCCGCGGGCGGGCGTCCGGGCGGGGGCCGCGCCTCAGCTCGGCGGGGCGGATCATCCGCAGGGTCGACACCGTCGCCAGGTAGCTGAGCGCGTTGAACAGCATGACCCAGTCGGTGCCCAGCGCGGTGAGGAGCAGGCCGGCGACGGCCGGGCCGACGACCCGGGCGGTGCTGAAGTACGCGGCGCTGAGCGCCGACGCGTTCGGCAGCAGCTCGGCGCCGACCATCTCGCTCACGAACGCGAGGCGGGTCGGGACCTCAACCGCGTTGACGAGGCCGAGGCCGAGTGCCAGCCCGTAGACGTGCCACAACCGGACCTCGTGCGCGAACACGAGCAGGGACAGGACCAGGGCGAGCGCACCGGCGGCCAGGTTGGCGACGGTGAGCAGCAGGCGCTTGTCGTACCGGTCGGCGAGCCGGCCGCCGTACAGGGTCAGCAGCAGCACGGGGGCGAACTGGAGGGCGGTCGCGGCGCCCAGAGCGGTGCCCGAGTTGTCGGTCAGGCCGAGGACCAGCCAGTCCTGGACGACGACCATCATCCAGGTGCCCGTCGCGGAGACGAGCTGGCCGGCCGCGAAGAGCCGGAAGTTCCGGACGGACAGGGAGCCGAACGCGCGGGTGAGTAGCTTGGTCATGGTCCGACGATCACATTCCGCGCTCGTCGCGGGGTGGAGCGGCGCAATCGGGGGTCAGAGCGCCGTCACCGGGCCGCCGCCGCTGCGGAACGAGCGCCGGTAGCTGTCGGGCGGGACCCCGACGACCCGCTTGAACTGGCGTCGGAGCGTGGTGGCGGTGCCCATGCCGGTGGCGACGGCTACCGACTCGATGCTCTGGTCGGTGGCCTCCAGCAACTCCTGGGCACGGCGTACGCGTTGGGTGAGGAGCCACTGGAGCGGCGTCTGCCCGATCACCGACCGGAACTGCCGTCCGAGATTGCGCGGGCTGGTGTTCGCCCGCCGGGCCAGGTCGGTCACGGTCAGCGGCTGGTCCAGCCGCTGCTGGACCCAGGCGAGCAGCTGGGAGAGCACGTGGTCGCCCGTGACCTGCACCGGCGTCGCCACGAACTGGGCCTGGCCGCCGGGCCGGTGCGGCGGCATGACGAGGCGACGGGCGACGGAGTTGGCGATCGCGGCGCCGTGGTCGAGGTGGACCAGGTGCAGGCAGAGGTCCACGGCGGCGGCCTTGCCCGCGGCCGTGAGCACGCTGCCGTTGTCCGTGTAGAGCACGTCCGGGTCGACCGCGGCCAGTGGATGGCGTGCGCTCAGCTCCGCGGCATGGGCCCAGTGGGTGGTGGCCCGCCGGCCGTCCAGCAGGCCGGCGGCGCCGAGGACGAACGCCCCGGTGCAGAGGGAGGCGACCCGGGCGCCCGCCTCGTGGGCCGCCCGTACGGCCTCGATCAGCTCCGCCGGCAGCGGCTCGTCGATGTCGGCGCACGCGGGCACGATCACGGTGTCGGCGCCGGCCGCGTGGTCGAGCCCGTGTTCGGGCTCGACCGTGAACGGGCCGACCCGCACCGGCCCGGGCCCGCAGAGCCGGACGTCGTACCAGCCGTCCGTGGCCTCGCGCGGGGGGTTGCCGAAGATCTCGTAGGCCACCGCCAGTTCGAAGTGCAGCAGGTGACCGGCGGTCAGCAGGGCGACAGTGGGCATGTCCGAAAGTGTACGGGTGCTGTCCTTCCGGACCATCACACTCCGGTCCCCGCCGCGGCCAGACTGGACCCATCGGAACAGCGAGAAGCGGGGGCACGATGAGTACGACGGCTGCAGTGGTGGTTTACGGGGCGACGGGGCACACCGGCCGGTTCGTCGTCGCCGAACTCCGGCGGCGTGGCTTCGCCGTCGTCGCCTCCGGCCGTGACGCGGCCCGGCTGGAGGCGCTGGCGGCCGAGTGGGCGGACGTGACCGTACGGCCGGCCGCCGTGGACGACCCGGGCGCGTTGGACCGGGCCCTGGCCGGCGCTGCGGCCGTCATCAACTGCGCCGGGCCGTTCGCGGTGACGGGAGGCCCGGTCGTCGAGGCTGCCCTGCGCGCGGGGATCCCGTACCTCGACGTCGCGGCGGAGATCGAGGCGAATGCCGCGATGTTCGCCGACCACGCGGAAGCGGCCCGGAACGCGGAGACACCCGTGGTGCCGGCGATGGCCTTCTACGGCGGGCTGGGCGACCTGCTGGTGACCGCGGCGATGGGCGAGTGGACCACGGCGGACGCGGTGCACGTCGCGTACGGGCTGAGCAGCTGGCACCCCACGCCGGGCACCCGGGAGGCCGGCCAGGTGTCCCACGAGCGGCGCGCGGGCCGCCGGGTGCGGTTCGCGGACGGTGCGCTGCAGTACCACGACGACCAGCCGTGGGAGCAGGACTGGCACTTCCCGGAGCCGCTGGGCCGGCGTGCGGTGATCGCGGAGTTCACCATGGCCGATGTCGTCACCGTGCCCAGCCACCTGGCCGTGTCCGAGGTCCGCACCCACATGACGGTCGAGGCCGCGCGTGACCTGGCCGGGGAGGACACCCCGGCGCCGGAGGCGGTCGACGCCCTGGGGCGCTCGGACCAGACGTTCGTGGTCGACGTCGTCGTCCGCTCGGGCGGCGTCGAGCGCCGCGCCTCGGCCCGTGGCCAGGACATCTACGCGATCACCGCACCCCTGGTGGTGGAGGCCGCCCGGCGGGTCCTGGCCGGGCAGACGCGCACCACCGGCCTGGCCTCGGCCGGTGCGATGTTCGACGCGGCGGACTTCCTCCGGTCGCTGGCCCCGCACCTGTCGGTCGAGCTCCCGCACTGACCGGTCGAGCTCCCGCGCCGGCCGGCCGCGTGCCGGGGGGGGGGGGCGGGGGCTTCGTCCAGGACCGGCCGGGGCGGATCCGAAGGGGTCGTGACCATGTCAGATTCGGGCTGCCCCGGCTACGCGGGGGCCGCGTGCGTCATTCGCGTGACCACTCGGTCTCGGCCTGGGGCTCGCCGACGGCCTCCGCCCCTTCCCAGAGGCGGAGCCTGACCGCCCGGGGGCCGGGCGCGGGCCGGGAGAGTGTGCGCACGAACACGTCCCGCAGGTGGTTCGCCGCCCGCTGGGGCGGTCCGTCGTACGCCAGGGGGTTCGGCATGAGGGTGTCGTCCTGCCGGGTCCAGTGTCCGTTGTCGTCCTGTGTCTCCAGGACCCATCGGTAGTGCGGCATCCAGGCCTCCTGTGGCGACGAGCCGGCCCCAGGACAGACCGTAAGGGCCGCAGCGGCGGACGGCGACCCGTGAACGCCGCCCGCGGTCCTCGTCGGCACGCCGTCAGTACTCGGAGCCGCTCCGCAGGTAGGTGCCGGCGACCTGGAGCCACGCCGAGGGGCTGAAGTACGCCTCGACCGCGTGCGGGGTGTCCTCGAAGACGCGCAGGATCCGCAGTGCCCCGCTCGGGTGCAGGTCGTACTCGTACGTGTAGCCGTCGGCCGTGTCCTGGTACTGCATGTCCAACGGCCCCTTCGACGGTTCATCCGGCGACCGGGCCTCGGTCGAGAGCTTCACGTAGACGGACATGGCTCACCACCCATCCGCGGGCGCGGGTCCGGTCCGCCGGCACAGGGCCGACCCGTCCGTCGCGGCAGCCCGGGCTGTCCCGCTGTCCCCACCGTACTCCGCCCCTGCCGGGCCGGCCGGGCTCCGTACGCCGGCGAACCGACCGGCGCCCGCTACACCGTCCCCGCCCAGGCGTGCGTGCCGAGCAGCGTCTTGATGTCCGAGGCGAGCCCGTTGTCGGGGTTCACCTGGAAGCCCAGCTCGTAGAGGGTGTCCTTGTCCCAGTTGGTGGTCAGCAGGCGGACCGGGACGTCGCCGGGGTGGGCCCGGAGGGCGAGCTTGAGTTCGGCGACCGTCTCGGCGGTGATCCGGCCGAGCGGCATGGTGATCTGGACCGGCGGCTTGGTGCCGAGCTCGGCGGAGGAGACGTCCAGGGTGGTGATCTCCTGGCCGAAGATGCTCAGCGAGCCGTCCCGCTCGTTGAGGCGCCCGCGGACCGAGATGACGTTGTCCTCGACCATCTGCTCGGCCATCAGGTTGTAGGTGGCGGGGAAGAACAGCACCTCGACCGAGCCGTCGCGGTCGGCGAGGGTGATGATCGCCCAGGCGTTGCCGGCCTTGTTGATCCGGCGGTCGACGGCGGTGATCAGGCCGGCGAGGCGGACCTCGCCCTCGGTGCGGCCGGAGCCGAGGAGTTCGGCGATGGAGGTGTCGCGGTTCTTGGAGAGGATGTGCTCGGCGCCGTCGAGCGGGTGGCTGGAGACGTAGAGGCCGAGCATCTCGCGTTCGAGGCTGAGCAGTTGGCGGCGCGGCCACTCGCGGTCGGTGAGCTGGAAGTCCAGGCCGATGCCCGGGCCGGCGCCCTCGTCCGCGTCCAGTGCGCCGAAGAGGTCGTCCTGGCCGATCGCCTGCTGCTTCTTCAGCCCGGTGACGGCGTCGATCGCGCTCTCGTGCACGGTGCTGAGCGAGAGGCGGGTGTGCCCGAGGGAGTCGAAGGCGCCGGCCTTGACCAGGGAGTCGACGGTGCGCTTGTTGCAGACCACCAGCTCGACCTTGTCGAGGAAGTCCGCGAACGAGGCGTACTTGCCCTTCTCCTTGCGGGTCTTCACCAGCGATTCGATGACCGGCACGCCGACGTTGCGCACGGCCTTCAGGCCGAAGCGGACGTCGCTGCCGACGGCGGTGAAGTCGACCACGGACTCGTTGACGTCGGGGGAGAGGATCTTGATGCCCATCTGGCGGCACTCCGCCAGGTAGACGGCCATCTTGTCCTTGTCGTCGGCGACGGAGGTGAGCAGGGCGGCCATGTACTCGGCGGGGTAGTTGGCCTTGAGGTAGGCGGTCTGGTACGAGACCAGGCCGTACGCGGCGGAGTGCGATTTGTTGAAGGCGTAGCCGGCGAACGGGACCAGGACGTCCCAGACGGCCTGGATGGCCTCGTCGGAGTAGCCGCGCTCCTTGCAGCCCGCGTGGAAGGGGACGAACTCCTTCTCCAGCACCTCCTTCTTCTTCTTGCCCATCGCGCGGCGGAGCAGGTCGGCCTGGCCGAGCGAGTAGCCGGCCAGTACCTGGGCGGCACGCTGGACCTGCTCCTGGTAGACGATCAGGCCGTAGGTGGGGCCGAGGACCTCGCTCAGCGGGGCCTCCAGCTCGGGGTGGATCGGGACGATCTCCTGCTGGGCGTTCTTGCGCAGCGCGTAGTTGGTGTGCGAGTTCATGCCCATCGGGCCGGGCCGGTAGAGCGCGGAGACGGCGGAGATGTCGGCGAACTCGGTGGGCTTCATCAGCTTGAGCAGGGCGCGCATGGGGCCGCCGTCGAGCTGGAACACGCCGAGGGTGTCGCCGCGGGCGAGCAGCTGGTAGGTGGTGGGGTCGTCGATCGGGATCTTCTCGATGTCGACGTCGACGCCCCGGTTGGCCTTCACGATCTTGATGCAGTGGTCGATGATGCCCAGGTTCCGCAGACCCAGGAAGTCCATCTTGATCAGGCCCATGGCTTCGCACGACGGGTAGTCGAAGCCGGTGATGATCACGCCGTCCTTGTCCCGCATGTGCAGCGGGATGAGGTCGAGAAGCGGGGTGGAGGAGAGGATGACGGCGGCGGCGTGCACGCCGGTGCCGCGGATCAGGCCCTCGATGCCCAGGCCGGTGTCGATGATCTTCTTGACGTCGGGCTCGTTGCTGTACAGCGCCCGGATCTCGGTGCCCTCGTTGTACCGGGGGTGCTTCTCGTTGAAGAGGTCGGCCAGCGGGACGCCCTTGCCCATGACGTCCGGCGGCATCGCCTTGGTGATCCGGTCGCCCATCGCGAAGGGGTAGCCGAGGATGCGGTTGGCGTCCTTGACGGCGGCCTTGGCCTTGATCGTGCCGAAGGTGTTGACCTGGGCGGTGTAGGCGGAGCCGTACTTGTCGGTGACGTAGCGCACCATCTGGTCGCGCTGGCGGTCGTCGAAGTCGATGTCGACGTCCGGGGGGTTGATGCGCTCGGGGTTGAGGAACCGCTCGAACAGCAGGTCGTGCTCCAGCGGGTCCAGCTCGGTGATCCGGGTCAGGTAGGAGACCATCGAGCCGGCCGCCGAGCCTCGGCCCGGGCCGACCGGGATGCCGTTGTCCCGGGCGTACTGGCAGATGTCGGCGACCACGAGGAAGTAGGCGTCGAACCCCATCGGGGTGATCACGCCCATCTCCAGCTCGACCCGGTCCAGCACCTCCTGGCTGGGGCTGTCGCCGTAGCGGTGCTGCAGGCCGGCGGCGATCTTCTGGCGCAGGAACGAGGCCTGGGTCTCGCCCTCGGGCACGTCGAACTGCGGCATCCGGTCGACGTAGGTGAAGACCTCCTCGTACGACTCGACCCGCTCGGCGATCGCCAGGGTGTTGTCGCAGGCCTCCGGCAGCTCGCGGAAGAGCTCGCGCATCTCCTCGGCGGTCTTGATGTAGTAGCCGGTGCCCTGGAACTTGAACCGGTTCGGGTCGTCCTTGTTCTTGCCCACGCCGACGCAGAGCAGGCTGTCGTGGGCGTCCGCCTGGTCGGCGGTGACGTAGTGCGAGTCGTTGGTGGCCAGCAGCGGGATGTCCAGCTGCTTGGCCAGGCGCAGCAGGTCCTGGCGGACGTCCTGCTCGATGGACAGGCCGTGGTCCATCAGCTCCAGGAAGTAGTTCTCCTTGCCGAAGATGTCCTGGTAGGCGCCGGCCGCCTTGACGGCCTCCTCGTACTGCCCGAGCCGCAGCCGGGTCTGCACCTCGCCGGAGGGGCAGCCGGTGGTGGCGATGATGCCGGCCGCGTTGGCGGCGATCAGCTCGCGGTCCATCCGGGGCTTCATGTAGTAGCCCTCCATCGACGCGAGCGAGGAGAGCTTGAAGAGGTTCCGCAGGCCGGTGGCGTTCTGTGCCCACATGGTCATGTGGGTGTAGCGGCCGCCGCCGGAGACGTCCTTGCCGCCCTCGCCGTCCGCGCTGGCCGGCCGCTGGCCGCCGGGGGACCAGAACACCTGCTTCTTGTGGAAGCGCGAGGACGGGGCGACGTACGCCTCGATGCCGATGATCGGCTTGACGCCGGTCTTGGCGGCGGCGTGGAAGAACTCGTACGCGCCGAACATGTTGCCGTGGTCGCTCATCGCGATCGCCGGCATGCCCTGTCGCTCGGCCTCCGCGAACAGCTTGCCGTTCTTCGCGGCCCCGTCCAGCATCGAGTACTCGGTGTGGACGTGCAGGTGCGCGAAGGTGTCGGACACGACGGCGGGCTCCTTGTCGGCGGGGCGGGCGCCCGGGCCGGGCGTCCCGGGGCGGAGCCCTCCAGGCTAGCCGGTCGGCGGCGGCGACTCGCCCGGGCGGGGGGTCGGGGCCGGGGTCCTTGACCGGACCTCCCCGTGTCGTCGATCACTCCTTGACGGGCCTGCCGGCGGCCCGGGCCGAGCTCCGGCCGGTCAGGGCCGCGCAGCCGGAAGTCCTGCTGTCTGGTCGTCAAATGCCTGCGGGACTTACCATGTTGGTCGGCGAACGAGGGGGTGCGGGGTGGCGCACGGGGGTTCGGAGCCCGGGCGGCGGCTGGAGAACGCGATCGCGTGGGCGCTGCGGAACTCGGACGGCGTCGTCGCCTTCTGCGGTGCGCTGGCCGTCGGGCTGCTCGACCTGTTCGGTGGCGGGCTCGGCGACAACGTCGTCTCCGGCGCGACCCTGCTGGTGCTGGCGGCGGTGGTCTACGGGTCGCTGGCCGAGCGCCGGCGCCGGATCAGCGACATCCGGGAGGCGACGGCCGGCGCCCGGCAGGCGCTGGACAGCCTGACCTCGGTGCGGGAGCTGGCCGGGGTGGAGCTGGAGCGGGCGCTGGAGCTCGCACGCCAGGACACCGACCGCTGGGTGTTCAAGGGCGGTACCGGCACCTACCTGCGGGCGGTCACCCTGCCCGAGTGCGTCCGGGAGGCGAAGCGCCGCCGCCGCTCGCTCACCGTAAAGATCGACATCGTGCACCCGGGCGACGAGCGGGCCTGCGCGGCGTACTCGCGGTTCCGGGAGACCTTCGGCAGCCGGCCGGACGGCGCCCAGCCGGGCGGGTGGAGCGTGGAACGCACCCGCAAGGAGTCGTACGCCACGGTGTTCGCGGCCGCCTGGTACCGGCAGCGGCTCGACACCCTGGAGATCGACGTCCACCTCTCCTCGGTCGTCCCGACCCTGCGCTTCGACCTCTCCGCGTCGTGCCTGATCATCACGCAGGACGATCCGCGGCGGGTCAGCCTCTACGTCGAGCGCGGGCGGCCGCTCTACGACTACTACGTCACCGAGCTGCACCACTACCGGGACCAGGCGGTCAAGCTCGACCTCCGGGACGCCGAGCCGCTCAGTGACGACCCGACCGTCGACGAGGCCAGGCGGCTCTTCGACCAGCTGGGCGTCCGACTGCCCGCGGCCTTCGCGGACGGGGACGTCGGCGACATCATCGACAGGGCGCTGCACGCGGAGAACCCGTACCGCAGGTAGCCGCCGGAGGGAGAGACGATGGACCCCTTCCCGGACCCCTTCACGGGCCCCTGCCCGGACCCTGGCTCGGGCCCCCGCACGGGCCCCTTCCCGGAGCTCTTCGCGACGCTCGACCGGGCCGTCGGGCAGAGCGCCGCCTCGCCCGCGCTGGACGGGCTGCTCGGCGGGATCCTGGCGGAGGTCGTCTCGGGCGCGAGACCCCTGCGGGCCGTCGCCCACCCACTCGGCTTCTTCTGCCTGCCGGTGCTGCGCGACGGGGAGTTCGGGGTCTGCGTGCACGTCTTCGGCCCGGACACCGACGCGCCGGGCCCGGCCCGCGGTGTGCGGGAGATCCACTGCCACAGCTGGGAGCTGAAGAGCAGCGTGCTGTACGGGCGGGTCGGCAACCTGCGGGTCGCGGTCCACGACGAGCCGGACCGGCCGACCCACCGCGCGTACGAGGTGTACAGCGCGGCGGGCACCGACGAGATCCGGCCGACCGCGCGGCTGGTGCGCTGGGAGCCGCTCGGCGAGCGGACCAGCGCACGCGGCGAGACGTACACCCTGGGGGCCGGCGAGTTCCACGCGACCGTCCTGCCGGGCGGTGGATCGGCCGCCACGGTGGTGCTGGGCCGCTCGGTGCCGGGCCCGGTGGACGTCGTCCTCGGGCCGCTCGACGGGGGCGCCCGGCGAGTGGTGCGCCGGCAGTGCGACGCGGCCCGGACGGCCCGGATCGCCGAGGCGGCCGCCAGGGGGATCGCTGACATCCCCCCGCCCAGAAGGACGGGGTCGTAGCCAGATACCCGACACCCGACGAGGACTGAAGCGGGGCCCGCCCGGCCCGGGCCGCCCGGCGGCACGCCGGACCCTCACCGGCCCGGCTACGCCGTGAGCGCGAGCGCCGAGGTGGCCAGCAGCACGCCGGCCACCGCCAGCACCGCGCTGGTCCCGGCGACGCCCCGCAGCGGCACCCGCAGGCCTGCCGAGCGGCACCGCTCGTACCAGAGCAGGGTGGCCAGCGAGGCCCACGGCGTGATCAGCGGGCCGATGTTGGTGCCGATCAGCAGGGAGAGCAGCTGCTGGTGGTTGGCGACCGGCACCGCGGCCTCCCCGGCCAGGTAGACGGGCAGGTTGTTGAGCAGGTTGGACAGGCCCGCGCCGACCGCCGAGGCCCGGAACATCCCGAGCACCCCGCCGTCCGTCCCGATCGCCGCGTCCAGCACCCGGTGCAGCCCGTGCGCGTCGACCGTCTGCACCACCAGGAACATCCCCGGCACCATCACCAGCAGCCGCCACGGGACCAGCGAGGCCCGCAGCGCCTCCGGCCGCCGGACGGCGAAGGCGGCCACCGCCACCAGGGCGGCCGCACCCGAGGCCACCCAGAGCGGCAGGCCGGTCAGCAGCGTCGCCAGCAGGAAGCCGGCGCAGGCCAGCCCGCAGACCCGGAACAGCACCCGATCGCCCGGCCGGTGGGCGGGCGGCGGCGTGTAGTCGGCGGCGCCCCGGCGGCCGCGCCGCCAGTAGAAGCCCCAGAGGCAGGCCATCGTCGCCAGCAGGGCGGCCAGCTGTGGCGCCCACATCACCCGGGCCAGCCCGGTGGGGGAGAGCGCGACCCGCTCGGCGGCCAGCAGGTTGGTCAGGTTGGACACCGGCAGCAGCAGGCTCGCGGTGTTGGCCAGCCAGACCGTGGTCATCGCCAGCGGCAGCGGCGCGATGCCCACCCGCGTGGCGAGGGCCAGCATCACCGGGGTGAGCAGGACGGCGGTGGTGTCCAGGTTGAGGGTCATCGTGGTGACGGCGGCGAAGGCCACACAGAGCAGGAACAGCGCGGCGTAGCTGCCCCGCCCGGCCCGCGCCACGCCCGCCGCCACGACGTCGAACACCTCGGCGGCGCTGGTGAGTTCGGCCAGCACGATGACCGTGCCGAGAAAGGCGAGCAGCGGTGCGATCCGGGAGACCGCCGCGCTCGCCGACGCCGCCGGCAGCAGACCGGTGGCGAGGAAGAGCAACCCGCAGGTGAGCAGCCCCGCGGCCACCCAGTCCAAGGGGTGGAGACGTCTGACGGTGGGCCAGTAGGCAAGCACGCCCGCCAGGGTCGCACACGGTTGTTCTCACGTCGAGACCGGGTCCGAACGGGGTTTAACAGAGGCCGATCGGTCACAAGCTCTCCCCCATGGGGGCTTTGGACGCAACCCCGGGTGGCCCCGGGCCGATCGACTTCTTCATCAGCTACTCACCGGCGGACGAGCGGTGGGCGGCCTGGATCGCCTGGACGCTGGAGGAGGCCGGCTACCGCGCCTTCCTGCAGGCCTGGGACTTCGTCCCCGGGACCAACTTCGTGGACTTCATGGACCGCGGCGTCACCGAGTCCGCCGCCACCATCGCCCTGCTCTCGCGCAACTACGAGCGCTCCCGGTACGGGCGGATGGAGTGGCAGGCCGCCCTGCGCTCCGACCCGGACGCCCCCGACCGCCGGCTCCTGACCGTCCGGATCGAGGACATCCCGGTGGACGGCCTGCTCGCCACCCTCACCTACATCGACCTGGCGGGCGTCGCCGAGCCCGCGCGGGCCCGGCAGCTGCTGCTCGCCCGGGTCGGCCAGGCCATGGAGGGCCGGGCCCGGCCCGACCTGCGGCCCGGCTACCCGGGCGGCGCCGTCGGGGCGCCCGTCGTGCCGGGGCAGGCGCAGCCGCAGGTGCCAGCGCCCCGGCCGGTCGGCGGGACCGGCTGGGCCGGCCGGCGCAGGCCCTCCGCCCCGCCCGAGTACCCGTCGGCCGGTGACCGGGCCGGCGGCCGCGAGGGCGTGTCGGTGCTGCACCTGGCGGGCCCGTCCTTCGGCCGCGGCAGCGACCCGGTCGACCTCCAGGCCGCCATCTGGGGCGACCTCGTGGAGCTGGCCGACGCCGGCGCCCCCGCCCCCGAACTGGTCGTCGTCACCGGCGACCTGACCGCCTCCGGCAGCCCCCGCGAGTGCGAGCAGGCGCTCGCCTTCCTCACCGGGATCCGCTCGCTGCTCGGCGTGGAACCGCACCGGGTGGCCATCGTGCCCGGCGGGCAGGACGTCAGCCAGGCCGCCTCGCGCGCCTACTTCAGCACCTGCGAGGCCGACGAACTGCGGCCCGCCCCGCCGTACTGGCCCAAGTGGCGCCACTACGCCCGGCTGTTCCAGGAGTTCTACCAGGGCCTGGACGTCGTCTTCGACAGCGCCCAGCCGTGGACG
Organism: Kitasatospora sp. NPDC041988; assembly: GCF_055588525.1. NCBI lineage: Bacteria > Bacillati > Actinomycetota > Actinomycetes > Kitasatosporales > Streptomycetaceae > Kitasatospora > Kitasatospora sp. NPDC041988. The sequence goes on from NZ_JBVJCO010000004.1 coordinate 177,752, forward strand.
CTCTTCCCCGTGCCCGAGCTCGGCACCGTCGTCGCCGGCCTCAACTCCTCGATGGCGTACAGCCACCGCGCCGACGACCGGTACGGCTGGCTCGGCCCCGAGCAGGCCGCCTGGTTCGCCCAGGCGCTGCGCCCGTACGAGAACGACGGCTGGCTGCGGATCGGCGCGCTGCGCCACCCGGTCACCGCCCGGCCCGCCGGCGCCCGGTCGGCCCGGGCCGGCCAGGACGCCGAACCGCTGCGCGACCTCGACCGGTTCACCCGGCTCACCGCGCCCCGGCTGCACCTGTTGCTGCACGGCCCGGCCGACTCCCGGCCGACGGTCCGCGCGCTCTCCACCGGCACCGGCGAGGTGAGCGTGGTCGGCGCCGGCGGCCCCGGCACCCACCAGCTGCTCCGGCTCACCCGCCACGGCCTCACCCGCTGGCCGGCCCCGGGCGCCGAACTCCAGCAGACGCCCGCCGCCTGGCGCCGGGCCCACCGCGCCTTCCCGCCGCCGCCCGACGCGGCCGAACCGCCCGCCCCGCCGACGCCGCCGGCCGCCGCCGCCCTGCCGCCCGCCGAACCCGAACGGGAGGCCCGGGAGCTGGCCTCCCCGGCCGACACCCTGCTCGCCCGGGTCGCCGAGGTCTGCCGGACCCGCCACGAGGGCGCCCAGATCCGTACCGTCGCCGGCGCCCCGCCCCAGCTCTTCGTCACCTGGACGGAATCGGGCTTCGTCCGCCAACAGCGCGTCGCCGCCTGCGTCTCCACCCCCACCGCCGAGGACGTCGACCGCTTCGTCGACGCCGTGCACGCCGCCGGCACCGCCCCCGACGCCGAACTCGTCCACGACGGCCCGCCGCCCCCGCGCGAACTGCGCGACCGGGCCCGCCGGCGTGGCGTGCGGCTGCGCAGCTTCATCGAGTTCCAGGGCCTGCTCGACCTGAGCGGCTACGTCGCCGCCCAGAGCGAGCGGCTCAGCACCGACAGCCAGTACCAGCCCGGCCTCTACCTCCCGCAGCGCTACCGCGACGCCGAACGCCCCGGCGGCGCCGAACGCGAGGGCCTGGTCGACGAGATGCTCCGGCTGCTGGAGTCCGACCACGGCCGGTTCCTGCTGCTGCTCGGCGACTTCGGCCACGGCAAGACCTTCGCCCTGCGCGAGCTGGCCCGCCGCATCCCCGCCGAACTCCCGCACCTGACACCGCTGTTCATCGAGCTCAGCGCGCTCGACAAGGCGCACTCCTTCGACGGCCTGGTGGCCGCCCACCTGACCGCGCACGGCATCGACACCATCGACCTGCGGGCCTTCCGCTACATGCTCCGGCAGGGCCGCATCGTCCTGCTCTTCGACGGCTTCGACGAACTGCTCAACCGGGTCAGCTACGAACGGGCCGCCGACCACCTCCAGGTACTGCTCGACGCCGCCGTCGACAACGCCAAGATCGTGGTCAGCAGCCGCACCCAGCACTTCAGCTCCCAGGAGCAGGTGCTCACCGCGCTCGGCGAGCGGGTCGGCCTGCTCCCGCAGCGGCGGCTGCTCGCCGTCCAGGACTTCACCGCCGCCCAGATCCGCGGCTACCTGGTCAACCGCTACGGCGACGAGACCGCCGCCGACCGCCGGATGCGGCTGCTGGAGGCCATCCCCGACCTGCTCGCCCTCTGCCGCAACCCCCGGCTGCTCAGCTTCGTCGCCGACCTCGACCACGACCGGCTGCGGGCCGTCGCCGGCGCCGGCCGGGCGCTCAGCGCCGCCGGCCTCTACCAGGAGGTCTTCACCGCCTGGCTGCGGTTCGAGGAGCAGCGCGGCCACGGCGGGCCGGGCGCCGCGCCCGGCCTCGGGCTGGACCAGCTCTGGGAGGCCGTCACGCTGCTCGCGCTGCGGCTCTGGGAGAGCGGCCGGGGCGCCATGCCGTACGACGAACTGCTCGACATCGCCGGGGTGCTGGCCGACCTGGCGGGCACCGGGCTGCCCACCCCGCAGGTCGCCCACGCGGTCGGCTCCGGCTCGCTGCTGGTCCGCTCCGACGAGGGCATGTTCCAGTTCATCCACGGTTCGGTGGTCGAGTGGCTGGTCGCCCGCGCGGCCGCGGCCGGCCTCGGCGCGGGCGAGCCGGAGCTGCTCGCCCGGCGGCCGCTCACCCGGCTGGCGGTCGAGTTCCTCTGCGACCTGGCCGACCACCAGGTCTGCCAGGAGTGGGCGCAGTCCGTCCTGGACGGCGCCGCGGACTCCGCCGGCTCCGAGGAGGTCGCGCGGTCCAACGCGGTCAAGGTGCTGGCCCGGCTCCGCGTCCCCGCCCACACCGACCTGCGCGGCGCCGCCCTGGCCGGCGAGGACCTCTCCCACCGGGACCTCTCCGGCGTCGACCTCGCCCGCGCCGACCTCACCGACGCCCGGCTGCTCGGCGCCAACCTCGCCGGCGCCTCACTGCGCGGCGCCCGCCTGGTCGGCGCCCGGCTCGACGCCGCCGACCTCACCGGCGCCGACCTGCGCGACGCCGACCTGCGCGGCGCCCGGCTCATCCGCACCGACCTGCGCGGTGCCCGCCTGCGCGGCAGCCGCTGGCAGCGGGCCGCCCTGATCTCCGCCGTCACCGACGCCCGGGTGCTCGCCGCCCCCGAGCTCCGCGCCGCCGCCATCGCCCCCGGCCTGCCCGTCGAGGCGGGGTTCCGCCCCTCCGAGGTCGGCGTCCCCTACGGCTTCGACGTCCGCACCACCCGGCTGCCCGAGCCGGTCGCGTTCAGCGTCGACGGCCAACTCCTCGCCGTCGGCAGCGACGACGGCTCCGTGCTGATCTGCGACGCCGTCACCGGTGTCGCGCTGCGCACCCTCAAGGACCACATCGGCCGCGTCTACGCGGTCAAGTTCGCCGGCGACGTGCTGGCCACCGGCAGCGCCGACGGCACCGTCCGGCTCTGGGACCCGGTCTCGGGAGAGTGCCGCCACCGCCTCGACGTCCACCCCGGCGGCGTCTGGCCGGTCTCGCTCGGGGCCGGCGGTGCCCTGCTGGCCACCGGCGACGCCGAGGGCACCGTCACCCTCTGGGACACCGCCGCCGGCCGGCTGCTGCGCAGCCTCCCCGGCCACACCGCACCCGTCTACACGGCGGTGTTCAGCCCCGACGGCTCCCAGCTCGTCACCGGCGACCGCGCCGGCGCGGTCCGCCTCTGGTCCACCGGCAGCGGCCGGCTGATCGCCGAACTCCCCGGTCACCGGGGATCGGTGTACCGCGCCCGGTTCAGCCCGGACGGCACCGTCCTGGCCACCGGCGACGGCGGTGTGGACGGCGTCCGCGGCGGCACCGTCCGGCTCTGGGACGTCGGCCGGCGCCGGCTGCTCCACACCCTCGAAGGCCACGGCGGCCGCGTCTACACGCTGGCCTTCCACCCCGACGGCGACCTGCTCGCCAGCGGCGACACCGAGGGCCGGATCCGGCTCTGGAACCCGCTCGACGGGACGGCCGCCGGCCTGCTGGAGGGCTGCACCGGGGCGGTCTACCAGGTGGCGTTCGACGCCGACGGCACCCGGCTCGCGGCCGGCGACAGCGACGGCGTGGTCCGGGTCTGGCGGGTCGGCCCGGTGCGCAGGAGCGGCAGTGGTGGCAGCGGCGGCGGCGGCCGCGAGGTGGCGCCGCTGCGCCGCCAGCCGCCCGAGCACCGGGGCTCGGTCTGGGTCTGCCGGTTCCGGCCGGCGGACCGGCCGGTCGCTGGTCCGGGCGGTGGTCCGGTCGGCGGGGCGGTCGGCGGACCGGCCGGGCCGGACGCGGAGCCGCTGCTGGTGACCGGCGGCAACGACGGCGCCGTCCGGCTCTGGGAGCCCGGCTCCGGCCGCAGCCGGCTGCTGCTGCGCGGCCACGGCCGGCGGATCGGCTCGCTCTCCTTCAACGGCGACGGCACCCTCCTCGCGGCCGGCGGCAACGACGGTGTCGTCCGGCTCTGGGAGCCGGCCACCGGCCGCCGGGCCAGGGAGCTCGCCGCCCGCAGCAGCCGGCTGGTGTCCGCCCAGTTCAGCCCCGAAGGCCCGCTGATCGCCACCGCCAGCAACGACGGCGACCTCTACCTGTGGAACGCCCGCACCGGCGAATACCTGCGCGAGATGGACGTCGAGACCGAACACGTCTGGGCCGAGGCGTTCAGCACCGACGGCGTCCTCGTCGCCACCGCCAACGACGACGACACCGTCCGCATCTGGTACCGCAGCACCGGCGCCCACGTCGCCACCCTGCGGGAACACCGCGGCAGGGTCCGCTCCATCTCCTTCAGCCCGGACGGGCGGCGGCTCGCCACCGGCTGCGACGACAGCCGGGTCCGGATCTGGGACATCGCGGCCGGCCGGATAGAGACCCAGCTCGAAGGCCACCACGACCGGGTGTACGCGGTCGCGTTCGCGGCCGACAACACCTGGCTGGCCAGCGCCTCCTGGGACGGCGACGCCGTGATCTGGGCCGACGGCGCCGTCCGCCACCGGCTCGGCGGCCACGTCGGCCGGCTCTGGACCGCCGCCGTCCACCCCCGGCGCCCGCTGCTCGCCACCGCCGGCGACGACCGCGTCGTCCGCCTCTGGGACCCGCACACCGGCCGCGACCTCGGCCGGCTCCGCGGCCACACCGGCCGGATCCTGGCCGTCACCTTCAGCCCCGACGGCTCCCTGCTCGCCGGCGGCGGCGAGGACGGCACCGTCCGTCTCTGGGACGTCCCCGCGACCGGCCTCCCCACCCTCCGGGCCACCCTCCTCGGTGCCCCCGACGGCTGGGCCGCGCTGCTGCCCTCCGGCGCCTACAAGTACGAGGGCGACGTGGTGGGCGAGTTCTGGCACGCGGTCGGCATGTGCCGCTTCGAGCCGGGCGAGTTGGACACCCACCTGCCGGGTGTCCACCGGCTGCCGCCCGAGGCGGAGCTGTGAGCCGGCGGCGGACGGGCGCGGGGGGGGGGGGGGGGGGGGGGGGGGGGGGGGGGGGGGGGGGGGGGGGGGGGGGGGGGGGGGGGGGGGGGGGGGGGGGGTGCGGGGGTGGGGGGGTGGGTGGGTGGGGGGGGT